>DASRPM010000112.1:0-26462 GCA_035646375.1 Vicinamibacterales bacterium
CGGGCCAGCCCGGCCCGCTTCTTCATTCCGCCCGAGAGATCCGCCGGCATCTTGTCGAACTCCTGCTCGAGACCGACGTCCGCGAGCTTCCGGGCGGCACGGCCGCGAATGTCGGCGTCGGACCAGTCGGTGTGGCGCCGCATCGGAAACGCGACGTTCTCGCCGACCGACATCGAATCGAAGAGGGCCGCGTTCTGAAACAGAAAGCCCATGCGCTTGCGCACGGCGGCCAGGTCGCGGCCGGCCAGGGTCGTCACGTCACGATCCTCGACGAAGACGTGTCCGCTGTCGGGCCTCACCAGTCCGACGATGTGTCGCAGGGTCACGCTCTTGCCCGTGCCGCTCCGGCCGAGCAGGCAGAAGGCGCGCCCCGCCGGCACCTCGAACGAGAGGTCGTCGAGCACCGTCTGTGTCCCGAAGCGCTTGGACACGCGCTCGAACCGTACGGCGCTCATCCCGCCACCGGATAGAAGAAGAAGATCAGCTTCACGAGGATCACGTCGCTGAGGATGATGAGCATCGACGACATGACGACACTGCGAGTCGATGCCTCGCCGACGCCTTCGGTACCGCGGCTGGTCGTGAAACCGAGATAACTGGACACGACGGCGATCAGAAAGCCGAACACCACGGTCCTCAGCGTGGACGGGATGATGTCCGAGTAGCCGATGTAGGCGAAGGACCGCTCGAAGTACTGCTGCCACGACATGCCCGACACCGCGGCTTCGGCGACGTAGCCGCCGAAAATGCCGGCGAAGTCCATCATGATCGTGAGCAGCGGCATCGCGATCATCAGCGCGATGACGCGGGTGACCGCCAGGTACTTGAAGGCGTCGACGGCGGTGGCTTCCAGGGCGTCGATCTGCTCGGTCACCTTCATCGCGCCGATCTCGGCGCCGATGCCGGCGCCGACGCGTCCCGCGACCAGGAGCGCGGCGATGAGCGGACCGGTTTCGCGGATAAACGCAATGGCAAGCCCCGCCGGGATCATCGCCTCGGCGCCAAACTGCTCGAGCGAGGCTCGCGTGTGCATCGACAGCACGACGCCGACGGCGAATCCGGCCGCGAGAATCAGCGGCGCCGAGCGATAGCCGAACTGATAGATGTGCCGGACGATTTCCCGCGGCTCGTAGGGCGGCCTCGCCATTTCGACCACGGCGCGGGCGCCGAACATGGCCGTGGAGCCGGCGAACTCGAACACGCCGAGTACGCCAGCGCCGGCGCGATCGACGAGCGAGAGCTGGGGCGTCATGAGATCCGCTCGGCGCGCACAATGAACCGCCCTGGGCCAGACCCGAGTCGTCGAAGGGATGGGTCGAGAGCCCGTCTAGGAGTCTCGCGTAGCCGGGAGATACCCAGTTACGTCGTGATCGTACGGCCCTGGGCCGCGCCCGTCTGTCCTGTGTGGAACACCACCGCTTCCAGCCCGGCCGACGCCCCAACAGCACAGCCGCATCTGTGTTTGCGGTGGTTGGTCAGAGAGGAGCACGGAGCGGGATGGTTCTAGAATGCATGTGGCTCTCCCCCGAGCCTGTGCATGCGCATATCGCCCGGATCGACGGGCTCGTTCGCGGACAACCCGCTCAAATGGGTTGGAGTGGTCACGCTCCTGCTGTCGGTGCTCCTGCTCCTCAACCAGGCATCGAAGGTGTTCGCGGAGATTCGTGACCGCCAGCGGCAGGTCGGCGAGCTGCAGGCCATAGCCGACCGGCAGCAGCGCGCGGGCGACTACCCGGACGCGTGGGCGAGCCTCGAGCGTGCCGCGGCTACGGCGGGCACGGGCAGCTACCTGGCACGGCTCGCGAGCCGGCCCGACGCGGAGCGGCAGGCGATCCGGTCCGCCCAAGAGGATCTCGCCATGGCGTGGCTCGAGCGCGCGTCCGCAGCGGGCGGCGCCCGGTTCTCGGACACGGTGGATCCGCTGCTCCCCGCGCTGACGGGGGGCGCCGAGACGGCGGCCGGCCGGCGCAAGGCCGACCTGCTCGCGCACGTCGGATGGGCGCACTTCCTGAAGTCGCGCGATGGCGGTACGGAGGCCGCCGACCCGGAGCCGTTCTACCGCCAGGCGCTCGAGGCGGACCCCTCGAACCCCTACGCCCACGCCCACTGGGGGCATTGGCTGGCGTGGAGGCGCCGCCCGATCGACGACGCCACCGCGCACTTCGACGCGGCGCTGGCGTCGGGGCGCGCCAGACCGTATGTCCGCAACCGGCAGCTGGCGGCGCTCCAGCTCGCAAGCACCGGCAGCAGTCAGGCGGCCTACCTCGCGGCGGTCGCCGACATGGTGCGGAACCAGGAGCCGGTGGAGCCCGCCGTGCGCGATGCGGTCTTCCGGCTCTACTCGCGCGCGTGCGACGACGGCGGGCGGCTCGACCGGCTCGTCGCGGCGGTACCGCCGGTGGCGCAGATTGCGGTCATCCGGGCCCTGTTCTTCGACGTGGACTTCGATCCCGCGCGCGAGCCGCTGCGCGACGCCTGCCTGGCGCGGCTGCAGGAGGCGAGCGCCGCCGTTGCGGGAGCCCCGCCGGCTCTGTTACGTTAACTGACGTAGTCATTACGTTCACCTGCGTAACGGGCCGGGCGGCCGCAAGACCGCCCCGACATCCTGATGCCAAATCCGTTCGTCTACGGCGAGGTCGTGCCCGGCGAGGCCTTCGTCGATCGCGAGGTGGAGCTCGACCGGCTGATCGGCGATCTCGCCGCCGGCCAGAAGGTGTTCCTGATCTCGCCGCGCCGCTACGGCAAGTCGTCGCTCGTCCGCCAGGCGCTCGACGGCCTGGCGCGCCGCGGGACGCTCACCGTCGAGGTGACGGTCAGCAGCTACAGCTCGTACATGGCGTTCCTCGAGGGCTACGCCCGCGCGCTGGCCTCGCTCGAGACGAAGTGGGACCGGGCGCGCAGCTGGCTGACCGGCGCCATTCAGAGCACGCGGCCCGAGCTGCGCTACGAGCCGAAGGACACCGGCGTCGGCCGCGTCTCGGTGGCCTTTCCGCTGGTGCGCACCGACCGCGACGTCAACCGGCTCGCCAACGAGATCTTCGCGCTGCCGGGTCAGGTGGCGGCGGCGCGCAAGCGGCCGGTCGTGGTGGCGCTCGACGAGTTCCAGGCCATCGAGGCGTTCAACGGCGGCAGCGTCGAACACGCGCTCCGGGCGGCGGCGCAGCACCAGCGCCAGGTGGGCTACGTGTTCGCCGGCTCGGAGCCGAGCCTGATGGAGAAGATGATCGGGCCGCGCCGGCCGTTCTACAAAGCCGGCCCCGTCATCCGGCTCGAGAAGATCCCGGCCGACGTTTTCGCGGCGTTCATCGAGCGGCGCTTCACCAAGAGCGGCATCAAGCCGGAGCCGGGCCTGGGCACCGCAATCGTGGACCTGGCCGGCAACCTGCCGTACGACGTGCAGCGGCTGGCACACGAGGCGTGGGACGACGTGCGCGGCGTCGGCGGCAAACGCGCGGGCCTCGAGCACCTGCACGCCACGTTGAGCCGCCTGCTCAACGAGCAGGAGACCGTCTTCGAAGCGATCTGGCAGAGGCTCACGCTGGCGCAGCGCGGCGTGTTGCGCGCCGTGGTGCTGCAGGGCGGGCGCGAGCTGCTGTCGGCCGACACCCGCAGCCGCCATCGGCTCGGCGGCCCCTCCAGCATCCAGACGTCGCTCGCGGCGCTGATGAAACAGGACCTCCTGCTCAAGGAAGGCCCCCGCTACGTCGTCGTGGACTCGCTGCTCCGCGAATGGGTAGCGCGCAAGACCTTCTGATCCGCCTTCGCCGCTTCGCGGCTTCGGCGCGACAGGCCATAATCCGCTGCGAATGACGCGCCTCCTCTCCCGGCTCGGACTCGCCACGCCGGAGCTGCGCGCCTGGGCGATGTACGACTGGGCCAATTCGGCGTTCTGGTCCACCATCGTCACCGCGGTCTTTCCGGGCTTCTTCGCCGACTATGCCGCCGCCGGACTGCCGCCGGTCGTCGCCACGTCGCGATTCGCGTGGGCCACCACCGCGGCGCTGGCGGTCGTCGCGCTCGTCGCGCCGGTGCTCGGGGCGCTCGCCGATCACCGTCCGCTCAAGAAGCGCCTGCTGGCGATCTTCCTCGCGATCGGCGTGACCGCGACGCTGCTGATGGGCACGATCGGCCGCGGCGAGTGGGTCTACGCCCTGGCGCTTTTCATGATCGCCAACATCGGCGTGGCATCGACGCTCGTGTTCTACGACTCGCTGCTGCCACACATCGCCCCCGCAGGCGACATCGACCGTGTGTCCACGGCGGGTTATGCGATGGGGTTCATCGGCGGCGGCGTGCTGCTGCTCATCAACCTCGCCTGGATCCTGAGCCCGGCGACGTTCGGGCTCTCGGGCACGATCGCGGCGATCCACCTCACGTTCGTCAGCGTCGGCGTGTGGTGGCTGCTGTTCTCACTGCCGCTCTTCCGGACCGTGCCGGAGCCGCCGGTCCGCCTGGAAGCGCTCCGCGCCTCCGGTGTCGCGCTCGTCTTCGCGGCGATCGGCGCGGCGTGGAAGACGCTGCGGGAACTCCGCGCCAATCGCGACGCGTTCCTGATGCTCGTCGCCTTTCTGCTCTACAACGACGGCATCCAGACGATCATCCGGATGTCCTCGATCTACGGCGCCGAAGTCGGGATCGATCGCAACGCCCAGATCGCGGCGTTCATGATGGTGCAGTTCGTCGGCGTGCCGTGCTCGTTCCTGTTCGGCGCGGTGGCCGGCCGCATCGGCGCCAAGACGGCCCTCTTCTTCGCCCTCGCGGTCTACGTCGGGATCAGCGTGCTCGGCTACTTCATGACCGCCGCGTGGCACTTCTTCGTGCTGGCGTTCCTGGTCGGCATGGTCCAGGGCGGCAGCCAGGCGCTGAGCCGCTCGCTCTTCGCGCGCATGACGCCGCGGGCCAAGTCGTCGGAGTACTTCGGGTTCTTTGCCGTGTTCGAGAAGTTCGCCGGCATTTTCGGCCCCGCCCTGTTCGCCGCCTCGGTGACCGTGTTTCAGTCGAGCCGCGCGGCGGTGCTGTCGGTGATCGTGTTCTTCATCGCCGGCGCCATCGTGCTGTCGTTCGTGAACGTCGAGGCCGGCGAAGCCGCGGCGCGGCGGGAGTCCTGAACTACACTCTGCCTACTCTGCTTACTTTGCCAACTCTGCCTCAAGGAGCACCCATGGCTGCAGACGCCACCGCGAAGAACCAGAAAGCCATCCTGGCGAACCAGAACAAGGTCCTCGGCAATCAGAAGAAGATCATCGCCAACCAGGCGAAGATCCTCGCCAACCAGAAGGCGATCCTGAAGCGCCTCGGCTAGAGAACCACCATGAGCCTGCGACAGCTCGCGGCGGCCACGGCGTGCGTCGCGACGCTCCTCTGCCCCGGCACCGCATCCGCCCAGGCGGAAAAGCTGACAGTGATCCTCGGCGGCCGTACGATCGGTCACCTCACCGCCAGGACCGACGGCCCGCGGGTCGTGGTGGACTACGACTACAAGAACAACGGGCGCGGCCCCACGCTCGCCGAGGTCATCACGCTGTCGGCCAAAGGGCTTCCCTCGGCCTGGACCGTCACCGGCGCCACGACGTTCGGCAACAAGATCGACGAGCGGTTCGGCCTGTCGGGCACCCGCGCCGAGTGGCGGGACTCCACGGGTCCCGGCTCGGTCGCCAGCGATGGTGAAGCCGTGTACGTGCCGCAGACGGCGAGCCCCTGGTCGCTCGGCCTGTATGCCCGGCTGCTCAACAAGACGGTGAACAAGCGCATGCCGGCGCTTCCGTCCGGCACGCTGAGTTTGAAGAAGGGCGCCGACCTCACGATGAGCGGCGGTCCCGGCCCCGTTCGCGTCGCGGCCTACACGCTGAGCGGCACCAACCTCGCGCCGGACTACCTGCTGCTCGACGCGCGCGGCAACCTGTTCGCGGTCATTTCACCGTCGTTCATCATCGTGCGCGAGGGCTACGAGAAGGAGGACGCGCGGCTGCGGGCGCTTGCGGCCACGATGTCGTCGGACCGTCTGGTCGCCATCCAGAAAGCCGCGGCGCACCGGTACGGCGCGCCCGTCCGCATCAGGAACGTCAGGCTCTTCAATCCGGCCACGAAAGCGCTGACGGATCCCGTCTCCGTCGTCGTCA
Source organism: Vicinamibacterales bacterium (assembly GCA_035646375.1). GTDB lineage: Bacteria > Acidobacteriota > Vicinamibacteria > Vicinamibacterales > UBA2999 > DASYRM01. The sequence goes on from DASRPM010000112.1 coordinate 6,120, forward strand.
ACGGCAACGTCATCGCAGGCGTCGAGCCGGCGTCCAGCCCCGCCACTCCGGGCGAGGTCACGATCGACGGCGGCAACGGCACGCTGGTGCCGGGGATGTTCGAGATGCACGCCCATCTCGATCAGGAAGAAGCGGTGCTCAACGTCCTCAGCGGGATCACGTCCGTCCGCGACATGGGCAACACCAACGACGTGCTCGACGGCCTGATCGCACGCATCGACGCCGGCACGATCGCGGGACCGCGCGTCACGCGCAGCGGCTTCATCGAAGGCAGGAGCCCGTTCAACGCCAACAGCGGCATCGTCGTGGACAGCGAGGCCGCCGCGCTCGATGCCGTGCGCTGGTACGGCGCCCGCGGCTACTGGCAGATCAAGATCTACAACAGCATCAATCCCGCGTGGGTGCCGGCCATGGTGCAAGAGGCGCACCGGCTCGGCATGCGCGTGGCCGGGCACGTGCCCGCCTTCACCAACGCAGATGCCGTCATCGCCGCCGGCTACGACGAGCTGACCCACATCAATCAGTTCATGCTCGGCTGGGTGCTGCAACCGGATGAGGACACGCGAACGCTGCTGCGCCTGACGGCCATGAAGCGTTTTCCCACCGTCGGCCTCTCGAGCCCGGCCGCGCGCCGCACCATCGACGCGATGGCGCAGCGGAAGCTCGCCATCGATCCCACGCTGGCGATTCACGAGGAGCTGACGCTCAACCGCAACGGTGTCGTGCCGCCAGGCGCAGCCGACTACCTCGATCACATGCCGGTCGGCTATCAGCGGTCGGCGAAGGCTGCCCGGAGCGACACGTCGGCGCCCGGGGACGACGAGGCCTACCGCCGTGCCTTCGACGCCATTCTCGCCACCGTGAAAGAGCTGCGCGACCGCGGCGTGACGCTGATTCCGGGCACCGATCTGGGCGGCTCGTTCACCTACCACCGGGAGCTCGAGCTGTATCAGCGGATCGGAATGACACCGGCCGACATCCTCGCCTGGGCCACGCTCGATATGGCCCGGTACCTCGGGCAGGACCAGCGACTCGGGTCGATCGAGAAGGGCAAGCTGGCGGACTTCTTCCTCATCCCAGGCGACCCGACGCGCGACCTCAAGGCGATCAAGACCATCCGGATGGTGGTCAAGGACGGTGTGGCCTACTTCCCGAGCGAGATCTACCCGGAGTTCGGCATCACGCCGTTTGCGGAGGCCCCGCCAGTCACGAAGTGACGTGGGGGCCGGCTTCAGCGGCACTGTCTCGGTTTGGCAGTGGACTACTTTGAATTGCCGTCCCGCCGCCACGCTTGCCCAGAGAGCGTCCAATAGTCGAATTTGTCTTCGGGTGTCGTCATCGAAGCACCTATTCCACATAGGCTCGGTCGCCTGAGGTAGCCGGTCACCCTCAGTTGCCCATAATCCCACCGGACCTCCCAAGCTGAGACAGTGCCGCTTCAGCCGGCCCGGCGCTGGGCCGCCTGAAGGCGGCCCCTACGACAGCCGCTTGCTGGAACGCAGCGTGGCAAGCGTCAGGATCGCCAGCCCCCAGCCGGCCAGCGCCAGCGCCTGCGGCCACAGCGTCTCGAGCCCGACGCCCTTCAGGAAGATCCCGCGCACGATGACCAGGAAGTAGCGGAGCGGGATGAGCAGCGTCACCGGCTGCACCGCGGCCGGCATGTTTTCGATGGGAAAGATGAATCCCGAGAGGAACACCATCGGGATCATGAAGAAGAACGACGACGTCATCATCGCCTGCTGCTGCGTCTTCGAGATCGTGGACACGAAGAGCCCGAGACCGAGCGTCGTCAGCAGATAGACGAGGCACATCGAGATCAGCAGCGCCAGGCTGCCGCGCAGCGGCACCTCGAACCAGAAGATCGCCACGCCGACCACCAGCAGCACGTCCACTGCGCCGATGAGCGCATAGGGCAGGAGCTTGCCGACGATCAGCTCCCAGCGCGCGAGGGGGGTGACGTTGAGCTGCTCCAGCGTCCCCAGCTCCTTCTCGCGGACGATCGCCATCGACGACAGGTTGGTGGTGACGACCAGCAGCAGCAGCGCCAGGACGCCGGGGATGATGAAGAAGCGGCTCTCGAGCTGCGGGTTGAACCACACGCGCACCTGCGCGGTGACGAGCGGCTCGGCCGGGCCGCGGCCCGTCTCGGCGGCGAGCTCGCGGCTGTAGGCGGCAATCAGCGATCCCGCGTAGCCGAGCGCGACGTTGGTGGAGTTGGCGTCGCTGCCATCGGCCACCACCTGCACCTGCACGGGCACGCCGGCGCGCAGCCGTTCACCGTAACGCGCCGGAACGGTGAGCGCCATCCAGGCGCGGCCGGAGTCGAGGTAGGCGTCGATCTGGCTGGACGACTCCACGGAGTCGGCGACCACGAAGTTCTGCGACGCGTCGAACCGGCTGACGAGCGCGCGGCTCTCCGTCGACCGGTCCTCGTCCGCAACGACGATGGGCACGTCGTGCACGTCGGTCGTGGCGGCGTAGCCAAGCAGCGTCAGCTGCACGAGGGGCGCCACGATCACGATCGCGAAGAGCCGCGGGTCGCGCCGCAGCTCGATCAGCTCCTTGCGGACGAGGCTCGCGAGCCGCTGCATCTAGGCCCACTCCCGCTTCAGGCGCACCGACGCCAGGGCCAGCACGACCAGCGAAAACACGGCGAGGGACGCCACGTCCACCCACAACAGGCGCAGGTCCACGCCCTTGAGGAGCAGCCCGCGCAGGACGACGAGAAAGTAGCGGGCGGGCACCACGTGCGTGACCGCCTGCAGGAACACCGGCATGCTGCTGATCGGAAAAATGAACCCCGACAGCATCAGCGTCGGCAGGAACGACGTGAGGAGCGCAATCTGGAACGCCACCTGCTGCGACGGCGCGACGGTGGAAATGAGCACGCCAAAGGCCAGTGCGCCGACGAGGAAGAGCGAGATGCAGGCGATGAGCGCCACCCACGAGCCGCGCACCGGCAGGTCGAAGAGCGCCATCGACACCGCCACGACGCCGAGCGACGAGAGGAGCGAGATGACGAAGTACGGCACCGTCTTGCCGACCACGAAGGCCGGCGCCCCGATGGGCGACATCCGGTTCTGCTCCATCGTGCCGGCCTCTTTCTCGCGCACGACCGACAGGGCGGTCGATACCACCGCGGTGAGCATCGCGATGTAGGCGATCAGGCCAGGCACGAGGAAGAGCGTGCTGCGGAGCTCTGGGTTGTACCAGACGCGCGGCTCGAGGGTGAGCAGCGGCCCCGACGGTGAGCCGAGCCGCGCCTGCACCTCGTAGCGGCTCGACACCGCGGACACCAGGCCGACCGCATAGCCCATCACCGTGGTGGCCGTGTTCGCGTTGTCGCCGTTGATGAGGAATTGCACGCTGGTGGACCGGCCGGCCGCGGCGTCGGCGCCGAACCGCGCGGGGATCACGAGCACGGCGCGCACGTCGCCGCGGTTGAGGAGTCCAGTCACGTCGTGACCGTCCACGACGTCGGCGGCCAGGTCGAAATAGCCCGAGTTGAGGAACGCCGAGATGACCTCGCGACTGGCGCTGCTGCGGTCGTCGTCCTGCACCGCCAGGCGGATGTTGCGGATGTCGAAGTTGAGCGCGTAGCCGTAGACCAGCAGGAAAAACGCCGGCACGAAGAGCAGGATCAGCAGGCTCCGCCGATCGCGGCGGATCTGCCGCAGTTCCTTGACGGCGACCGCCAGCACCTTGCGCATCAGGCGGCGGCCTTCCGCTCCGCGACGTCGAGGAAGACGTCCTCGAGCGAGGGCTCGACGAGGGTGCAGGAGCTGACGTCCACGCCGGCCGCCCGCAGACGCGCCGTGATGGCGCCGGTGTCGGCCTGCGGCGTCCGGAGCACGGCATGCACGGCCGTGCCGAAGATGCTCGTCTTCTCCACTTCCGCCATCGCGTCGAGCGCGTTCATGGCTTCCACTGGAGGCGTCGCGTGCACCTCCACGATCGGCCGGCCGGCAAACGTCCCTTTCAGCTCGGCCACGGTGCCGAGCGCCGCCAGGGTGCCCGCCTGGATGATCGCGATGCGATGGCAGTGCTCGGCCTCGTCGAGATAGTGCGTGGTCACGAGCACCGCCACCCCGGCCTGCGACAGGCCGTCGATGAGCCGCCAGAACCGCCGGCGCGAGAGCGGATCCACGCCGCCGGTGGGCTCGTCGAGGAACACGATCGGCGGCTCGTGGAGGATGGCGCAGCCGAGCGCCAGCCGCTGCCGCCAGCCGCCGGACAGCGTGCGCGTCAGGGTCGATTCGCGGCCGCGCAGGCCGGCCATCTCGAGCACGAACTCGCGGCGCGCCGCGAGGCGCTCGCGGTCCAGCCCGTAGACGCCGCCGAAGAAACGGATGTTCTCGTCCACCGTCAGGTTCTCGTAGAGCGAGAACCGCTGCGACATGTAGCCGATGCGGCGCTTGACGCCCTCGGGATCCCGGCCGACGTCGATGCCGCCCACCGTGGCCGTGCCCGACGTGGGCTTCAGCAGCCCGCACAGCATGCGGATGGTCGTGGACTTGCCGGCGCCGTTGCTGCCCAGGAAGCCGAAGATCTCGCCGGCCCGCACGTCGAACGACACGCGGTTGACGGCGACGAACGCGCCGAAGCGCTTGCTGAGGTCGCGCACCTCGATGGCATTTGCCGCGTTCATCGCCCCTTTATCTCCCTAGGACCCGCTCGAGGCGCGCTTCGGCCAGCCGCACCGACGCCAGCGCGCGCGTGCGATCGAGCTGGCTCTGGAGCAGCTGCAGCTCGGCGTCGAGCACGTCGCCCTGCGCGATCACGCCGGCGCGGTAACGCTCGCCGACCACCCGGCGCGCCTCGGCGGCGGCGCGCACCGCTTCGCCGGCCGCGGCCACGGCCGCCGTGCCGGACGAGATCTCGAGCGACCGCTGCCGGACCTCCACCGCGAGCACCGAGTCGAACTCGCGCAGCCGCTCGCGTACCGCCGTCGCCGCGCCGGCCGCCTGGGCGACGTCGGCCGCAACCCGGCCGCCGTCCCACAGCGACCAGGTGACGTTCACGCCGGCGTCCCATGAGTCGTCCCACCGATCGGCGCGCGGAAAGATCTTCGCGTTCGGCCGCGCGTAGTCCAGGCCGGCCGCGGCCGCGACGACGGGCTTGCGGCCGGCCGCGGCGGCCGCCTTCTGCAGGTCGGCGGCCGTGATGCGCAGTTCCAGCGCCTTGCGTTCGGGCCGGCGCGACAGCCCCTCGCGCGCCAGCGCGTCGATCGACACTTCGGCGCCGTCGGGCCGCTCGAGATCCGCAACGGGATCCACCGCCTGGGCGGGATCGAGGCCGACGAGACGGGCGAGATCGGCCAGCGCGAGGTCGCGCTGGTTCCGCGCTTCCACCAGCAGCATGCGCTGGCGCGCCTGCTGCGCCTCGGCCGAGGCCACCTCGTTGGGCGGCACCAGGCCGGCATTGAGGCGCTGCCGCGCGTCGTTGACGTTGACGCCGGCACGCTCGAGCGCTTCCTCCACGACGGCGACCGCCGCGCGGGCGGTCACCACCGCCCAGAAGGCGCGGGCCACCTCCAGACGCAGGTCCGCCCGCGCCGTGTCCACGTCGGCCGCCGCGGCACCGGCTTCGGCGCGCGCGGCGCGTTCGAGCGCGTCGGTGCGGCCGCCCGTGTAGATCGGCCACCGGAGGTCGAGCCGCGAGGCGTAGTTGTCGGGGACGTCGGGATAGATGACGCGCGGCAGTCCCGTGGGACCCGGGACGAAGAAGGGGGTGACGTGGTTGGTCCGCGTGTAGCCGGCCGAGGCCGACACGGACGGCCGTTCCGCGGCCACACGCGCCTCGATGACCGCCTGCGCCACCGTTTCCCGCGCGCGCGCTTCGGCCAGGCGATGGCTGGCCTCGACGGCGCGGGCCCGCGCTTCGTCGAGCGTCAGGCGGACGACTGGCGCCGGCGCCTCCTGCGCCGTGACCGGCCCCGCCGCGCCCGCAAGCGCCAACATGGCGCAGAGTACGTGTCTACGCACCGGCCTGCTCCTTTCGCGCCAGCGTGGCGATGAAGACGTCCTCGAGCGACGGCAGCACGGCGCGGACGCTCGCGCCGGCGAGCGATGTCGTGGCGATCTGCCGTGCCACGGCATCCACTGCGGCGTCGGTGTCGCCCTCGAGTGTGAGATGCAGACGCTCGCCGAACACCTGCACGTCGGCGACGCCGGGCAGCGTCCTGGCCACCGCGGCGGCGTCGGAGCGCCCCGGCGCCATCACCTCGACGATGCGGCCGCCGATCAGCGTGCGCAGCCGCGACGGCTCGTCCAGGGCGAGCGTACGGCCGTCGTGCAGCAGGGCGACACGCGCGCACCGCTCGGCCTCGTCGAGATAGGGCGTGGACATCACGATGGTGATGCCGCGCGCGAGGAACGCCGACAGCAGCTTCCAGAACTCGCGGCGCGACACCGGATCCACCCCGGTCGTCGGCTCGTCGAGGACGATCAGCTCGGGCTCGTGGACCAGCGTGCAGGCCAGCGCCAGCTTCTGCTTCATGCCGCCCGACAGCCGGTCGGCGAGGCGGCCGCGAAACGCCGTGAGCTGCGTCATGTCGAGCAGCGCGTCACGGCGCGCCTTGTAGTGGCGCACGCCGTGAATCTCGGCGAAGAACTCGATGTTCTCGTCGATCGTGAGATCGCCGTACAGGCTGAATCGCTGCGACAGGTAGCCGACGCGCGCTGTGACCCAGGCGTGGTCGCGCACCGGGTCGCGGTCGAACACACGGACCGTGCCTGCGTCGGTATGCAGCAGCCCGCAGAGCAGACGGATGGCCGTCGTCTTGCCGGCGCCATCCGGGCCAATCAGGCCGAACATCTCGCCGCGGCGCACGTCGAGCGTCAGCCCGGCGAGTGCCGTCGCCGCGTCGAAGCGCTTCTCGACCTTGTCGAAGTGCACGGCGGGGCTGACGCCACGCCCTGCGTCCGTGGTGGTCGTCGTCATGGCAGCACGAAGTCCACGTCCACCGGCATGCCCTGCTTCAGCACGCCCTTGGCGTTGTCCACGGTGACTTTCACGCGGTACACGAGCTTCGAGCGCTCGTCGGCGGTCTGCACGTTGCGCGGCGTGAATTCGGCGCGCGGCGAGATGAACGTCACCTTACCCGGCACGCTGCTCCCCGCATCGGTGCGGACCGTTGCCGCCTGACCGAGCATGATTCGCGGCACCGCCGGCTCCGGCACGAACACGTTGGCCCACGCGTGATCGAGATCCGTGACGACGACGAGCGGCGAACGCGGCGCCACGATCTCGCCGGCGTCTACCAGCTTCTGCGTGACCACACCGCCCGAGGGCGCCGCCACCTGCGCGTCGCGCAGGCTCTTGTCGAGCACGGCCAGCTGGGCGTCCACCGTCGCCACCCGCGCCCGTGCCCCTTCCAGCTCCTCTTTGCGCGCACCGGCCCTGACGCGATCGAGCGCCGTGCGCGCCACGCGGACGCGCTCCTCGGCGGCGCGCTTCCGTTCGCGCGCCAGATCGACGCGCGCGCGGGCGTCGTCGCGCTGCTTCTGCGAGCCGGCGTTGGCGCTGAGGAGCGCTTCGAAGCGGTCGAGGTCGGTCTGCGCGTTCTTGATCTCGACGTCGATGGCGGCAATCTCGCTCGTGGTCGCGTCCACCTGGGCCTCGGCCTGCCGCACGTCCTCGGCGCGAGCCCCCGCTTCGAGGAGGTGGAGCTGCGCCGCCGCCGCCGCGCGCTCGGCCCGTGCGCGGCCGATCTGCAGCTCGGTGTCCCTGGTGCCGAGGGTGGCAATCACGTCGCCGGCGTTGACGCGGTCGCCCTCGGCCACGCGGAGCTCGACGACACGGCCGCCCACCTCGGGCGCCACCTGCACCTCCGTGGCCTCGACGTTGCCCGAGGCGGTGAGCGCATTCGACGGCGCGGGCTCCGTGCAGGCGACGGCGACGACGGCCAGCGGCACGACGATGGCGAGACGGATGAACGTGGTCATGACGGTCGTGGTCCTTCCTTCTGCACGAGGCGCAGGGCGGTTCGCTGCATGTGAGCGACGAAGGCCTCGATCTGCCGCGGCTCGAGCAACCCCGTGGTGAGCTCCTTGGTGGCGAGCACGCGCTGCCGCGCGAAGAAGATCAGGATCGGCGGCATGATGGTGAGGTGCGTGAGCAGCGGATCGAGCTCGCCGAAGCTGCCCTCGCGCTGCCCCTGCAGCAGGATGTCGCGCACGGCGCCGTAGATCGAGTTCATCACCGCGAACGTATCGGGGTCGAGACGCGGCGCGCCGGACGCGAGCTCGCGCAGCATGATGGGTGGGAACCAGGGACGCGCCGCCGCTTCCTGGATGATGGTGGCGACCCAGCGTTCGAGCTTTTCGGGTGCGGTGCCGGGCCCGTCGGCGATGCCGCGCGCCTTGGCGCTCACCGCGCGGAACATGTCGCGCAGCACCTCGATGTAGAGCGCGCGCTTGCTCCCGAAGTGGTAGTAGAGCATCGCCTTGTTGACGCGCGCTTTCGAGGCGATGCGGTCCACGCCCCCCGCCTCGAATCCGCGCTCCGAGAACTCCTCGGCGGCGGCCGCAAATATGGCCGCGTGCGACGACTCGCTCGAACGCGTATTCCCCTTGCTCATCCATTAACCAACTGGTTAGTTAATAGATCGGTACGCCAGAAAAGATCAAGCGACGAGCCGCTGACGCGCCCGTTCGATCGGCACCCTATCTGGGCTAAGTTATTGCCATGAAAGTCGTTGTGACCGGAGGCACGGGCTTCCTTGGCGCTCGGCTCGTGAATGTGCTGCGGGACGACGGCCACGAGGTGGCGGTGCTGACGCGAAGGGCGCCGAGGGCCACCGGCGAGGTGCAGTGGTCGCCGGGGCCAACCGCCGGACGATGGGCAACGGCCTTCGAAGGGGCTGGAGCCGTGGTCAATCTTGCCGGCGAGCCGATCGCCGAGGGGCGATGGACGGCGGCGCGGAAGCAGTCCATCCTCTCGAGCCGTCTCGAGGGCACTCGGGGCGTGGTGGCGGCGCTGCGCGCGGCCGGGCCGCCGGGCGCGGTGCTCCTCAGCGGGTCCGCGGTCGGCTACTACGGCACGCACCGCGACGAACCGCTCGACGAGTCGTCACTGCCCGGCAGCGACTTCCTCGCGACGGTGTGCCGCGAGTGGGAGGCGGAGGCGCTCGAAGCCAGCGCCCACGCGCGAGTGGTGCTGCTCCGCACGGGCTTCGTCGTGGCGCGCGACGGCGGCGCGCTGCCGCGGCTCGCGCTTCCCTTTCACTTCTTCGCCGGGGGGCCACTCGGATCGGGCCGTCAGGTGATGTCGTGGATCCATCGCGACGATTGGGTCGCGATGGTGCGCTGGGCGCTCGCGAGCACCGGCGTGCGCGGACCGTTGAACCTCACCGCGCCGGCCCCCGTGACCAATCGCGAGATGGCGGCCGCGGTCGGCCGCGCGCTGCATCGTCCGTCGTTCATGCCGGCGCCCGGGTTCGCGCTGCGGCTGGCGCTCGGCGAGATGGCCGACGCGTTGATCCTCAACGGCCAGCGGGTACTGCCGAAACTGGCGGTCGCCGGCGGGTTCAGGTTCCGCTACTCGACGCTCGACGAAGCGCTGGCGGAGATCTACGGCGGAGTGGGCTGAGTGAGCTGAGTGGGAAAAGCCTTCTTACCTACTCTGCCCACTCTGCTTACTCCGCTCACTCTGCCCTACAGCGCCGACGGCGTTCCGATCAGATAGCGCTCGCCGGTTGGCGCCGGCACGCCGCCGGCGGGCTCGAGCGTCACGGCCACGGCCACCGGCGGCAGGATGTCCACCGGCGTCTCGAAGTACACCGAGCCGCCGCCCGAGGCATCCGGCGTCAGCAGGCCCGCGCTCACCGGCGCCTGCGCCGTGACCACCCACACCTGATACACGCGGCCCGGCGGCAGCGCCGGCAGGTTCGTCACGGTGAAGACCATGCCGCGCTGGCGGCTCCAGAGCGCACGGGCGCGGGCCGTCTGCGCCACGGGCTGTCCGGCGAGATCGATGCGCGCCACGTCGGGCGCGGCAAACACGCCCATCGCGGCCTGGGCGCGGAACGCCACCGTGCGCGCGTCGGCGATGAGCCGATCGGACGTGGCCACCTGCGCCTGCGCCTCCTGGAGCTGCGCCTCGAGGTTCGACACGCGCGCCTGCATGCGCTGGGCGTAGACGACGGTGCCCGCGCCGATGACGAGGATCGCGGCCACCTGCAGCCACGCCGGCACGCCGCGCCGCTCGTGCAGCGCTGGACCAGCGGGGGCATCGACCGGCTCCGCAGCCACTTCGCCGAGGATGCGCGCGCGCAGCGATGGTGGCGGCGACACCTGCGGCACGGCATGCGCGAGCGCTCCGGCCGCCAGCCGCATCTGGCTGACCTCGGCGGTGCACTCGGCGCACGAGGCGAGATGCGCCTCGAAGGCCGCGCGCTCGACGGGCTCGAGCACCCCCAGCGCGTACGCGGCGGCGTCGTGCTTCGACTCGTCGTGGGCCGCGTTCACGGCTGCACCTCCACGAGCGCGTCGCGAAGCTTCAACAGCCCGAGCCGCATGCGCGTCTTGACAGTACCGAGCGGCTGCTCCAGCCGTTCGGCGATCTCACGCTGGCTGAGGCCTTCGAAGTAGGCGAGCTCGATGGCCACGCGCTGCAGGAACGGCAGCGCTTCGAGCGCCCGGCGCACGCGTTGGCCGCGCTCGGCCGCCATCATCTCGGAGGCGGCGTCCGGACTGGTGGCGGGCAGCTGCTGCAGCGTGAGGCCGTCGTCTTCATGCACCCGCCCCTCGGGCCGCACGCGCCGCGCGCGGAAGCAGTCGATGGCTCGCGTCCGCGCCATCACCAGCAGCCAGGCCGCCACGGTGCCGCGCGCCTGGTCGTACTGGCTGGCCCGGCGCCACGCCTGGGCGAACACGTCCTGGGTCACCTCTTCCGCGTCGCCCTCGTCGCCAAGGATGCGGAGCGCCAGCGAATACACCGAACGGCCGTGCCGATCGTACAGGGCACCCAGACCGCCCCCATCGCCGGCCGCCACGCGCTGGAGCGACTGCTGGTCGTCGGCCTGCGATTCCGACGACCGGCCCGGAAAGCCGACGACGGCCGCAAAGAGCCAGATCATCATGGTCCAAGACGATCTACGGCTGGTACTGGCTTTTGGATGGCAGCTCAGACGATGGGCGGGGCACCGGCACGGAAATCGCCGCCCAGGACGGTCGTCGAGCTGGCGCCGAGCCAGTCGTCGAGCACCTTGGCATAGACGGACCGGAAATCGGTCTCGAACTTCACGTCGCCGCCGTTGTTCTCGAGCGCCGGGTTCGACGGCGCCGGATCGAGCGACGCCGACGTGCCGTAGATGCCGCCGCGCACCCCACCGCCGATCGCCATCATGACGGCGCCGGCGCCGTGATCGGTGCCGCCGCTGCCGTTCTCGCTGATGCGCCGGCCGAATTCGGAGAACTGCAGGATCATCGTCTCGTTCAGCAAGCCCTGGTTCCGCAGATCGTTGTGGAAGGCCAGCAGCCCGTCGCCGAACGTGCCCATCAGGTTCGAGTACGCGCCGCCGCCGGCCGCGCCCTGCCCGGCGTGGGTGTCGTAGCCGCCGGTCTGCACCCAGAAGACGCGGGTGCCGACGCCGCGCACGATGGCGCCGGCGACAGTACGGAGCGCCACTCCGAAGCCGTTGTTGGGATACGCCACGCTGCCGGCGTAGCTCGCCACCGACGCCACGCGATCGAGCGTGGCAAACGCGCCCTGCGCGCTGCGGTTCACGAACGCCAGCTGCGGGCGCTCGGCCGGCAAGTGCGAGGCGATCGCCGTGGCGGCGGCGCGCTCGCGCGCCGCTTCGGCGCCGACGTTCGGGCTGGCAAACGCGTAGGCCGCGGCGTTGGGAATCGCCGGCACGCTCGCCTCGCGCGACACGAGCGCCCGCGGCAGCTCCTGCGTGGCCGACCATCCAAGCAGCGCGTCATCGGGCAGCGTCTGCAGGTAGCGCCCCAGCCAGCCGTCGGTGAGCTTCAGCGCTGGATCGCCCGTGCCCCAGATGTCCTGCCCCTGGAAGTGCGACCGGCTGGAGTTCGGGTACCCGGTCCGCTGCACCACCGCGAGACGTCCGGCGTTGAAGATCTCCCGCAACCCGGTGAGGCGCGGGTGGAACCCGAGCGCGCGGCCCGTCGAGTCGGTCCCGATCTGCAGCACCTGGCCCGCGGGCACGGCAATCGTGGGCCGGCGGCTGTAATAGAACGGATCCTGATACGGCACCACGGTGCTGAGCGCGTCGTTGCCGCCGTTCAGATACACCACCACGAGGTTGCGGCCGCGCGCACCCTGCGCGCGGGCGATGTCGGCAAGGAACGACGGCGCGGCAAACGTGAGCGTGAACGCCGACACGCCACCACGAATGAAGGTGCGGCGCGAGATGCGAGGCGAACGCGAAGCGCGAGGCGTATTCTTCATGCTGCGCCGCTCCCTTACATCAACTGGTATTCGGCCGAGCCGACGATCAGCCTGGCGAGCCCGGCGGCCTTCGTCTGCAGCTGCGCGGTCGATCCGGTCCACGCCGCGCCATCCACGAGATACGCCTTCAGCGAATCGAGCGGCTCCTGCTCGAACGGCGCCGGCGACAACCGTTCAAGGAAATAGTCCGCGAACGTGTCGGGCGAGTCCTTCGCGCCGGCGGCGGCCGACGCCAGGTTGAAGCGCTGGTTGGCGGCAATTATGGAAGCGAAGTTCATGCGCGCCAGCATGGCCCCGGTCGAGAACCACCCCTGACCCAGCTCCCATCCGTTGACGTCGGGCGGCTCGAAGAGCGTCTGGCCCATGGCGATGAGCGGCGCGCGCATGTTGTCCACCGAGAAGCCGAGGAACCCCACCTCTTTGACGGCGCGGACGGCGAACTCCACCGGCCAGGCGTAGCGTCCGTGCCAGTTGGCCGGGTTCTGGAACCACCGCGACTGCAGCGTGTACTGCACGAGCGGCTTGATGCGCGTGCCGTTGGCGAAGTAGATGCCTGTGGCGCCGCGCAGGTAGTCCGGGTCCGGCGGAATCTCTTCGCTGACGAAGAAGTTCCACAGCTTGCGCGCCAGCCGCTCGGCCGTGGCCGGATGCGTCGCGAGGGCGGTGATGAAGTCGATGCCGTCCTGCATGCCGCCGCCGGCGGCGCGCGCCGGGATCGTCTTCGAACCGTCCGGATAGATCGGGAACGTAAACGTCTTCGCGGTCGGATCGTGGTTGTTCGGGATGTAGACGAACTCGTAGTAGCCGGACGTATCGAGCGCGTTCCCGACCAGCCGCAGGTTCCATCCGGTGAACACGCGCGCCGCGGCGTAGACGTCTTCCTCCGTGTAGTTGCCGACGCCGAGCGTGAAGAGCTCCATGATCTCGCGGCCGAAGTTCTCCTGCGGGCGCTGCCGCGTGTTCGTGCGCCCGTCCAGCCAGACGAGCATGCCCGGGTCCCGCGCCATGTCAACCAGCAGGTCACGGAAGCTGCCGAGCCCCTTCTCGCGGAACGTCTCGATCTGGCCCTGCGGACCGGGCAGTTCGCCAGCCTTGTTGGCCATCATCTTGGTGCCCTGGACGGCGCCAAACGTGCCGGCGATCTTGCTGTAGGCGGTGGCGAAGTGGTTGTGCCAGAAGAGCGTCATCTTCTCCTGGAGCGGGCGGCGCGAGTGGACCATCCGGAACAGCCACCGCTGGCGCGCGTCCTCGACGTTCGAGTTCGGCGAGAACGGGCCGCGCGCCGTCACGTTGATGTAGTCGGGCTGCCCGATCTTGCTGTCCACGTCGTCGGGCTGATCGTCCACGTCCATCACGTAGGCGAGCGCCTCGAACGTGGATTTCCCGTCGAGCGCCGACAGTTCCGACGCGCTGGCGCCAAAGCCTGCCCGCCGCAGCAGGTGTCCCAGGTGCTCGTGGTTGACTGCCATGGTTGCGTCCGCCTGTCCGTTAGGGGGCACATCATACGCCGCCTCGCCCTGCCGGCGCGCTATCCTAATGCCGCCCCCCACACGCATGGCGACCAAGAGAAAGACGTCGAAACCCTCGCGCCGTAAACGGACGGCGCCGGTCCGTCGCAAGACCGCGCAGCGACGTGCAACCCGGCGGCCCGCCCCTCGTCCTCCGGCCCGTGCCGCGGTCACGCTGCCGTCATCGAGCGGGATGGCGCCCGGGATGCAGGCGATCAACACGTTTCTGGCCGTGGCCAACGTGCGCGCGTCGATGACGTTCCTCGAGCGCGCGCTTGGATTCGTGCCCGGCGTCGTGCTGCTGGACGCCGAGGGGCACCCGCGCTACGCCGAGATGCAGCGCGGCGGCGGCGTGGTGATGCTGACGCGGCGAGGAGACGCCACCGCGCCGGGCGGCGGCGCCGCGGCGCTCTACACCTATGTCGAGGACGTCGATCGAGCGCTCACCGGCGCGCGCGAGGCCGGCGCCGGCGTGAGCGACCCTGAAGACACCGCGTGGGGCGACCGGGCCGCCGTGGTGACCGACCCCGACGGCTACCGCTGGGTGCTGGCGACGTTCAAGAAACTTGTGCCGTTCGGGTCGGGTGAGTCAGGTAGGTCAGGTGGGCCGGGTAGGGAGTCAGGTGGGTAAGCACGGTCTCCTACCTACCAGGCCCCCTACCTGACCTACCTGACCCACCCGACCTACCTGACCCACCCGACCTACCCGACCTACCTGACCTACCTGACCTACCTGACCTACCTGACCTACCTGACCTAGAGGAGCCGCTGATACGCGGCTTCGTACAGCGGCACGATCTTGTCGGCGCAGAACGCGTCGGTGACGCGGCGGCGCGCGGCCTCGGCGGTCTGCTTGTACAGGACCGGATCCGACAGCAGCGACACGGCGCTCTCGGCCATCTCGTCGAGCGCGCCCGGCGCGTGCAGGAACCCGCTCTTGCCGTCTTCGATCACCTCGGGCACGCCGCCGACGCGCGAGGCCACCACCGGCACCCCGCACGCCATGGCCTCGAGCGCCGCCAGGCCGAAGCTCTCCTCCGCCGACGGCAGCAGGAACACGTCGCTCACCGAGAGCAGCGGCAGCACTTCCTCCTGCGCGCCCACGGCGTGCACCAGCTGCGACATGCCGAGCTCCCGTGCCGTCCGCAGGGCCAACGGCAGTTCCGGGCCGTCGCCCACCAGCAGCAGGCGCGCCGGCACGCGCTTGCGGATGCGGTCGAACACCGCCACCACGTGATCGATGTGCTTCACGGGGCGGAAGTTCGAGATGTGCGCGACGATCCGCACGTTGGGGTCGTTGTCGGTGAAGCGCTCGCGCAGCGACGGCACGTTCTGCCGCTTGTGCAGCCCGCAGTCCAGGAAGTTGGGAATGACCTCGATCTCGCGCTGCACCGGCAGCTCGTCGTAGGTCTGATCGCGCAACGCGCGCGAGACCGCGGTCACGTGATCGGACTGGTCGATCGAGAAGGCGACGATCTCGGAGTACGACGGATCGTTGCCGACGAGCGTGATGTCGGTGCCGTGGAGCGTCGTCACCACGCGGGGCGCCCGGGTGCCCAGCTTCGACGCCAGCACCTGCTTGGCCAGGAAGGCCGCCGTGGCATGCGGCACGGCGTAGTGCGCGTGCACGATGTCCAGGCTGAAGTCGCGCGCCACCTCGACGACCTTGTTGGCGATCGACAGCAGGTACTGCGGCTCGCGGAACAGCGGATACGTGGGCGTCAGCACCTGGTGGAACATCAGCCCGGCCTGGTAGTCGCCGAAGCGGAACGGCGTCTCGGTGCTGATCACGTGCACGCGGTGCCCGCGGACCGCCAGCGCCTTGCCGAGCTCGGTGGCGACGATCCCGCTGCCGCCAACCGAGGCGTAACAGATGATTCCGATGTTCAAGGGTGGTCCTTGGTTGGTCCTTGGTTCTTGGTTCTTGGTCCTCAGTCCTGGCTAGACGTCGAGCAGATGTGCCCTCACAAGCGTCTGCCGCGTGACGAATCCTTCCGCGAACGCCACGTGCGCCTGCGCGCCGAACTGCGCGTCGCGGCTTTCGATGAGCTGCTGGAAGCGGTTCGTCGTGAGCCGTGTGGCCACCGCGTCCGGTCCAGCGGGCGCGAACTGCGTGGCGTGGCAGGCCAGCGCGCGCCGCTTCGCTTCGTAATCGTCGCTCACGTCCACGACGAACGACGGCGCCACGTGATCGTTGATGAAGTAGTAGAAGACGGCGCCCGGCTTCCACGCCTCGCCGCCCGCGTCGAAGCGCCGGAGGCCGGCGCTGAAGACCGCTTCGGTGAGCAGTTCGCTCGCGCGCACGTGATCGGGATGACGATCGGACCAGTACGGAAGGGCCACGGCGCGGGGCCTCGCGCACCGCACGAGGCCGGCCACCGCCCGCAGATGGTCCGGGCTCGAGCCGATGGCCCGATCCGGCAGGCGCAGGTTGCTGCGCCACGACGCGCCGAGCACCGCCCGCGCCGCTTCGGCCTCGCCGAGCCGCTCCTCCACGGTGCCGTTGCTGCCCATCTCGCCGGCGGTGAGGTCGCAGAGGCCGACGCGGTGCCCGAGGCGCGCGTGCTTGGCCACCGTGCCGCCGATGCCGATCTCGATGTCGTCGGGGTGCGGGCCGAACGCGAGCAGATCCACCGGTCCAGGCGCCGCGCTCATCGCGTCCACCCGAACACCTGATCGCTCTTCTCCGGCTCGCCCTGCAGCGCCCGCACGAGGATGCGCGCAGCAAGGAACGCGCCGGTGAGCGAGTCGCCGGCGCCGCCGAGCGCGAAGAGGTGCCGCGGGTAGTTGCGGTGCGGGCCGATGTACGGCAGCCCGTCGGCCGTCTCGCCGTACGACGCCTCCCATCCCCACTCCGGCAGCAGGCCGGCGATGGCGGGATACATCGTCAGCGCTTCGTACATCAGCTGACCGGTGCGCTGCACCAGCACTTCGTTGCGCCGGCGTACCGGCGTTTCGTCCTGATCGCCGCCGAGCACGAGCAGGCGCCCATCGGGCGTCCACACCACCCGGCGCCCGGCGCCGGCCGGGTCCTTCACCGTGACGCCGCGGTTGCCTACCTGCTTGCGGATCGCCGCGGGCATCGGTTCGGTGAGCGCGTGGTAGAGCTCGCGCATCTTGAAGTGCCGGCGGAGCGGCCGGAACTCGGGCGAGGCGCTGCCCGTGGCGATGATCACCGTGCCGGCCTTGACGAGCCCGCCGTCCACGACGATTTCGACGTTGCGGCGGCCTACCCGGACCTTCTTCGCGCGCGTCTGTTCGAAGAACGTGGCGCCGCGCCGGGCGGCCGCGTTGGCGAGCCCGAGACACGCACGATACGGATCGAGCAGGAAACCGTCACGGCCGCGCATGGCCGCCGGCACGTCGAGCGGCGTGAGCGCGGTGATCTGGCGCCGGGTGAGCCACGACCCGGCCACGCCAGCCGCCTCGCGCGCGTCGTACTCGCGCAGCAGCCCCTTGCCGTCGTCCTGCGTCCCGACGACCAGGCTCTCGCGGGACTCGAGGCTGCACGAAATCGAGAGCCGCCTCAGCTGGGCCGCCGCGTCGAGGGCCGAGCGCCGCCACGATCCGAAGACGACCTTGGCCGCGCGCATGCCGTGCCGCTTGGCAATGTCGCGGAAGGACGGCCCAGGGTCGGGCAGCAGCAAGCCGGACGTGCGCCCCGCGGCCAACCCGATGCGGTCGGCCTCGATCACGAGCGGCTTCATCCCGGCCAGGGCGCAGGCGACCGCGGTGGCACAGCCCGTGAGGCCGGCTCCGACGATGACGACTTCCGCGGCGTGTTCGCCCCGCAGCCTTGGATAAGACGGCCGCTTCGAGGCGGGAAAGGCGGCAATCCACGGGGACTGCCCGTATCGGGTCTGCATCGCTCAGCCGCCATTCTCTTGTACTTCCCGCGTGGCTCGGAAGTCGCGCCGAAGCCCGGGGGCGAAGGCGGGCGGAAATGGCCGGCCGGGAACCGGCGCGCTTGGTACAATCGGCGATCTCCCATGAGAAAGGCCGTTCGGATCCTGCTGATTGCCGCCTTTGCCCTGGCCGTCGCACTCGGCGGAGGCGCGTACTGGCTGCGATCCGAGCTGCGCGCCAGCCTGCCGGTCACCACCGGCTCGGTACGCGTCCGCGGCCTGCAATCGGCGGTGACCGTCGAGCGCGATGCGCTGGGCATCCCCACGATCCGGGGAATCTCGCGTGAAGACGTGGCCCGGGCCACCGGCTTCGTCCACGCGCAGGACCGCTTCTTCCAGATGGACCTTGCCCGCCGCCGCGCGTCGGGAGAGCTGGCGGCGCTCGTCGGCGACGCCGGGCTTCGCCTCGATCGCGAGGTGCGGGTGCACCGGTTCCGCGACGAGGCCCGGCGGACGCTGGCCCTGCTGGCGCCCCGCGATCGCACCGTGCTCGAGGCCTACACCGCGGGGGTCAATCGCGGCCTTGCGGTGCTGCGCGCAAGCCCGTTCGAGTACCTCATCCTTCGGCAGACGCCGCAGCCGTGGGCCGCCGAGGACAGCCTGCTCGTCGTGCTGTCGATGTTCGTCACGCTCCAGGATTCGAAGGGCGTCTACGAGTCGATGCTCGCCACCATGCACGACGTGCTGCCGCCGGACGTGTTCGACCTGCTGGCCCCGCGCGGCACGGAATGGGACTCGCCGATGCTCGGCGAGCCGATCACGGCCGCCGGTGTGCCCGGGCCGGAGATCTACAACCTGCGGCGCATGCGCAACGGTCGTCCCGAGATCGATCTCGGAGAGCGCCGCGAGGTGGCCGAGCACGCGGCCGAGGCGAATCCATGGGCGTCCGCGCCCGGTGACGCCGCGCTCGGCAGCAACAGCTGGGCGGTGTCGCGGGACCTCACGGCCAACGGGCGAGCCCTCGTCGCCAACGACATGCACCTCGACATCCGCGTGCCCAACACGTGGTACCGCGCGATGATCGAATGGCGCGACGACGCCGACTCGTCGCAGACGCGGCTGCTCGAGGGGCTGACGCTGCCAGGCCACCCGTCGCTCGTCGTGGGCAGCAACACGCATATCGCGTGGGGGTTCACCAACGCGCAGGCCGACACCGGCGACCTGGTCCTGCTCGAACTCGATCCGATGGACCCCAACCGGTACTGGACGCCGTGGGGCTGGCAGACCTTCGAGCACTACATCGAGAAGATCGAGGTGATGGGCGGCAGCCCCGTGACCCTCGAGGTGCGGTGGACCATCTGGGGACCGGTGCTCGGCACCGATCACAAGGGGCGGCTGCGGGCCTACGCCTGGACGGCGCACTCGGCCGAGCGGCTCAGCGCCTCGGTGTCACGCCTCGAAGAGGCGCGGACGCTCGAAGAGGCGCTCGACGCCGCCAACTCGCTCGGCACGCCGGCGCAGAACATCATCGTGGCCGACCGGAGCGGCCGCATCGGCTGGACCATCTACGGGTCGCTGCCGCGCCGTATCGGCCTCGACGGCCGGCTCCCCGAATCATGGGCCGACGGCTGGCGCGGCTGGAACGGCTGGCTCACCCCCGCCGAATATCCCCGCATCGTCGATCCGCCCGGCGGACGCCTGTGGACGGCCAACGCGCGCGTCGTGGACGGCACGCTTCTCCGCACCATCGGCGACGGCAACTACGACATCGGGGCGCGTGCCCGCGAAATCCGCGATCGCCTTCGCCAGCGCGAGCAGTTCTCGGCGCCCGACATGCTCGACATCCAGCTCGATGCCCGCTCCACGTTCCTGTCGCGCTGGCGCGATCTCATCCTGCGGCACCTGACGACGGACAACATCGCGGGCGACGCCGCCCGCGCCCGCTTCCGCGACATCGTCGAAAAGGACTGGACCGGCGAGGCGTCGCCGGATTCGGCGGCCTACCGGCTCACGCGCGTGTTCCGGGATCAGGTGATCGAGCGCGTCACGTCGTTCGTGCTGGCCGAGTGCTACGAGGCCGACCCCTCGTTCGACTACACGCTGATGCGCCGGCGCGAGGGCGCGATCTGGAAGCTGGTGACGGAACGGCCCGCGCACCTGCTCAACCCGCGGTACGGCTCGTGGGGCGACCTGTTGACGGCGGCCATCGACGCGCTGATTCAGGAGGCCATGGATAACAGCTCGGGCGACCTGGCGCGGAAGAAGTGGTCGGACTACAACGTCATCTCGTTCCGCCATCCGCTCTCGGGGGCGCTGCCCTTCATCAGCCGCTGGCTCGACATGCCGGCGGCCAAGTTCCCCGGCGACCTCTTTACGCCGCGCGTGCACTGGAACACCGCCGGCGCGTCGCAGCGGATGGTGGTGTCGCCGGGCAACGAGCGCGAGGGCATCATGCACATGCCCACCGGCCAGAGCGGCCACCCGCTCTCGCCGTTCTATCGCAACTCGCACGACGCGTGGGCCCGTGGCGAGCCCACGCCGTTCCTGCCCGGTCCGACACGCTACACGCTGACGCT
>DASRPM010000113.1:0-5129 GCA_035646375.1 Vicinamibacterales bacterium
GGTGATGACGCCAGACGAAATCCGCGCGCGAACCCAGGGTGTATGGGATCGGTTCTACAGCCTTCGGCGGGTGTGGGCGCGCTCCACCTGCGTACCCAAACTCCGCCACCGCGTGGCGTTCGTGCTGATGTCGAAGCTCTATCGTCAGATGTACGCGAATACGGGGATCGCGACCGACAGCGCGCGCGTCAATCGGGCCAATCGATGGGCTCGCCTGATCGCCCGGCCGTGCCGCCACTTCTTTGCAGGGCGCCCGCTCCCCTCTCTCGTCGACCCCGCGTCTGACCGGCGACCGAGCCCGGCCAGGCCATCGGCGGTGCCGATACAGTTACTCTCGAAGCATGAGCGCACCGCCGCCGCTCGTCAGCCTTAAGGTTGTCGAACTCGCGCGCGTCCTGGCCGGTCCGTGGGCCGGTCAGGTGCTCGCCGACCTCGGCGCGTCGGTCGTCAAAGTCGAAAGCCTCGGCGGCGACGATACGCGCCAGTGGGGGCCGCCCTCGATCGACAATCCCGACGGCACGCGCGACGCCGCGTATTTTCATTCCACCAATCGAGGCAAGCGCTCGATCGCCGTCGATCTGAGCCGGCCCGAAGGCCAGACGATCGTCCGCACGCTCGCCGCGGGCGCCGACGTGCTCATCGAGAACTTCAAGGTGGGCGGCCTGCGGAAGTTCGGCCTCGACTACGAGAGCCTCCATCCCCTCAATCCGCGGCTCGTCTACTGCTCCATCACCGGCTTCGGCCAGGACGGCCCGTACGCCAGCCGGCCGGGGTACGACTTCATGATCCAGGGGATGGGCGGCATCATGGATCTGACCGGCGATCCGTCCGGCGAGCCGCAGAAGACCGGGGTCGCGTTCGCGGACCTCTTCACGGGCCTGTATGCCGTGATCGCCATCCAGGCCGCGCTGCGCCACCGCGACACGGCCGGCGCCGGGCAATGGATCGACATGGCGCTGCTCGACGCCCAGGTCAGCGTGCTCGCCAATCAGGCGCTCAACTATCTCGCCTCGGGCCAGACGCCGCGGCGGCTCGGCAACGCGCACCCGAACATCGTGCCGTATCAGCTCTTCCCCGTCGCCGACGGCAGCGTCAGCATCGGCGCCGGCAACGACCGTCAGTTCCGCGCCTGTGTCGGCGTCCTCGGGCTCCCCCACCTCGCCGACGATCCGCGCTACGCGACGAACGAAGCACGCGTGAAGAACCGCGCGAGCCTTGCGTCGGTGATGTCCACGGCCACCGCCACGTTCACGCGCGACGCGCTGCTGGCCGAGCTCGAATCGGCCGGCGTGCCTGCCGGACCGATCAACTCGGTGGCGGACGTCTTCGCCGACCCGCAGGTCGTGCATCGGCGACTGCGCCTCGACCTGCCGCGCGCGGGTGGCGGCACCGTGCCCACCGTGAGAACGCCAATCGTGATGTCCGAGACGCCGCTTGCGTACGAACGCCCGTCGCCACGCCTCGGGGAGCACACCGCAGAAGTCCTGTCCGAGATCGGCTACTCGCACGGCGAGATCCAGCAACTGACCGCTGATCGCGTCGTCGCGTGAGGTACGTGGCAGCGGGTCTTTAGACCCGCCCCTCCGTACGTAGTTGCGGGTCTTTAGACCCGCCTGCGGTTCGGACCAGATGTAGCGCGACGGCAGCCGCGAACACGATCATGCCGGCGATGTCGAAGGCCGTTCCCGCGTAGAACAGCAGCAGCCCTCCGGCCGTGGCGAGGACGCGCTCCGGCGTGTTGGCAGGCCCACGAATCCAGCCGCCCAGGCCGGCGCTGAGCGCCACGATGCCGATGAGCGCGGTCCCGACCGAGATGGCCACGTCGCCGGCCGGCGCCTGCAGCAGCAGTCCCAGCCCCTGACGGCTCGAGGTGAACGCAAAGGGAAAGACGAATGCCGGCAGCGTGTACTTCCAGGTCCGCATCATCGTCGGGACGGGTTTGGCGCCGGTGATCGCGGCGGCGGCAAAGGGCGACAGCGCGGTGGGCGGACTCACTTCGGACAGCACGGCGTAGTAGAAGATGAACATGTGCGCCGCGACCTCCGGCACGCCGACCTTGGTCATCGCCGGCGCCACCATCACGGCCGCAATGATGTACGACGCGGTGACGGGCACGGCCAGTCCGAGCATCCAGATGGCCAGCGCCGAATAGAGCACCGTCAGGAACAGCTGGCCGCCCGCCAGATCGACGATGAGGCCGGAGATCTTCAGGCCCAGCCCCGTGAGCGTCACCGTGCCGACGATGATGCCGGCCGTTGCGGTGGCCGCGGCAACGGGCAGCACGCTGCGCGCGCCGGCGTGCAGCGCCTCGATCAGCCGTCGCGGCGCGAGCGCGTAGGCGCGATCCACGAAGCTCAACGCCACGGCCACGATCATCGAGAAGAACACCGCGCGGAAGGCCGACATCCCCAGGACGAGCATGACCGGGATGCCGATGACGGCCAGGAAGTGATAGCCGTGGCGTTTCGTCAGCACCCAGAGGGGCGCGGTGTCGATCGGCACCGGCCGCGCGCCGGCGCGTCGCGTATCGGCCTCGATCATCAGGAAGATCGAGAAGAAGTAGAGGAGCGCGGGGATGGCCGCCATCACGATCACCTGCAGATAGGTGATGCGCAGGAACTCCGCGATGATGAACGCCGCCGCACCGAGCGCCGGTGGACAGATGATGGCGCCGATGCCCGCGGCCGACAGGATGGCGCCGCCAGTCGCGGGCGCATAACCCGCTCGCTTCAGCATCGGCCACGCGATGGAGCCGAGCGTGACGGTATTGGCCACTCCGCTCCCTGACACGGTGCCAAGCAGCAGTCCCGCCACGGTGACGGCGCGACCGGGCCCCGCCCCACCGCCGGAGCCGCCGACGGCGGCCATCGACCACTCGAGGAAGAATCGTCCAGCGCCCGAGGCGGCGAGAATCGCCCCGTACAGGGAGAACAGGATGATGTAGGTGGACGCCACCTCCAGCGGCACACCGAAAACGCCCTCGAGCGTCATGTAGGTCGTGCCGACGATGCGCGCCACGTCGTAGCCGCGGTGCGCCACCATCCCCAGCCCGATCAGCTCGAGCAGCGGCCCGTAAAAGGTGTAGGCGAGAAAGCAGACGGCGGTGAACGGCAGAATCCATCCCGCCGTCCGCCGCGTGGCCTCGAGCACCAGCACGATGACGATCGCGCCGAAGATCCGGTCGGCTACGGACGGATCGGCCGCTTTGTAGATGAAGTCGTCGAACGTCAGGAGCGGCCACAGCAGTGCCGCCGTGGCCAGGCCCGCGAGGAGCCAGTCCATCCACGACACTCGCAACCGATCGCGCGGTCTGGTCGTGGCGGGAAAGACAAGGAACGTGAGCACGAGGACCACGAGCAGGAAGCTGACGCGATAGACCAGCGGCTGCACGATCCCCACGACCCAGTAGAGCGAGTAGCACGCGAGCGCGAGGGCGAGTACGCGGGCCAGGCGGGATGGCCAACCGGTGAGCTCACGAACCGGCGATTCGCTTTCGGGCGCGGCGATCTCGACGGGCAGTTGAGCGGGCGGAGTTACTGCTTCCACACGCCCCGCTCACGGTAGTACCGGATCGCGCCGGGATGGTACGGCGCCGGGGAGCCCTCGATCGCGGTCTCGAGCGTGAGTCTGGCCCCCTCCGGGTGGATTGCGGCGAGGTCGCGCTGTTTGGTGAACAGCACTTTGGTCAGGTCGTAGGCGAGGTCCTCGCTCATGCGCTCGTCCACCACGAGCACGTTGGCGACGGCGACGACTCCGATGTCCGACGTCAGCCCAGGATAGGTACCGCCCGGCACCACCAGCCTGAAATAGAGCGACGGCCCGTAGATCGCCTGCAGCGCCGGCAATAGATCGTCGTTCGGCAGGAGCTTCGGCCGGATGCCCATGGAGCTGGTGAGATCCAGGAGCGAGGCGGTGGGGATGCCGCCCGTCCAGAAGAACGCGTCGATCTTGCCGTCCTTGAGGGCGTCGACCGACGCGTTGACGCTGAGCCCCTGCCGGCGCAGGTCCCGATCCGCGTCGAGGCCAGCGGCCTTCAACAGCCGGACCGCCATCACTTCCGTGCCGCTGCCGGGGGAGCCGGTCGACACGACTTTGCCACGCAGGTCGGTCACGCGATTGATGCTCGTGCCCTCGATCGTCGCGATCTGGGTGTAGCTCGGATAGAGCACCGCCAATGTCCGCGCTCGCACCGGACTCTTGGTGAACGCGCCGTCCCCGCGCAGCGCATCGTCGAGCGTGTCGCCGAACGTGAACGCGATATCGGCCTTGCCCTGTTGAATCAGCTTGAGGTTGTCGACCGAGGCGGCCGTGACCTCCGCGGTGGCATCGACGCGCGGCAGCGATTGACTGATGATTCGCGCGATGCCGCCGCCATACGGGTAGAAGACGCCGCCCGTGTTACCGGTGGCGATCGACAGGCGTGTCGTGCCGCCGTGGCGGCGTGCAAACTCGCGCGGATCGAAGCCGAGAACCGGCAGCGCCACGAGGACCGCGGCGACCGCGACGAAGAGCACAGCCGGGACGCGCGACGTCATGCAGGTGGCGCATTCTACCTGAGGCCGACGCGCCTAGTTCGAAAACGCGGCAATCCCCGTCTGCGCGCGGCCGAGAATCAGCGCGTGAATGTCGTGCGTGCCTTCGTAGGTGTTCACGGCCTCGAGGTTGACGAGATGACGGATGACGCCGAACTCGTCGATGATGCCGTTGCCGCCCAGCATGTCGCGGGCGGCGCGTGCGATGTCGAGCGCCTTGCCCGCTGAATTGCGCTTCAGCATCGACGTGATCTCCGGCGGCACGGCCCCCTCGTCTTTCATCCGTCCCAGGCGCAGGCAGGCTTGCAGGCCGAGCGCGATCTCGGTCTGCATGTCGGCGAGCTTCTTCTGGATCAGCTGATTCGCGGCCAGCGGCCTGCCGAACTGCGTGCGCTCCATCACGTAGGAGCGGGCGCGATGCCAGCAGTCTTCTGCCGCCCCGAGCGCGCCCCACGCGATGCCGTAGCGCGCGCTGTTCAGGCACGTGAATGGACCTTTCAGACCGCGCACGTCGGCAAACACGTTCTCGTCCGGACAGAACACGTTGTCCATCACGATCTCGCCCGTGATGCTCGTCCGCAGGCCCACCTTGCCGTG
>DASRPM010000114.1:0-8675 GCA_035646375.1 Vicinamibacterales bacterium
TGGGTGCGCAGCACGCTGGTGGGATCCGCATGGATCACGGGCCGCGCGGCCATCACGCCAGCGGCCAACGCCGCGCCGATCACGACCAGCGCGGCGCCGCCGAGCCCCAGCACGTCCGCCGGGCTGATGCCGAACAGGACGCTCGACAGAATGCGCGACACGCCGGCCGCCACGACCACGCCGATTGCGGCGCCCACGGCGACCGGGCGCATCGTCTGGCGAAGGATCATTGCGAGCACGCCGCGCGCCGTCGCACCCAGGGCCAGGCGAATGCCGATCTCCCGATAGCGCCCGGTGACGGCATACGCCACGACGCCGTAGACGCCCACCACGGCCAGCACCAGCGCCAGCACGCCCAGGCTTCCGAACAGGCTCGTCACTGTCGCGGAGATGCCACGCGACCACCCAAGGGTCGCCTCCAAGGGAAGCACCGTGACGAGCAGCGTCGGATCCGCCGTCCGCGCGGCGCCGCGGATCCCCGATGCCAATGCGGCGAAGCCGCCTCGGCTCTTCACCATCAGCGCCGCCCCTTCCCCGGGCACGTAGACGGAATACGGATCGATACGTCCAACGGCGGTCAACTGCGCGTCCGCGACGACGCCGACGACGCGCAGCGTGTCGGTGGGGGTGTCCGTGAGGAGCGTCCGGCCGATGGGATTGCGATCGGGCCAGAGGTTGCGGGCCGTCGTGACGCTCACGATGGCTGGACGCGGACCCGGCCTGCGCGTCGCCACTTCGGCCTCGGTGAAGGCGCGCCCGAAGACGATCGGCAGCTCGAGCAGCGAGAAGTAGTCCTTGCTGACGGCAGTCAGCTCCGCAATCCGCGTTTGACCGTCATTCGCGCCTGGACGCCGAATCGCAACCGGCGACATGTCGTCGCCCAGCGGCTTGTGGTCGGAGGACGCGACCGCTTCGACGGCCGGCAGCGCTCGCAGTGCGGCCATCAGCCGGTTTCGCCGTGCGCTGGCCTCTTCCTCGGTGTAACCGTCGAACGCCGATTCCATCGAGATGAACGCCACGTCCCGATACTCGAACCCCGGGTCGACGGTGTAGGTGGCATGGAGCCCGCGCAGCAGGAGGCCGGCCGCGATCATCAGAACCATGCACACCGCGACCTGCGTGCCGGCGAGGATGCCCCGCAGCCGCCCGCCGCGACCGGCACCGCCGGTGGGAACCTGCTTCATGACCGCATGCAGATCGGGGACCGACAGCTGCAGCGCCGGCGCGAGGCCGAACAGAATCCCGGTTGCCGCCGCCAACGCGATGGCGAACACCAGCACGCTGGCGTCGGGGCTGAGGTCGAGGGTGATCGCCGGAAACCAGGGCGGGAGCACCGCGGGCACGGCGAGCGAGACGAGCGCCTGAGACGACCAGATGGCTGCCATCGAGCCGAGCGCACCGCCCGCAAACGCGAGCAGCAGGCTTTCGGTCAACAGCTGGCGGACGATGCGGGCGCGGCTGGCGCCGAGCGACAGGCGGATGGCGATCTCCTGGCTCCGTGACGCCCCGCGTGCGAGCAGCAGGTTCGCGACGTTGGCGCAGGCGATCAACAGGATCGCACCGAACGCCGCCATGAGCACGGCGGCAGCCCTCGTCGCGGCACCGCGAATCCCGGCGGGCAGGCCGTCGCTCATCCCGGCAGGGTCGATCATGAGCGTGGTGGACCGGCCGGGCTGTTGCCGATCGATCTGCGCCGCGATCACGGCGAGCTCTGCCCGCACCTGCGAGCGGGCAATCCCCTCGCGCTGCCGGCCGAGCAGATTCAGCCATGGTTGCGTCGCGTCGTCGTAGCGGGCGTCCGCCGACGCCAGCCGCCGGCCGGCATTGAGCGGCATCAGGTAGCCGCTCCGCAGCAACGAGCCGCTGAACATCGCTTCCGACGCCACGGCGGCCACCGTGACCTGCTGCCGATTGAGTTGAATCGTGCGACCCACGATGCGCGGGTCGGCCGCAAACGCCGTCGTCCACAGATCGTGGCTGAGCACGACGACGAGATCGGCGCCCGGCTCGCAGTCGCGCGGCGCCAGCGGCCGTCCGAGCGCGGGAGGCTGCTCGAGCACGTCGAAGTAATTGCAGCTGACGAGCGCACCCAGCAGCTTGCGTGGCGTGTTGCTGCCGAGCGTCGTCTCACCCCTCGCATTGGCGAACGCCGCGATTCCCGACAGCGTGTTGGCACGATCGCGGTAGGCGAAGTACTCGGCCGTCGTGAACTGGGTCTGGTCCGCGAACTCCCGCGCGCCCTGGACCGTCTGGGACAGCGCGACCAGCTCGTGCGCGCGCGGCGCGGGCACGTTGCGAAAGAGGATGGCGTTGACGACGGTGAAGACGCCGGTGTTGACCCCGATGCCCAGCGCGAGTGTCGCCACGGCCACCGCGGTGAAGGTGGGGCTCGTGCGAAGCGTGCGCAGGCCATATCGAATGTCCTGTGCCCACGCGGCCCAGGACCCAAGCCACACCTCGCGTGCGTCATCCCGGGCCAGCAACGCGTTTCCCATGGCGCGGCGGCTGGCGTCGGCCGCCTCGTCCGGCGGCGCGCCTTGGCGTTCGAGATGCTCGGCACGCAGAGCGCGGTGCGCTTCGATCTCCTCGCGCAACTCCGCTTCGTGCTGTGACTGCCCGAGCAGATAGGCCAACCGTCGAAGCCAGGCTCCCATGTCTCTTCTGCTAGGTGGCTTCGAGCACGTGCTGAATCGCGCGAACCATCCGCTCGAACTCGGCTCGTTCTCCCGCCAGCTGTCTCCGGCCTGCCGGGGTCAGATGGTAGTAGCGGGCTTTCCGATTGGACTCGGACACGCCCCATTCCGCCTTCGCCCAGCCGTTCACCAGGAGCCGCTGGAGCGCGGGATACAGGGCGCTCTCGCCCACACGGAGCACGTCCCGCGACGTCACACGCAGGTGCTCGACGATGGCATAACCGTGCTTCGGCCCGGAGACCAAGCTCTTCAGGATCAGCAGCTCCAGCGTGCCGGGAAGCAGATCGGACGGCGTGTTCGTCAAACCCATCAGACGTTGATGGGAGTCTACCACACCCATCATCGTCTGATGGGTCACCCCGTCCCGATTCGGAGGATCCGCGCGGGGAGGCTACTTCATCAACTCCGCGAGCTTCGCGCTGACGGCCTCGCCCCAGATCTCGTACCCCTTGGCCTGCGGGTGCAGGTTGTCGGGCCGGAACGAGTCGGGCAGGAACACGCCTTTCTCGTCGAGGAATTTCTGGCCGATGTCCAGGTAGAACACGTTCTTCTGGTCGTCGAGCCTCGCAATGATGCGGTTCGTCTCGGCGATCTTGTCGCGGACGGGATCGCCCGGCAGGGCGCGCGGGAAGATCGCGAGCAGCAGAATTTTGGCGGCCGGGAAGTTGCGGCGCAGCTCCATGACCACGGCGCCGACGCCTTCCGCGATCTCGGGACCGGTCGATTGGCCGGTGTTGTTGGTCCCGACCATCAGCATCACCGCCTTGGGCTGGAAGCCCTGCCCCTCACCATTGCGGAGGCCCCACAACACGCCTTGCGTCGTGTCGCCGGCCACCGCGAAGTTGGCGGTGCGGATGGTGCCGAAGTACTTGTCGAACACCGGCTTGTTCGCCTCCAGCTGCCACCAGTCGGTGATCGAGTCGCCGTGCAGGAGCAGATCGATATTCCCCTGCTTCGCGGTGGCGACGAATCCTTCGTGCCGCGCTCCCATGCGCTGGTTGGTCTGCGTAAACGTCGTGGCGACATTCAGCCGCGGCGGCTGCAGGAGCATCAGCGGCTGGAACTTCTTCAACAGCGGCTGCACTGTCGACTTGTCGCCGTCGATGTACCGCATCAACGCCGCGTTCACCTGCTCCAGTTCGGCCGGCGTCGGCCGCGGAATCGCCACTTCCGGCGGCACCGGCGCCGAAGGTCCGATGATCACCGGCGCAAACGCGCCGCGGCCGAAGCCGGGACCTGCGGGAGCGCCTGGAGCGGCGACACCGCCCGGACCCTGTGCCAATGCCGCGCCTACCCAGGGACCGGCGGCGAAAACCGAGAGAAGGACGATGAGTCGCTTGGTCATCGCGGCGATTCTACTCCCTGGCTACGTGCCGCAATACGTGACGTAGCGCCGCTCGCCCGGTCCGGGTGCGCTGAACATCGGCAGGTTCCGGTCGTGGTCGTACGGTGTCGCCAACACCTCGAGCAGCCGCTCCATCACGGACAGGTCATGGCTGGTCGTGGCCGCCTCGAGCGCCGCCTCCACGTTGTGATTGCGCGGGATGAACGCCGGGTTGTGCTGCCGCATCAGCGTGTCGCTCTCGGCCGGTGTCTGCGACTGACGCCCGCGGCGCGCCGCCCACCGGCCGTGCCAGCTGTCGAATTCCGGATCGGCGCCGGGTGAGCTCTCGGCCGGGCGGCCGCTGCTCAGCGAGCGGAATGTGTTCGTGAAATCCGCCGACCGGCGCTGCATCCACGCCAGCAGGTCGTCGGCGAGCGCCTGGTCGTCGTCTTCCGGCGTGAACAGCCCGAGCTTCGCCCGCACGCCGTCCAGCCAGTGCTGCTTGAACAGGTCCGGAAAGCGGTTGAGCACCTCGGTCGCGCGCTCCACCGCTCGCTCGACCACGGGATCGAATAGCGGCAGCATCGCCTCGGCGAGCCGCGCCAGGTTCCACTGCGCGATGGGCGGCTGATTGCCATAGGCGTAGCGTCCGCCCTCGTCGATCGAGCTGAAGACCGTCGCGGGATCGTAGGCGTCCATGAACGCGCACGGGCCGTAGTCGATCGTTTCGCCGGAGAGCGCCATGTTGTCGGTGTTCATCA
Organism: Vicinamibacterales bacterium; assembly: GCA_035646375.1. Lineage (GTDB taxonomy): Bacteria > Acidobacteriota > Vicinamibacteria > Vicinamibacterales > UBA2999 > DASYRM01. The sequence goes on from DASRPM010000114.1 coordinate 4,779, forward strand.
CGCCGTGGATGAAGCCGACCAGCTGCCACCGGGCGATCAGCGCGGCCTGCCGCGCCACGATGGCGTCTAACAGTCCGAGGTGCGGCTCGGCTGACTCGGCGAGCTCGGGGTAGTGCCGCGCGCGCGTGTAGTCGGCCAGCGCCCGCGTCGCGTCCACGTCCTCGTTCGCCGCCGCCCACTGCATGGTGCCGACGCGGATGTGGCTCGCGGCCACGCGCGTCAACACCGCGCCATCGAGCCGGCCCTCGCGATACACCGGCTCCCCCGTCGTCGCCACCGCCAGGCTCCGGGTGGTCGGGATGCCGAGCGCGCGCATCGCCTCGCTGATGATGTATTCCCGCAGCATCGGCCCGAGCGCGGCACGTCCGTCGCCGCGGCGGGAGAACCGCGTCTTCCCGGGCCCTTTCAGCTGGATGTCCACGCGACTCCCGCACGGCGTGATCTGCTCGCCGAGCAGAATCGCGCGGCCGTCACCAAGCACGGTGAAGTGGCCGAACTGGTGGCCGGCGTAGGCCTGGGCAATCGGCCGGGCCCCGTCGGGCAGCGCATTGCCGGCGAAAATCGCCGCTGCCCCGGGACGTGCGAGCGTGTCGGGCTCGAGGCCGAGCGCGGTCGCCAGCGGCCGGTTCAACACGACCAGCCGCGGCTCGCGAACCGGCGTTGGTGCCGCGGGGGAGGAGAAGAGCTGCGGCAGATCCGCGTAGGTGTGCTCGAGGCGCCAGCCCATTGAAACGATCATACCGGCAGGGCGGAACTTCACCTGCCAGTGGCCGTATCTGCCTGCAATCATGAGGGCCGCGGTTACGACGCGCTATGGGGGGCCGGAGGTCCTGGACGTCCGGGACGTGCCGGCGCCGGAGCCCGCCGCCAACGAGGTGCTCGTTCGCGTCCGCGCGTCGAGCGTGTGCTACGGCGACCGGATCTTCCGGCGCGGCCCGCTCCTGATTCGCCTGCTGACCGGATTTCGGCCCAAGCACCGGATTCTGGGCGTCGACCTGGCCGGCACCGTCGAAGCCGTCGGCGCAGCCGTGACGCGGTTTGCGCCAGGCGACGAGGTGTATGGCGCGCGCGGCGACAAGTTCGCCGCCCACGCGGAGTTCGCCTGCGTGGCCGAAGACGGACTCCTCGCGCGCAAGCCCGTCACCATGACGTTCGAGGAAGCCGGCACCGTGTTCGTGGGCGCGGCGTGCTCGCTGTACTTCCTGCGCAAGGCGAAGGTGAAGCCTGGCGACCGGGTGCTCGTCCACGGTGCGTCCGGCAGCCTCGGCGTGTTTGCCGTGCAGCTCGCCAAGCACTTCGGCGCACATGTCACCGCCGTCTGCAGCGGCGCCAACGCCGAGCTCGTGCGATCGCTCGGAGCCGACGAGGTGATCGACTATTCGGCGCGGGACTTCACCGACGGTGGACCGGTGCACGACGTGATCCTTGACGTGCTCGGCAAGGCTGGATTCCCGCGCAGCCTGCGCGCGCTCACACCCGGTGGACGGTATCTCCTCGTCGGTCTTTCGGGGGGACTTGGGCGGATCGTGCGGGCGCTGCTCGCCGGCGGGATTGTGCATCTCCGTGGACGGGCACGATTCGTCGTCGGCGCCGCCGCCCCGAAACAGGCCGACCTCGTCTTCCTGCAGGAGCTCATCGATGCGGGCAAGCTGCGCACCGTGATTGGGCGCACGTACACACTGGACGACATCGCCGGCGCGCACCGCTACGCCGAGACCGATCACAAGGTGGGCAATGTCGCGGTGCTGATCGGCGATCGGACCGGGCCAGGATTCCTATAGCCTATAGCGCATGCACGGCTCGAACGGATCGCCGTTTACACGCAGGGAGTTCCTCGTTACCAGTGCGTCGGTCGGCCTGGCCTGGACCCGGCTCGCCGCTCAGACCGCGGATCGCGCGCCGTACATCGGCTACGTGTCGGTGCGGCGTGACAACCGCATCTCCATCTTCACGATGGATCCGGCCACCGGCAAGGTGACGTGGCGGCAGCAGGTGCCCGTCGAGGGCGGCCCCGACCCGCTGGCCTTCGATCCGCGGCATCGATTCCTCTACGTCGCGTGCCGCGATCGCCGGCAGCTCTCGAGCTATCGCATCGACCCCGTCACGGGCGGCCTCGCGTTCATCGGCGCGGTGCCGATCGAGGGCGAGCCGATTCAGATCGTGACCGACCGCACCGGCCGCTTCCTGTTGTCGGTGTACTTCTACCAGAGCACCATCGGCGTGCATGCCATCAGCGACCAGGGCGTGATTGCCCCACAGCCGATCGAATGGCGGGTCACGTCCTACGGGTGTCACGGCATCGAAGTGGACCCGTCGAACCGCTACGTGTTCGTGCCGCACGTCACGCGCAGCGGCGGTCCCAACGCCGTGGCCCAGTTCCGGTTCGACGAGAGGACCGGGCGCCTCGCCTGGAATGCCCCGGCCTTCCTGACGCTGACGGAACACGAAGGCCCTCGGCATCTGCTGGTGCACCCCACGCTCAACATGGCCTACTCGGCCGACGAGCAGGGGGCCAGCGCCACCGCCTATCGTCTCGACCCGGCTACGGGCCTCCTGGCGAAGGTGCAGAGCATCTCGACAGTGCCGGGCAACTACACGGTGAAAAGCGAGATCACCTGTTCGGAGCTGCTGATCCATCCCAACGGACGGCTGCTGTTCGTCGTCACTCGCGAGCACGACAGCATTGCCAGTTTCACCATCGACCAGACTACGGGCCGGCTGACCGCGGCTGACCGAGTGGCCACCGAGCCCGGCGTGAGGCCGCTCTGCCTCGATCCCAGCGGACGCTTCATGGCCGCGGCCGGCAGCGGCGGCACCGCCGGCCGCATGGTCACCTACGAAGTGAACACGACCACCGGCAAGATGACGCCTCGCGACGCCTACGATGCGGGCAACGGACCGATGTGGATCCTGATGATGCAGGGCGCTCGCCCCTGAGCTGAGCCAGCTCGCCGCACGTCCCCACGCCGGCCGTGGGACAATCGGCGGATGCCTTCCTCACGCAGCTCGTCATCGAAGGGGGGCTTCCCGACGCTCGGGCTGTCTGACACCCTCCTCGCCGCCGTCACCGCGCTCGGCTACGAGGAGCCGACACCGGTCCAGCGGGCCACCATCCCCATCATGCTCGACGGCCGCGACCTGCTCGCCCAGGCCGCCACCGGCACCGGCAAGACCGCGGCGTTCGCCCTGCCCATGATCCAGCGGGTGACCGAGCGGGATCCGCGGGCCGTGGACAAGAAGCAGCGGCCGGCCACGCTCACCGGCGGCCTCGTGCTCGTTCCGACGCGCGAGCTGGCCATGCAGGTCAGCGAGGCGATCCACAAATACGCGGATGGGACCGGGGTCATCGTGGTCCCGCTCTACGGCGGCGCGGGCATGGAGCAGCAGATTCGCGCCCTCCAACGCGGCGCGCACATCGTGGTCGCCACGCCGGGCCGCGCGCTGGATCACATCCGGCGCACGACCCTGCGGCTCGACGGCATTCACGTCCTGGTGCTCGACGAGGCGGACGAGATGCTGGACATGGGATTCGCCGAGGACATCGAGCAGATCCTGCAGGGCACGCCGCCAACCCGCCAGACGGCGCTCTTCTCGGCGACGCTGCCCTCCCGCATCCTGAAGATCGCCGAGCGGCACCTGCGGAAGCCCGAGCGCGTGACGATCGCCGCGGAGAAGGTGGGCTCGGGCACGCTCCCCCGCGTGCGCCAGGTCGCCTACGTGGTGCGCCGCGATCAGAAGCCGGCCGCGCTCGATCGTATCCTCGACATGGAGCAGCCGCGCACGGCCATCGTGTTCTGCCGGACACGGCTCGCCGTCGACACGCTCGTCGAGACGCTCAACGCGCACGGCTATCGCGCCGAAGCGCTGCACGGCGGCATGCAGCAGCGGCAGCGCGAC
>DASRPM010000115.1:0-43044 GCA_035646375.1 Vicinamibacterales bacterium
CGCAGATGATTCTCCAGATTCCCGACGTGCTCAACGCCGAGCAGGTCGTGCACGCGCGCCGGCTGCTCAACGAGGCCACGTGGATCGACGGGCGCGTCACCGCCGGGGTGCAGGCGGCGCGCGCCAAGGACAACATGCAGCTGGCCGAGAACGATCCGATTTCCGGGCAGCTCGGCGATCAGATCCTCGGCGCCCTGCAGCGCAACCCGCTGTTCGTGTCGGCCGCGCTGCCGCACAAGGTGTTTCCGCCGCTCTTCAACCGCTACCGCGGCGGCGAGTCCTTCGGCAACCACGTGGACAACGCCATCCGCCAGTCGCCGGTCACCGGCCTCCGTATCCGCACCGATCTGTCGGCGACACTCTTTCTCGCCGAGCCCGAGGAATACGAGGGCGGCGAGCTGATGATCGAGGACACCTACGGGGTGCACTCGGCCAAGCTGCCGGCCGGCCACATGGTGCTGTATCCCTCCACCAGCCTGCACAACGTGAGGCCGGTGACCTCGGGCGCGCGCATCGCGTCGTTCTTCTGGATTCAGAGCATGGTGCGCGACGACGGCCAGCGCACGCTCCTCTTCGACCTCGACACCGCCATCCAGCGCCTCACGCTGGACCTGCCCGAACATCCCGCCGCCGTGCAGCTCACGGCGGTGTATCACAACCTGCTGCGCAGGTGGGCCGACGCCTGACGGCCTGACGCGCAGCAGGCCTTTAGCCTTCCGCCTCTAGCCTTTTGCCAAGACGGCTAGAGGCCAAAGGTAGAGGCTAGAGGCTTCAGAAAAACAGATAACACCCAACGGCCCCAATGACCGTCATGGAAAGGCCCCACGCGAGCAGCTTGTTGTAGGTGGGTCTGACCTGCGCCGGGTCCGCGATGCCCGCGATGCACATGGCGCCGGTGGTGCTGAGCGGTGACATGTCCACCAGGTGGGCGCCCACGTTCATCGACGTCGCGACGCCGAACGCATCGCCGCCGAGACGCGCGATCAGGCCTGGCACGGTGGGCAAGAAGGCCGGCAGCACGACGGCCGACGTGCTGCTGTAGACGGAGACGAGGCCGGTCACCAGCGCGACGACTCCGGTGAGCGTGCCGGGCGTGGAAATCGACGCCAGCAGCGTCGTGAACAGGTCGAGCCCCTTCGTCTTCTCGAGCAGCGCCACCAGCACGCTCATGCCGCACACCATCAGGATGGGCGTCCACGGCATCTTGCGAATCGCCTGGTCATGGTCGGCGAGACGGAGCACCGAGAGCGCCACCGCTCCGGTGAAGGCCGCCATGCCGATGTTGGCGTTGAGGAAGAGCACGGTGACCAGCACTGTGCCCACCACCGCCAGCGTTGCGCCGTGCGATGCCGTGAAGTCCACCTTGCCGGCCACTTCTTCCGCGGACCGCGAATCGCGGACGCTGAACAGCCGCCAGCCGCCGAACAGGAAGTAGCCGCCGAACGCCACGAGCGCGTGCGCCAGCAGGTTGGCCAGATAGGTGCGAAGTTCGTGGCCGCCGAGGTCGATCTTCATCATCAGGCCGGTGACGATGATGCCGGTCGGGGCAAACGGCGACAGGGCCCCGGCCTGCGCGCCGTTGCCGACCATGATCGCCATGAGGAAGGGCGGGATGCCGGCGCGGCCGCCGACGGCCATGGCCATGGGCGCCATCATCGCCGCCGTCGCGACGTTCCCGGGTCCCACCGACGCGATGAGGCACGCGAGCGCGAAGAACATCACCGGGATGAGCCCGGCGTTGCCGCGGCAGATCCGCACGGCCGCTTGCGCGACGCGGTCGAGGGTGCCGTTCAACTGCGCCTGCGTGAAGAGCAGGGTGACCCCGGCCAGCGTGAGGAACAGCTGCACGGGAAAGCCGCTCAGGACTTCGTTGAGTCCGAGGCCACCGGCGTAGACGCCCACCAGCCACGCCAGCGCCAAGGCGAGCACGCCGACGTTCATTTGGGACACGCAGCTGACGATCATCGCGAGGACGAGCGCGCCGAGAGACAGCCAGGCCAGGTTCATGCGGGGGGCACCTCATGGAGCAGCGACCGCAGCAGCACCGCCGGGTGCACGGCGTCGACGCCGGTGAAATCGTGAATCTGATGACGGCAGGAGGTGCCGCCCGCCACGACCACGGTGCCCTCGCCGCGCGCGCGCACGGCCGGAAAGAGCCGCCGCTCGCCGATGGCCTTCGAGACCTCGTAGTGATCGCGCCCGTAGCCGAACGAGCCGGCCATGCCGCAGCAGCCCGCCTCGGCGTCCACCACGGTCGCGCCGGGAATCGTCGCCAGCAGCGCTCTGGCGGGCGGCACGAGGCCCATCGATCGCTGGTGACAGTGCCCGTGGAGGAGCACGCGCGCCGGGCCGGCGGCCAGCCGCAGCGGCAGCTCGAGGCTGGACAGGTACTCCTCGAACAGCACGCTCGCCCGGGCGACGGTCTCGGCCTTGCGCCGTGCCTCGCCGCGCAGCATCGCGGGGGCGTCCTCGCGCACGGCCGAGAGGCAGCTCGGCTCGCAGAACACGATCGGGCGTCCGGCCGCGGCGTCGTCGTAGAGACGGTCCGCGTTGGCCTTGGCCAAGATGCGCGCGTCGTCGAGCAGCCCCTTCGAGATCTGGGGCCGCCCACAGCAGCCGTTCCGCGCGAGCGTCGCGGGCGCGCCGGCGGCGGCGAGCACCTCGAGCGCAGCCACGCCAATCTCGGGGTCGTAGTAATTGGTGAACGTGTCGACGAAGAGGAGCGGCCCGCGTGAGCTTCCCGGGCCCGAGACGCGATCCTCGAGCGTCCGGCGCTGAAACACCGGGAGGCGCCGGCGCCGATCGATGCCGATGACATGTTCGGCCAACGCCCGTCCCAGGGCGCTCCCTGCCACCACGTTCGAGAGAGGCGCGAACGCGCTGCCGAGGCGCGCCAACGACCGCGCGTTGCCGAGCGCGCGCGCCTCGAGCGGCGTGCCGTGGCGCTGCCAGTAGCCGAAGAGGAACTCGCTCTTGTAGCGCGCCATGTCCACGCCCACCGGGCACTCGGCTTTGCAGGCGCGGCACTCGAGGCACAGGTCGAGCGTGTCGTAGACGCCGCGGTCGTCGAGCCCGGCCTCACCCAGGCGTCCCGCCATGGCCAGCCGCAGCACGTTGGCGCGGCCGCGCGTCGTGTGCTGCTCGTCGTGCGTCGCCATGTACGACGGGCACATCGTGCCCTCGATCGTCTTGCGGCAGGCCCCGACGCCGCTGCACATCTCGACGGCGCCGCCGAAGCCGCCGTACTCGCTGTAGTCGAAGACGGTGTCGGGACGCGGGGTCACGTAGCCCGCGCCGAAGCGCAGGTTGGCGGTCATCGGGCCGGCGTCCACGATCTTGCCGGGGTTGAGGAGGCCGGCCGGATCGAACGTCTGCTTGATGGTGCGGAACGCGTCGTAGATGACCGGCCCGAACATCTTGCGCATGAACGGGCTGCGCACCAGGCCGTCGCCGTGTTCGCCCGAGAGCGCGCCGCCGAACTCGAGCACGAGATCGGCCACGTCCCCCGCCAGCGCCTCGAAGCGCTGCACGCCCTCCTCGGTCTTCAGGTTGATCACGGGGCGCACGTGCAGGCAGCCCACCGACGCGTGCGCGTAGACACCGGCGGTGGTGCCGTGCGCGTGCACGATGTCGAGGAACCGCGCGATGTAGTCACGCAGCCGCTCCGGCGGCACCGCGGTGTCCTCGACGAACGACAGCGACTTGGCGTCGTCCTTCATCGCCATCGACAGGCCGAGCGCCGCCTCGCGCAGCCCCCAGATGCGCGCCTGCGCCGGCAGGTCGAGCGCGTGCACGTATCGGTAGCCAAGGCCGTTCGCGCGCAGGTCGGCCTCGAGCGCCTGCAGGCGCGGCGGCAGCTCGCCGGCCTCGTCGGCGTAGAACTCGACGCAGAGCAGCGCGCCCGGCGTCCCCTCGATGAAGCTGTCGCGCATCGCGGCGAGCGCCGCGCTCTGGCGCGTGTATTCGAGGATGAAGCCGTCCATCACCTCGACGGCCGAGGGGCCGTGCCGCAGGATGAGCGGCGCGGCGCCGAGCGCCTCGAGGAGCTCCGTGAACTGGATCGCCAGTACCGCCTTGGCCTTCGGCAGCGGCACGAGGTTGATCTTCGCGGCCAGCACGACGCCGAGGGTGCCCTCCGATCCCACCATCAGCTTCGCCAGGTTGAACGGGCGATCGCCGCGCGTGAACTCGTCGAGGTTGTAGCCCATGACGCGCCGCAGCACCTTGGGATAGCGGCGCTCGATCTCGCCGGCGTGCGTCCGCGCCAGGTCGCGGACCGTCCGGTAGCAGCGGGCCTCGAGCGTGTCGCCGCTGCAGGCCGCGTCGAGGGCCTCGGGCGCGAGCGGGCCGAAGCGCGCGACGGACCCGTCCGCCAGCGCGACGTCCTGCTCGATGACGTGATCGATGGTCTTGCCGTAATACACCGACCGTGCGCCGCTCGAGTTGTTGGCCATCATGCCGCCGACGGTGGCGCGGCTGGCGGTGGAGACGTCGGGTGCGAACCGCAGGCCGTGCGGGCGGAGCCGCGCGTTCAGCTCGTCGAGGACGATGCCGGGCTCGACGCGCGCCCAGCGCTCCGCGGGGTTCACGTCGAGCACGGCGTTGAGGTACTTCGAGGTGTCCACGACCAGCCCGGTGCCGATCGCCTGGCCGCACTGCGACGTGCCGCCGCCGCGCAGGGTGAGCGGGCAGGCGTGGCGCGCGCAGATGCGGACGATTTCGACCAGATCCTCACGGGTCCGGGGCAGCGCGACCCCGAGCGGGCGCAGCTTGTAGACGCTGGCGTCGGTGGCGTAGAGCGCCCGCGACACGGCGTCGAAGCGCACTTCGGCGGTGGTGTGCGCGCGCAGCGCGCGTTCGAGCGCGGCCGCGTCCACGCGTGACGGGTCCGCCTGTGGCAGCGGCGGCCCCGCGTCCACCTTGAGCAGGGTCACAGGGCGGACAGTCCCGCGCGCAGTCGCTCGAGCCCGCGCGCCAGGTTGTCGCCGCCGCTGGCGAACGACACGCGCAGCGTGCCTTCGCCGCCGGGCCCGTAGGCAGACCCGTGTGCCACGACGACGCCGTGCCGCTCGAGCAGATGCAGCCGCACGTCGTTCGACGACCGCCCGGTCGCGCGCACGTCCACCATGGCGAAGAAGCCGCCTTCCGGCGAGAGCACGCGCACGTTGGGGATGGCGTGCAGGGCGGCGATGACCTGGGCGCGGCGGGCGGCGTACTCACGCTGCATGGCGAGTGTCGGCTCCTGTGTGCCGCTCAGCGCCGCCGCGGCCGCATCCTGGATGAAAGTGGCCGGTCCCCGGCTCGACTGCTGCAGCACCAGGAACATCGCCTGGATGATGGCGGCCGGGGCCGCGCAGTAGCCGACCCGCCAGCCGGGCATCGCGTAGGTTTTCGACAGGCTGTTGACGACGATCGTGCGGGCGCGCAGCTCGGGCGAGAGCGCCGCGGGGCAGATGTGCCGATGCCCGTCGAACACGATGGTCTCGTAGATCTCGTCGCTGATGAGCAGCAGGTTGTGGCGAACCACGAAGGCCGCGATCGCTTCCAGCTCGTCGCGGCGGAACACCGTGCCCACCGGGTTCCACGGCGTGTTGAGCAGCAGCACGCGCGTGGCCGGCGTGACCGCGGCCTCGAGGGCGTCCACCGGCAGCTCGAAGCGATCCTGGACGATCGGCGCGCGCACGGCACGCGAGCGGCCGCCCGCCAGCGCGATGGGCGAGTGGTAGGCATCGTAAATCGGGTCGGGCAGCAGCACGTCGTCGCCGTCGCCCACCACCGCCGTCAGCGCACAGGCCAAGCCCAACGTGGCGCCCGTGGTCGCCAGAATCTCGGTGCCCGCATCGTAGGAGACGCCATTGTCGCGCTCCAGCTTGGCGGCCACCGCCTCACGGAAGCCGATCTCCCCGCGGTTGTCGGGATAGCCGGTGCGCCCGGCCTTCACCGCGGCCACCACGGCGTCGGCAATGTGGTCGGGGGTCCGGAAATCGGGCTCGCCGCGCATCAGCGACACGATGGACGCGCCGGTGGCCTGCACGCGGCGCACGTCGGCGAGGATGGTGTTGACGGCGGTGGGCTTGAGGAGCGCCACGCGCGGCGCCAACGAGTGATCGAGGATCGACATCGAGCAGCGTCTGCTTGTACCACAGGTCGGCACGAGGCGCAGCCGTGCCGGACGGAGTCGCCGTAATTCGTTGACCCGTAAGCGTTCGTTGCCTGATAATCGCAACGGCGAGCCCCGAGATCGCCGTTAGTCTTCCCGATGCCCGATCGACCGCGACATGTGCCTCCCGCCGCGCCGCGCGAACTTGCGGACGACGCGGATGGCGTCGATCGCGAAAGCCGGATCGAGCAGCTGCTCCTTGCCGGCCTCGATCAGTACTTCGCCGGGCGCTACGAGCAGGCCATCGATGTCTGGACCCGGGTCGCCTTCCTCGATCGCCGCAACAGCCGGGCAAAGGCGTATATCGACCGCGCGCGCGGGCTCGTGGCCGAGCGGCAGCGCGAGGTGGAGGCGCTGGTACAGGAGGGCGTGGCCGCGTATCACGCCGGGGACCTGGGTGTGGCGAGGACCCTGCTGACGCGCGCGGTCGAGCGTGGCGGTCAGAGCGACACGGCGCAGCTCTTCCTCGAGCGTCTCCAACGAAGCGAGCTCGTGCCCGGTGCTCCTGGGGTGCCGCCACGTCACGTCGCGCCGCGGGCGATGCCGGCCGCGCCGGCGGTGTGGAGCTGGCTCATCACGGCGGCGGTGTGCGCGGGGCTGGCGGTGCTCATCCTGGTGGCCGCCCGCCCGGTGGCCTCGTTCGTTGCCGAGCTGCCGATTGCCGTGCCGGCTGCCGCCCCCGTGCCGGCCAACGCGCTGCCGATCGCGCGTCCGTCCGATCGCGTGCTGGCGCAGGCGCGCGCGCTGCACGCACAGGGTCGCCAGGCCGAGGCGCTGCGCGTGCTCGAGACCGTGGACATCGCCGATCCGCAGCGGCCCGTGGCCGACGCGTTGCGGAGCGAGATTCAGCGCAAAGTGCTCGCGGACATCCAAACGCCAGAATTCGTCGCGGAGGCGGCCCGATGAAGTGCCCCAAATGTCTGTACATCGGCTTCGAGACGGGAGATCGGTGCAAGAACTGCGGCTACGATTTTTCGCTGCTCTCCGCGGCCGACGAGGCTCCCGCCGCCGATCCGCCCGAGTTGCCGCTGCGTCAGGCCGAGCCGGCGCTGTCGGGTGCGCTCCAGCTGTCGCCCGCGTTCGATGAGGTCTGGTCGGCATCGTCGGGACCGTCGTTCGATCGCTTCCGCGATCTCCCCGAGCCGGACGGCCCGGCCATGACGCTCGCCGGGCCCGCGTTCGTGGCCGAGCCGCCGGTGGCGGCGCCGAAGGTCGCGGCGCCACACGGCGCCGCGATGGACAACGCGCCGGCCCTGCCCCTTTTCGCGCCCGACTCGGCGGACGACGAGCCGCTCGTGAAGCTGCCCGTGGCGCCACGTCCGCCGCTGGCGGTGCGGCGCACGCCAGACGCGCCGAGGCTGCGCCCCAACCCGCCCGCCGGACGCTCGCTGCACGAGGACGCGGTCCTGCAGTTCGTCGAGGAACCGGACCGGAGAGTCTTGGCCGCCGGCGAGTCGGGGGACGAGATGTACGGGCCGGCCGCGGCGGACTTCGAGGTGCCGGTCGCCGCCGTGCGCCGCCCGCCGTTCCACGTCGAGCCCGCCGGGGACGCGAGCCCCTTCTCCAAGCGCGCGGTGGCCGCGATCATCGATCACGGCATCCTGTTCGGCATCGATCTCGTAGTGCTCTACTTCACGCTCCGGCTGACGGATCTCACGTTTGCCGACTGGCGTGTGCTGCCATGGCTGCCGCTGGCGGCGTTTCTGTTGTCGGTCAAGGTGGCCTACTTGAGCGCGTTCACGACGGCGGGCGGCCAGACGATCGGCAAGATGGCCACGCACATCCGCGTGGTGTCGGAGGACGGTGGCGGACTCGACCCGGGCCGCGCGCTGCGGCGCGCGGTGCTCGGGCTGGTGTCGATTGCCACCGCCGGTGCGCCGTTTCTGACCGCGATTGCCGATCCGCTGCGGCGGGGCGTGCACGACCGAGCGTCTGGCACGCGGGTCGTCGCCCTGTCGCCGCGCTGAGTCCGGCCGGTAGGCGGAACCGTCGTCCCTGTTGATGCGCCGACTCGCGCTCCTGATTGCGACCTGCGGGTACATCGGGTTTGCACCCGTGGCGCCCGGCACCGTCGGGTCGGCCGCGGGCATCGCGCTGTTCTACCTGTTGCGGGCGGCGGGCGCCGGCTGGTGGCTGGAGCCCGCGGTCATCGTGGCGCTCTTTGCCGCCGGCGTGTGGGCCGCCTCGAGCACCGAGCAGCAGCTGGGCGGCACCGATCCCGGCCCGGTGGTGCTCGACGAGGTGGTCGGGATGCTGATCACGCTCGCGTGGATTCCGGTGACGCCGCTCGGCGCCTTCATCGGGTTTCTCGTCTTCCGTGTGCTCGACGTCGTGAAGCCGTGGCCGTCGCGGCAGCTCGAGTCGCTCCACGGCGGGCTCGGCATCATGGCCGACGACGCGATGGCCGCCGTGTACGGTCATCTCCTCATGCGCGGGCTGGTGCTGCTGGCGCCGGCGGGCTGGGTGGTGTGACGGCGCCTGCCGCATCCGTGCTGCGTCGCGCGGCCATCGTGGCGGTCGGAAGCGAGCTGCTCGAGACGACGCGCATCGACACCAACTCGCTCTTCATCACCGAGCAGTTGAACGGCGTGGGCATCGACGTCGTGGCGAAGCACATCGCCGGCGACGACCGCGCCATGCTGATCCACGTGATCCGTTCGGCGCTCGCCGCCGCCGATCTGCTGGTGGTGTGCGGCGGGCTGGGCCCGACCGACGACGACCTCACACGCGACGCGGTCGCCGACGTCCTGGGGCGTCCGCTCGCGGAGGACGCCGGGCTCGTGGAGCACCTGCGGCGGCGGTACGCCTCGCGCGGGCTCAGCGCGCCGATGCCGCTCAACAACCTGCGGCAGGCGATGGTGCCGGCCGGCGCCGTCGCGATCGACAACCCGAACGGCAGCGCCCCCGGACTCTGGATCGACCACGGCGCGCAGGCCGTTCTGCTGCTGCCGGGCCCGCCGCGCGAGCTGAAGCCGATCATGACCGCGCTCGCCGAGACGCGGCTCCGTCCCCGTGCCTCGGGTGTCGTCATCGTGCGGCGCATGATCCGCATCTCGGGACGGTTCGAGTCGCACGTCGATCAGGCGCTGCATCCGCTCTACGAGGAATGGGCCGCCGCGGTGCCGCCCGTCGCGGCGACGATCCTGGCGTCGCTCGGGCAGATCGAGCTGCACCTGTCGGTGCGGCACGCGTCCGCGCAGGAGGGCGCGGCGATACTCGAGCACGCGACCGCACAGGCCGTCGGCGTCCTCGGCGACGACGTGTTCAGCACCGATGGCCGCCGGCTCGAAGAAGTGGTGGGCGACGCGCTGGCGGCGCGAGGGCTGTGGCTGGCGGCGGCCGAATCGTGCACCGGCGGGCTGGTCACGTCGCGCCTGACGGATGTGCCCGGCAGCTCCCGCTACGTGGGCGCCTCGATCGTCGCCTATGCCAACGAGGCCAAGACGTCGCTCCTCGGTGTTTCCGAGGCGTTGCTCGCCGAGCACGGGGCGGTGAGCGAGCCGGTGGCACGCGCGATGGCCGAAGGCATCCGCTCGCGCGCCGGCGCCGACCTCGGCCTGGGCATCACCGGCATCGCCGGCCCCACCGGCGGCACGCCCGAGAAGCCGGTGGGTACGGTGGCGGTCGCGCTGGCATCCCCGGACCGGACCGCCGCGCGGACGTTCCGCTTCTTCGGCGACCGCGAGCTGGTGAAGTTCCAGGCCTCGCAGGCCGCTCTGGACATGGTGCGGCGCTACCTGAGGGCAGAGTAGGCAGAGTAGGGAAAGCACTTTCCCGCTCCGCTCACTCTGCCCACTCAGCCCACTCTGCCACTAAACTCAGAGCCGGGGGCTGCCATTCACCGCGTCGCGATACTCGGAGCCGGAGGCTGGGGGACGGCGCTTGCCGTGCACCTGGCGCGTGTCGGGCACGACGCCTGTCTGTGGGGGCGCGACGCCAGCCTGATTGCCGACATGCGCGTCCGGCACGTGAACGCCCTCTATTTGCCCGACATCAGGTTTCCGGCCGGGATGCGTGTCACCGCCGACATGGCCGAAGCGCTCGACGGGGCCGACGTGGTGGTGATGGCCGCGCCGTCGCACGGGACGCGCGACGTGGCGCGCGCGGCCGCGCCGCTCATGCGGCGCGGGTCGATCGTGGTGAGCGCGACCAAGGGGCTCGAACAGCACACGCTCTTCCGGGTGTCGGAGATCCTCGAACAGGAGATGGGCCCCGACGTAGCGGTGGCCGTCGTGTCGGGTCCGAGCTTCGCGTCGGAGCTGGCGCGCGAGCTGCCGACGGCGGTCTCGGTGGCCTCGCGCAACCTGGAAGTGGTCGTCGCGGTGCAGGCCGGGTTCCGCGCACCGTACTTCCGCCTGTACGGTACGAGCGACGTCGCCGGCGTCGAGATCGGCGGCGCCCTCAAGAACGTGATCGCCATTGCCGCGGGGCTCGTCGAAGGGCTGGGCCTCGGTCACAACGCGCTGGCCGGGCTCATCACCCGCGGGCTCGCCGAGATCTCGCGGCTCGCGTGCGCCGCCGGCGCGCAGCGCGAGACGCTGTCGGGTCTGAGCGGCCTGGGCGACCTGGTGCTGACGTGCACCAGTGCGCCGAGCCGCAATCGCCGCGTCGGGATCGAGCTGGCGCACGGGCGCGTCTTGCAGGACATCGTGGAGGGCACGCGCATGGTGGCCGAAGGCGTCCGCACCACGCGGGCGGCGCTCGATCTGGGCGCGCGCCACGGTGTCGAGCTGCCGATTGCGGCGCAGGTGGCCGAGCTGCTGGCGGGGCGCAAGGATCCGCGCACGGCGCTCGAGGAACTGATGGTCCGGCCGCAGCGGGCCGAGGCAGGTTAGAAGGGGAGCATGGGGTTTTTCGACCAGCTGAAGGCGGGCCTCACCCGCACGAAGCAGCAGATTTTCGACCGCTTCGACGAGCTCGTGCAGCGAGCCGACGCGCCCGAGCAGCGCACGCGCCAGGTGGATGTGGACACCATCGAGGCGCTCGAAGAGATTCTCATCGGCGCCGACATCGGCGTGGCAGCCACCGAACGCATCGTCACGTCGGTGCGCAGCCGCTCGCGGCAGGGCGAGAGCCTGCGCGACCTGGTCAAGCAGGAGATCCGGCAGATCTTCGCGGCGGTGCCCAGCGCGCCGGTATCCAACGGACAGCTGCCGCACGTGACCCTGATCGTCGGTGTCAACGGCACCGGCAAGACGACCACCATCGGCAAGCTGGCGAACCTGATGAAGAAGTCGGGCCGGCAGCCGCTCGTCTGCGCCGCCGACACCTTCCGTGCCGCCGCGGTGGAGCAGCTCGAGGTGTGGGCCGGACGTGCCGGCGTGGACATCGTGCGCGCCAAGGAAGGGTCGGATCCGGCGGCCGTCGTGTTCGACGCCATCCAGTCGGGGAAGGCGCGCGGCCGCGATCCGATCCTGGTGGACACCGCTGGACGGTTGCACACGCGCGTGAACCTGATGAACGAGCTCGAGAAGATCCGGCGGGTTGCCGGCCGCGCGGCCGAGGGCGCGCCGCACGAGGTGCTGCTCGTCCTCGACGCCACGGTGGGGCAGAACGGCCTGCAGCAGGCCAAGGAGTTCACGCAGGTCGCCGGGGTCACGGGCATCGTGCTGACGAAGCTCGATGGCACCGCCAAGGGCGGCGTGGCCGTGGCGATCGCCCACGATCTCAAGCTGCCGATCCAGTACGTCGGCGTCGGCGAAGGCATAGACGATCTCATCCCGTTCTCGCCCGACGAGTACGTGGACGCGCTGTTCCAAGCCAAATGGTAGACGGCGTCACGTGGTAGACGACGCACGGTGGATGCGGCGGGCGATCGAGCACGCCCGGCGCGGGCTGGGGCGCACGGCGCCCAATCCGCTGGTCGGCGCCTGCGTCGTCTCGGACGACGGCGTGGTGCTGGGGCAGGGCGCGCACGAGCGTGCCGGCGAGCCCCACGCGGAAGTGCACGCGCTCGACGAGGCCGGCGCCGCCGCCCGCGGCGCCACGCTGTATTGCACCCTCGAACCGTGCGCGCACACCGGCCGCACCGGCCCGTGCACCGAGCGCGTCATTGCCGCCGGCATCCGTCGCGTGGTGGCGGCCATGGAGGATCCGTTCCCGCTCGTCAAGGGGCGCGGCTTCGCCGCCCTGCGGGCCGGGGGGATCGAAGTGGCGGTGGGCGTCGAGCATGACGCGGCGGCGCGGCTCAACCAGCCGTACCTGAGCGCGCTGCGCTCCGGCCGGCCGTTCGTGACGCTGAAGGCGGCGACCAGCCTGGATGGGCGCATTGCCGCGGCGCCCGGCCGCCGCACGGCGCTGACGTCGCTGCCGGCGCTCCGCCACGCGCACAGCGTGCGCGCCCAGGTGGACGCGGTGGCGGTCGGCTCGGGCACCGTGCTGGTGGACGATCCGCTGCTGACCGTGCGCGAGGTGTATCGCGAGCGTCCGCTGACCCGCGTGGTGTTCGATCGGCGCTTGCGTGTGCCGCCCACGGCGCGCCTCTTCTCGACGCTCACCACCGGTCCGGTCATCGTGCTGACGTCGGCGCAGGCGATGCGCGACAGCAGCGCCGCCGCCGACGCGTTGCGCGCGGCGGGCGCTACCGTGCTGGCGGCGGGGCTCGATGCCGTGAGCCCGCGGCTCGAGCTGCTCGGCTCGCTTGGCGTGCAGAGCGTGGTGCTGGAAGGGGGCGCGGCCCTGCACGCCGCCGCGTGGGACGAGGGCGTGGTGGACGCGGTGCAGCTCTACGTGGCCCCGGTCTCGCTGGGCGCCGACGGCGTGCCGCTGCTCGACGGCCGCGGCTTCGTCTCGACGGCGCTGCTCGAGCGTCGCGTCGATCTGCTGGGTCCCGACGTGCTGATTGAAGGTTATGTTCACCGGCCTCATTGAAGCCGTGGCCACCGTGGCGCGGCTGGACCCGCTGGCGTCGGGCTACCGCCTCCGCCTCGAGACGCCGCTCGCGCCGGAACTGCAGCTCGGCGAGAGCGTCGCGGTGGATGGCGTCTGCCTCACGGTCACGTCGCGCGACGCCGGCGGCTGGGACGCCGACATCGGTCCCGAGACCGCGCGCGTCACGACGCTCGGGTCCTTCCGGCCCGGACGGCGCGTGAACCTGGAGCGCTCGATGCGCGCCGACAGCCGCTTCGGCGGCCATCTCGTGCAAGGGCACGTGGACGCCACCGGCGAGGTCCTTGCGATTCGCCCCGACGGGGAGTCGCACTGGATCGACGTCGCCTTCCCCGAACCGCTCTCGCCGCTGTTCGTCGCGAAGGGCTCGGTGGCGGTGAACGGGGTCAGCCTGACGGTGGCGACCCTGGAGACCGCACGGTTTTCCGTGATGATCATCCCGTTCACCTGGGAGCACACCAGCCTGAGCGCGCTCCAGCGCGGCGCGCGCGTAAACCTCGAGTGCGATATGGTTGGGAAGTACGTGGCCCGCGCGGCCGAGTGGTACCGACGCCCATGAGCAAATCCCAGATGCGCATCGCCAAAGGCGCCCGGAAGAAGGGGCCGTTCGCTTCGATCGATCAGGCCATCGAGGCCATCCAGGCCGGGCGGATGATCGTCGTCGTGGACGACGAGGATCGCGAGAACGAGGGCGACCTCACGATGGCGGCCGCCACGGTCACGCCCGCGGCGATCAACTTCATGGCCCGCCATGGCCGTGGCTTGATCTGCCTGGCGATGACGCCCGAGCGCCTCGATCAGCTGGAGATTCCGCTCGAGGTGTCCGACAACTCGTCTCGCCGCGACACCGCGATGTGCGTCTCGGTCGACGCGCGCGACCGGACGACCACCGGAATTTCCGCCGCCGATCGCGCCGAGACGGTCCGCGTGGCGCTCGACGCCGCCAGCACGCCGCGTGACCTGTCGCGTCCCGGTCACGTGTTCCCGCTGCGCGCGCGCAGCGGCGGCGTGCTCGTGCGGGCCGGCCACACCGAAGCCGCCGTAGATCTCGCGCGGATCGCCGGCCTCGAGCCGGCCGGCGTTATCTGCGAGATCATGAACGACGACGGCACCATGGCGCGCGTGCCGGAGCTCGGCAGATTCGCCCGCAAGCACGGCCTGCTGATGATCACGATCGCGGATCTGATCCAGTACCGCATGCGCACCGAGCGGCTGGTGAAGCGGGCGGCCACGGCCAAGCTGCCGACCGAGTTCGGCGCGTTCCACCTGTTCGCCTACGAGAACCAGATCGACAGCCAGGCGCACGTGGCGCTCGTGCGCGGCGAGATCGGCGACGGGAAGGACGTGCTCGTGCGCGTCCACTCGAAGTGCCTCACCGGCGACGTGTTCCACTCGGCGCGCTGTGATTGCGGCCCGCAGCTCGACGCCGCGCTCTCGCGCATCGCCGACGAGGGGCGCGGGGTGCTGCTGTATCTCAATCAGGAAGGCCGCGGCATCGGGCTGGTCAATAAGATTCGCGCCTATGCGCTGCAGGATCAGGGGCTCGACACCGTGGAGGCCAACGAGCGCCTGGGGTTCAAGGCCGATCAGCGCGACTACGGCATCGGCGCGCAGATTCTCAGCGACCTGGGCGTCAAGACCATGCGGCTGCTCACGAACAACCCGCGCAAGTTCGTCGGCCTGCAAGGCTATGGCCTGTCGGTGTCGGAAGCCGTGCCGCTCGAAATCCCCGCCAGCGATCACACGCGGCGTTATCTGAAAACGAAGAAAGACAAGCTCGGGCACAAACTGTCCTCCGTGTGATGACGCTGCTCGACGAGGCGAAGTCCATCGCGGATTGGATCGTCGGTCTGCGCCGGCAGATCCATCGCCGTCCCGAGCTGATGTACGAAGAGGTGGAAACGAGCCGGCTCGTACGCGAGACGCTCGACGGCCTCGGCATCCCCTATCGGTATCCGGTCGCCACGACCGGTGTGGTGGCCACGATCGGCGGCGGCAGGCGGTGCATCGCGCTGCGCGCCGACATGGACGCCCTGCCGATTCACGAGCAGGCCGACGTACCGTTCCGCAGCGAGATCGACGGCCACATGCACGCGTGCGGGCACGACTGCCACACCGCGATGCTGCTCGGCGCCGCCCGCATGCTCAAGGCACGCGAATCGGAGCTCCCCGGTGTCGTGAAGCTGATCTTCCAGCCGGCCGAGGAGGGCGGTGCCGGCGCGGATCGCATGTGCGACGAGGGCGTGCTGCAGTCGCCGGACGTCCAGCAGATCTTCGGCCTGCATGTGTGGCCGGGCGCCAACACGGGAACCGTGGTGGGGAACGCCGGCATCATCCTCGCGGCGATGGGCTCGTTCGAGATCGTCGTGCGCGGCAAGGGCGGCCACGGCGCCATGCCGCACACCGCCATCGATCCGGTGGCGTGTGCGGCAAAGATCGTCGTCGAGCTGCAGACGATCGTGTCACGCGAAACGAACCCCTTCTCGCCGACGGTGGTCACCGTCGGGTCGATTCATGGCGGCGAGGCGATGAACGTGATTCCTGACACGGTCCGCATGACCGGCACGTTCCGCAGCCTGTCGCTCGACGGGCTCCTCCGCGTCAAACAGCGCATCGAAGAGATTGCACGCGGTATCGCGATGGCGAATCGCTGCGAGGTGATGCTGTCGTACCCGGTGCAGGAGCACCCGCCGACGGCCAACGACGAGTCCGCGTGGGCCGTGACGCGGCGCGCGGCGGAGCGGGTGGTCGGCGCCGCCCGCGTCGGCACCATGGAGCCGATCATGGGCGGCGAGGACTTCGCCTTCTACCAGCAGCGCGTGCCGGGCTGCTTCACCTTCATCGGGGTGAGCCACGCCGAGTGGCAGACGCGGTATGGCGTGCACCACGAGAAGTTCCTGGTGGACGAGGCGGCGCTGCCGATCGGCACCGCGCTGCACGTCGCCACGGCGCTCGAGGCGCTGTCGGCCTAGCTGCTAACCCACCACCATCCTGGCTGACGGCACGCGAGCGACCGCGGCAATCGTCATCCCGATGAGGAGCGATGCGACCAGCTCGAGTCCGATCTGCTTGAGCACGAGATCGCCCGGCCACGGTTGCTGCGCGTACCAGAGCAGCCACACCGGCAGCTGGCCGATCGTCCACGCCAGCAGGCCCAGCTTCAGCCCACGCGCGAGCGTCGTTCCTTCGAGGCCGAGCCGTCCGTAGACCCACACCAGGGGCACGATCAGGCACAGATGCACGACCGGCAGGAACAGCATCTGCCACGGCGGTGTGCCGCCGCCCACGGCGCGGAGCAGCGTCCCTTCATACGGCTGGTAGTCGGGGCCGAGGATGAACCCGTGGATGAGCACCGCCATCACCTGTGCGACCAGGAAGGCGGCGAGTGTCGTGACGATGGCGCGCCCGCGTGTCATGAGTGCTCCTGGTTCTGGCTCCAGCTCTTGGCGCGCTCGTGCAGCGCCTTGGGGGAGAGGTCCTCGATGCGGCTGGCGATCGACCAGCGGTGCCCGAACGGGTCGGCGAGCATGCCGTAGCGATCGCCCCAGAACTGGTCCGCCACCGGCATCAATACCGTGGCGCCTTCCTCCACGGCGCGCGCGAAGAGCGCGTCCACGTCGGCCACGTAGAGATGCAGCGTCACCGGTGTTCCACCCAGCGTGCTGGGCGACTGCATCGAGCCGGGAAATTCGTCCACGACGAAGAACCGCGAGTCGCCGAGCAGCAGCTCGGAATGCATGATCCCGCCGTCGGGCGCCGCGTTGCGCAGCAGCTCGTGCGCGCCGAGGGCTTTCGAGTACCACGCGATGGCGGCCGCCACGCCGCTCACCACCAGCTGCGGCGTGATGGTGTGGAAGTCTTCGGGAACCGGGCTAAGCACGGGAGGCTCCCGCCTTCGCCTTCCGGCTTCGGCGCGGCAGGCCCGATGCGGGTGTCGTGAGCAGCTTGCGCTGCTGCGCGGCGTCCACCAGCGCGGCCAGCCGCTGCGCTTCACCCCGGGCGGTGGCGAGGCCCTTCGGGGTGAGCCGGTAGTAGCGGCGGCGATCGTCGTCGTGCTCGTCGTGGGCCGCGATGTCGAGCTCTTCGATCAGCCCGTCGACCACCATGCGCTGAATCGAGCGATACAGCGTGCCCGGGCCGAGGCGGGTGCTGCCGGCGGTGAACTCGTCCACCTCCTGCATGATGCCGTAGCCGTGCGAGGGGCCGTCGGCGAGCGCCAGCAGCACGTGGAACACCGCCGGCGTGAGGAACACGGGCGCGTCGGGCCCGGGGGTGGCGGCGGGCGCCTGGCGTCGCGCCTTGGATATACTCACAGTGGATATAGTTACGCCAGATACGCGGCGGCCGTCAAGAGCCATCCAGCCAAGAGTCAGCTAGAGCCCAGAGCCCAGAGGCCAAAGCCGACAGTTATTTCGTCAGTTCCCGTTCGGCGAACGCCAGGTCCTGAACCGGGCGTCCGCCGATCAGGTGTTCCTGGATGATGCGTTCGAGCACCGGCGGGTCGCACTCCCTGTACCACGTGCCTTCGGGGTACACGACGGCCACCGGACCGCTCTCGCAAATGCGCAGGCAGTTGGCCTTGCTGCGCAGCACGCCACCCTGCTCGGAGAGGCCGAGCTCTTTCAGGCGCTTCTTCAGGTAGTCCCATGCCGCCACGCCGCGATCGTAGTCGCAGCACTTCGGCTTGGTCTGTTCAGCGCAGAGAAAGATGTGGCGCCTGGCGACGGGGATGCCGATGGTGGTGACGATTTTCTGCAGCGATTCGTCGGACACGGTTTCTCCTGGGCGGGCTGAGGTCGGGCCACCGAAAGGTGGCCCCTATTTCCGAATGCGGGGCTGTTCGGAGCCCGGCGGCACCCAGATCTTGATGCGGCCCTCCCACAGCGAGCGATTGTTCTCCTCGCAGGAGTACTCCAGCAGGTTGTCGTTGCTCAGCGTGAAGGTCCGCTCGTTCGTCCACGGCTTCGTGTAGTAGACCGGATCGTCCACGGTGACGGTGTAGGCGATGTGGCCGGCGTCGGTCATCTTGAACGTCTGCACGAGGTGCAGCTTGTCGCTGTGCGGATCGCCGCGCGTGTCGAGCCGCGTGAAGCCGTTGAACCCCACCGTGTCCACGATCAGCGTGTCGCCGTCCCACTTCGCGATCGACTCGCCGAACCACGTGGGGTTCGGGTCCTTCGAGTGCTCGGCCTTGAAGGGCACTACATGGAACCACGTGCTCTGTTCGAACAGGAACGCGATGTAGCGGTCGTTCTGCATGATCTGGATCGGATACGGCGAGTTCATCGACCGCATCAGCCCGAACGGCATGCACATGCCGGTGTAGTCGCCGTTCTTCGCGGGGTCGTACGCCGCGATGTTCGCGGTGCCCTCGGCCGTATAGGGCAGATCCCCGGGCCCTTTCTGGATGGCTGGGTTCCGGGCGTTCGAACGGCTCATGTCCGGCACGTAGGGGTGGTCCCACACGCCGCTGAAGTCGGGCTTGCCCCCCCGAGTGCGTGGCGCAGGCCCGGCGGGCGGGGTGTAGTCCTTCGAGGCGCCGCTGCGCGCCTCGCCGGGAATACTCCCGCCCAGCGTGTTCTGGGCCTGAAGTGACGCGGCCAGGAGGGTCAGCGCGCAGGCCAGCCCGAGCCCCGCGACGCGCGACCGGAAGACCGGATGAGTGGACTTGTGCACGTACGCCCTCGATTCGGGCGCATTATAGCGTGGCGCCCTTGCCGGATCCGCGCATCCTAACGTAAGATAAGCGTTTGCGTGCGTTGGGCTTAGGCCTTCATAGACATCGTTCCAGGCAATGTTCGACTCGCTGAGCTCCCGGATCCAGAACGCCTTCACCGCCCTGAGGGGAGAGGTCCGCCTCACGGAGACGCAGGTCGAAGACGTACTGCGGGAGATCCGCCTCGCGCTGCTCGAAGCGGACGTCAACTTCAACGTCGTCAAGGCGTTCATCGATCGCGTGCGCGACCGCGCGATGGACCAGGCCGTGCTGCGCAGCCTGTCACCGGCGCAGCAGGTCGTGAAGATCGTGCGGGACGAGCTGCTGGCGCTCTTTGCCGGCACCGAGGGCGGCCTGACGAAGGACGCACCGCGCCCGCGTGTCGTACTGCTGCTCGGGCTGCAGGGCGCCGGCAAGACGACGACCTCCGGCAAGCTCGGGCGGTGGTTGAAGCGCCAGGGTCACAACCCGGTGATGGTGTCCACCGACGTCCGCCGTCCCGCCGCCATCCAGCAGCTCGAAATCGTCGGCGAGCAGGCCGGCGTGAAGGTGTATGCGCCGGACACGATGGACCCGGTGGCGCGCGCCACGGGCGCGCTCGCGGAGGCGCGGGCCAACGGGCACGATACGGTCATCGTCGACACGGCCGGCCGCCTGCACATCGACGACGACCTGATGGTGGAGCTGCAGGCCATCAAGGATGCGGTGCATCCGGCGGACCTGCTGTACGTGGCGGACTCGATGACGGGGCAGGACGCGATCAAGAGCGCGGGCGAGTTCAACCGCCGCGTCGGCGTGACCGGCGTCGTGCTCACCAAGCTCGATGGCGACGCGCGCGGCGGCGCCGCCCTCTCCGTGGTCTCGGTGGTCGGGGTGCCGATCGCGTTCACGGGCAGCGGCGAGACCATCGACGATCTCGAGCTGTTCCATCCCGATCGCATCGTGTCGCGCATGCTCGGCATGGGCGACGTCCTGTCGCTCATCGAGAAGGCCGAGCAGGCCATCGACAAGGACGAGGCCGAGCAGCTCGAAGAGAAGCTCCGCAAGAACCAGTTCACGCTCGACGACTTCCGCAAGCAGCTCAAGACCATCAAGCGCATGGGCCCGCTCGAAAGCGTGCTCGGGATGATTCCCGGCATGGGCCAGCTGAAACAGATGGCCGAGAACCGCCCGGACGAGAAGCAGCTCGGGCGGGTGGAAGCCATCATCTCCTCGATGACGCCGGCCGAGCGCCGCGACGAGTCGCTGCTCAACGGCAGCCGCCGCAAGCGCATCGCGCGCGGCAGCGGCACGTCGGTGGAAGACGTCAACCGGCTGGTGAAGCAGTTCGTCGAGATGAAGAAGGTGCTGCAGATGATGGGCGGCATGCAGGCGCTGCAGAAGGGCACCGGCGGAAAACAGGTGGCGCCGACGCCGCAGCAGTTGCAGCAGATGCAGGCGCAGATGCGCAAGGGCGGGCTGCCCGGGGGCAAGAAGAAAAAGGGAGGCCCGTGGGGCCTCATCAAGGCGAGATAGGAGTAGAGATGCTTTCGATTCGGATGCGGCGGATGGGGTCGTCGAAGAAACCGTTCTTCCGCGTGGTGGTGCAGGAAGCGCGCTCGGCGCGGGACAGCAGCTTCGTCGAGAACCTGGGGACCTATTCTCCCCGGTCGAAGCCGGCGCGGGTCGAGATCAACAAGGAGCGACTGGAGCACTGGCTGAAGCAGGGTGCGCGGCCGTCGGATTCGGTACGGACGCTGATCGCCAAGCACCTGACGAAGGACCTGTCGGCCGTGCTGCCGGTGCCGGCGGCGCAGTGACGGCCGACGGAGCCAGCGCCATGCTCACGGTCGTCGAGGTCGTGGCGCGTGCGCTCGTCGATCGACCCGACGAGGTGCGCGTGACGGAGTCGTCGCGCCGCGGCATGACGGTCGTGGAACTGACGACGGCGCCGGGCGACATGGGCAAGATCATCGGGCGGCAGGGCCGCACGGCGGCGGCCCTTCGCACGCTGGTTTCGTTGACGGCCGAGCAGCAGGGCACGCGCGGGCAGCTCGACATCCGCGACTGACGCGCGAGCGGAGCCGACAGGGGAGCCTCACGAGCCGATGCCGGACTGGGAGGCGATGGTCCTCGTGGGTCGCGTGGCGCGGACGCACGGCATCCGCGGACACGTCCTGGTGAACGCCGAGACCGACTTCGTCGCCGAGCGTTTTCAAGCCGGGGCGCAGGTCTGGACGCGGGTCGACGGGCAGGAGCAGCTGCTGAGGATCGCGGACGCACGGTTGGAGGGGCCCCGGCCGATACTCGCGTTCGACGGTTACGAGAGCATCGAGGCGGCCGAGAGATTGGCGGGCGCGGAACTGCGGGTTCCGGAATCGGATCTGCTGCCGCTGCCCGAAGGCAGTTACTACCTGCACCAGCTGGTCGGATGCCGGGTGGAGACGACCGAGGGCGCGGAGATCGGAGCCGTCACCCGGGTAGACGGCGGCGCCGGCGCGGCGGTGCTGGCGGTCGACGGAGCACGGGGCGAGGTGCTGGTGCCCCTCGTGCACGAGATTTGCGTCGGCATCGACGTGGGCGCGGGATTGATTCGGGTGCGGCTGCCTGAAGGGCTGCTGGAGCTGAACGAAACCCGCCGCGCGAAGCGCGGCACAGAAAGATGAAGTTCGACGTCGTCACGATCTTTCCGCGGATGATCGAAGCCGGTCTCGCGGAGGGCGTGGTGGGACGGGGGATCGAGAGCGGGCTCGTGGACGTGCGGGTGCACGACCTGCGGGCGTTCACGTCGGACCGCCACCGCACGGTGGACGACGTGGCGTACGGCGGCGGGCCCGGCATGGTGATGAAGGTCGAGCCGTTCGTGCGGGCGCTGGAAGCGATTCGCGCGGAGCGGGGCACCCCGGCGGCCGTCGTGATGCTGTCGCCGCAGGGGCGGCGGTTCGACCAGGGCGAGGCGCGCCGCTTGCGCGAGCTCGGTCACGTGGCGCTGCTGTGCGGACGCTACGAGGGGATCGACGAGCGCGTGCGGGAAATGGTGGCCACGGAGGAGCTGTCGATCGGCGACTTCGTGGTGAGCGGCGGCGAGACGCCGGCGCTGCTCGTGATCGACGCGGTGAGCCGGCTGGTGCCGGGCGTGGTGGGCGATCGTGAATCGGTGGAGCAGGATTCATTTTCACAGGGCATCCTGGACCACCCGCACTACACGCGGCCCGCGGAGTTCGACGGGCGACGGGTGCCGGACGTGCTGCTGTCGGGGCATCACGCCGAGGTCCGCCGGTGGCGCGCGAAGCAGGCGTTGTTGCGGACGCTGGATCGGCGCCCGGACCTGATCGACGAGGGTGCCTTGAGCCGCGAGCAGCAGGATCTGCTGAGCGAGGCGGTTGACGAAGACGAAGAGGAGACGAGGCAATGAGCGCGATTGACATGGTGGAAAAGGGCCAGATGACCGAGCGGCCGGGGATGAAGTCGGGCGACACGGTGAAGGTGCACGTGAAGGTGCGGGAAGGCGACAAAGAGCGCATCCAGATCTTCGAGGGCATCGTCATCGGGATGCACCGCGGCGGCGTGCGCGCCTCGTTCACGGTGCGCAAGGTGTCGTTCGGCCAGGGTGTCGAGCGCATCTTCCCGTTGCACTCGCCGACGCTCGCCAAGATCGAGATCGTTCGGTCGGCCCGCGTGCGGCGCGCCAAGCTGTACTTCCTGCGCGACCTGAAGGGCAAGGCGGCGCGCATGAAGGAGACCAAGCGGACCTAGCCGGGGCCGCGCCCGCGACAGACGGCGACGTCCGATGGTCAAGGTTCGCGCGACGAGGAGCCTTGAGAACGCCCTGCGGCGCTGGGGCTTCCATCTCGTCGCCGGCTGCGACGAGGTGGGCCGGGGCTGCCTGGCGGGCCCGGTGGTGGCCGGTGCGGTCATCCTCGACCCGGGCCGTCACATTCCGGGCCTCTTCGACTCGAAGATGACGACGCTGCTCGAGCGGGAGCGGCTCTACGACGTCATCACCCGCAAAGCCCTCGCCTGGGCCGTCGCCGCGTCGCCGCCGAGCGAAATCGACCGCATCAACATCCACCGCGCCTCGCTCGACGCCATGCGCCAGGCCATCGGCATGCTCGTGCCGCTGCCGGATATGGTGGTGGTGGATGCCTTCAAGATCCCGGACCTGATGATGGCGCAGGTCGGCGTACCGAAGGGCGACCGGAAGGTCAGTGCGGTGGCCGCGGCGTCGATCGTCGCGAAAGTGACCCGCGACCGCGAGATGCAGCGCCACCACGAGGCCGATCCCCGCTACGGCTACGACCGCCACAAGGGTTACGCCACCGCGGATCATCTGGCGGCCGTGGCGCTCCACGGCTATTCGCCGCTGCACCGCCGTTCGTTCAGGGCCGCGACGCTGTTTGATACGATTGACTGACCGCACGATGCGTTGCTTCTTTCCCCCTTCCCCCGCAGCGTGGGCGTAGATCGAGAATCGGCCGTCAGGAAAGCCGAGGAGCTCGTTCGCGAGGGCAAGACCGAACTCGCGATCGACGAGTATCTGCGCCTCGTCGAGGATCAGCCTGGCGACTTCGGCGCCGCCAACGCCCTGGGCGACCTGTACGCCAGGATCGGCAACCGCGCCGCCGCGGCGACGCAGTTCGTCAAGATCGGCGACAGCCACCGAGACTCCGGGTTCATCCCCAAGGCGGTGGCCTTCTACAAGAAAGCGCTCAAGGCGGATCCGGCGAGCGAGCACGCGCTGTCGCAGCTGGCGCAGATTGCCGTCGAGCAGGAGCTCTACGCGGACGCGACGCTCTACTTGAACCGCCTGCTGCAGCGCCGGCGCGACCAGAACAACGAGGCCGGTGTGGCCGAGTGTCTCGTCCGGCTGGGCGGCTTTCCGGCCGCCACCGCCGACACGAAGCTGGCGGCGGCCCGTGCGTCCGCCGCGCACCTCAAACAGGACCAGACCATGCGGCTGTGGGTGGATGCGGCCGATGCCCTCGAGCGCGCCGGCCGACCGGGTGAGGCGGTGGACGTGCTGATGCAGGCGGCCAGCCTCGAGCCCGGCGACGTGGGCTTGCGCCGGCGCGTCGCGCTGGCGTGCGCGGCCACCGGGCAGATCGATCGCGCCGGCGCGTTCCTGTCGTTCGAGACTGCCGGCGACCATCCCGATCTGCTGCTGGCGCTCGCCGGGCACGCGCTCGCCGACGGCCGTCACGACGACGCGCGGCGCGCGCTCGACCGCGTGATCGAAGTGGCTCCCGACCGGCGCGCCGAAGCCGAGGCCATGCTGGCAGCGCTTGCCGGCGAGAGCGCTCCGGCGCCGCCCGCGCACCAGATGCCAGCGGACTTGCCTGCCGTCGAGGTCGGTCAGGCGGTTGAAGACGTGCCGGTCGATCTGGAGGCGGCGTTCGGGAGCGAAACCGACACGTTGCCGGTGGGCGAGACGGACACGGTGGAGGCGCCTCACGTGTCGACGGCGGCTGGCGACGCGCCGACGCCCGTGGCCGAGGAAGTGGCCGAGGAGGCCGTCGCGGCCGTGGAGCCGGCCGTAGCCGACGTCGAGGTGGAAGCGGTTTACGTCGTGCCCGACGACGAGCCGCAGCCTGACGCACCAGAGGTCGTTGCTCTTGAACCGGAGCCGGTGCGTGAACCCGAGCCTGTGCCCGAGCCCGCGCCCGAGCCGGAGCCCGAGCCGGTGCGCGAGCCTGAACCCGAACCGGTGCTGGAAGGTGCCACGGCAGCCGAGGCCGAGAGCATCGCCGCGCTGACCGCGGCGGCGCAGAACCCGGCGCTCCAGTTCCAGGCCTCGGCGCAGCTCGGACGGCTGTTGCTGCGGCTCGGCCGCAACCGCGAAGGCCTCGAGTGGCTCGAGCGGGCCACGCAGGCG
The DNA here is from genome assembly GCA_035646375.1 of Vicinamibacterales bacterium. Lineage (GTDB taxonomy): Bacteria > Acidobacteriota > Vicinamibacteria > Vicinamibacterales > UBA2999 > DASYRM01. The sequence continues at coordinate 24,616 of DASRPM010000115.1, forward strand.
GCCACCTCGGCCCGTGAGCAGCGGCTCGACGTGATGTACGAGCTCGCGGATGCGCTCGAGCGCGCCGGTGAACGCGCGCGCGCGCTCGACGCGTTCGCGGATCTCGATTTCGACGCGGCCTCCTTCCGTGACGTCCCGGAGCGAATGGCGTCACTGCGCCGCGCGCTCGAGGAGGGCCGCGCTCGGTGATGCCGCTGCTCCTGGCGGCATTCTTCCTCGAAATCGGGTTCGTGCTCCTCGTGGTGCCGTGGTCCTCGTACTGGGACCGCAATTTCTTTGCGCAGTCGTGGCCGCCGCTCCACGCGCTGCTCACCAGCAACTACGTTCGCGGCGCCGTCTCGGGCCTCGGAATCGTCAACGTCCTTGCCGCCGTCGGCGTGATCGCCGAGCTGTTCGAGGGCCGTGGCTCGCCCAAGGTGACGCCGCCGGTGCCCCCTGCCGGCCCGACACCGTGACGCCGGTCATCTGCCTGATCACCGATCGCGGCCGCCACGCCGCCGGCGCCGACGCCACGGTTGAGCGTGTGGCGTGGGCCGCACGCGCCGGGGTGCATCTGGTGCAGGTGCGCGAGCGGGACCTCGACGGCGGCCCGCTCACCGCGCTCGTCCGCCGGTGTGTCGATGCCGTCCGCGGCTCGCGCGCCCGAGTTCTGGTGAACGACCGGGTGGACGTCGCGCTCGCCGCCGGCGCGCACGGCGTGCACCTGCGTGCCGACTCGATGCCGGCCGCACGCGTGCGGACGCTCTGCCCGCCCGGGTTCGTCCTGGGCCGGTCGGTGCATGCGCGGGACGAGGCGGTGGAGATGGCGGCGGCCGGCGGGCTCGACTATCTCCTGTTCGGGACGGTGTTTGCGACGTCCTCGAAGCCGGGACACGCGCCGGCCGGCGTGTCAACGCTGGCCGAAGTGGCGGCGGCGGTGAACCTGCCCGTGCTGGCGGTGGGGGGCGTCGCACCCGATAACACCGGTGAGGTGGCCGCGGCCGGCGCCGCGGGATTCGCGGCAATCGGCCTGTTCGCCTCGCCGTCGGAGGCCGAGCTCGTGCGCTCCGTCGCTGCCGCCGCCGCGGCATTCGCCTCTAGGACTCCTTGAACGGCACAAATGGTTGTGAAGAATTCGTCCGGACGAGCCGTTCAAGTCGCCCGCCCGGAGGGCGGGCCAGCAGATACTGCCCGAGCGAGGCGGAGCCGCCATGCCGTTCGCTGCGAGGCGCAGCCTCGCGAGGCGTAGCATGTCGAACAGCCCGCTCCTGGATACCTTCAAACGCGGCGAGGTCAATCGCGAGCTGAAACTGCTCGCCGCGCAGGCCGTCGTGGCGCCGCGCGCCGATGAACAGCTCGAGCTGCTCGTCATGCTCGCTGGCGACGCCGATCCCGAGATCGCCGCTACCGCCGAGCGGACACTTGCCGCCATTCCGCCGGCGCAGCTGGCGGCCACGCTTGGCAGCGTGTCGGCCGAGGTGAAGGCGCGGTTCGTCGCCAAGGGCATCCAGCCGGCCGACACGGCGACGGCCGTCGACGCGCCGCTCATCGACGCGAGCCCGGAGGTGGAAGAGGCGCCCGCGGACGAGGAGACGCAGTCCGCGCTCCAGCGCATCTCGAACATGAACGTGGCCATGCGCATCGCGCTGGCGATGCGAGGGAACCGCGAGGAGCGCGCCATCCTGATTCGCGATCCCAACCGCATCGTCACGGCCGCCGTGCTGAGCAGCCCCAAGATGAACGACACCGAGGTGGCGGCCATCGCGAAGATGCAGAACGTCTCGGAGGATGTCCTCCGGACGATCGCCAAGAACCGCGCGTGGCTGAAGAACTACAGCGTGGTGCTCGCCGTGGTGAAGAACCCGAAGACGCCGGTCGCGCTCTCGATGAACCTGATGGCGCGTCTGGGCGAGAAGGACCTCAAGCTGCTGACGACCGATCGCAACGTGCCCGACGTGCTGCGGATGCAGGCGCGGCGGAAGATGGTCGGCGCCGACAAGTAGACGTCAGCGCTTCTTCCGAGGCGGTTTGGCCGGTTTCGGGGTCCACTCCTTCCGGAGCTCGTTGATCCCTTCCATGAACACCGACGCCTTCTGGCGGTCGTCTTCCGACTCGATCGTCTTGAGCAGGCTGATGGCGTGCGCGAAGTCGTGCTCGATGGTCTTCTTCGTCGTCTTGAAGTAGATGCGGCGCAGCTCGGCCAGCGCCGCCGTCGGGTCGGCCGCCGCCGGCTTCTTCTTCAGCGAACTGAGCGCCACGAATCCCAGATCCTCTTTACGCACGTCAGGCGGCTCCTCGATGCCGGCGCAGCAGCGGCCGGAGTTCGGCCAGGCTGCGGGTGTTGAGGATGTCTCCGCGCGTCGCCCAGCCGCGGCGCGCCATCCGGATCCCCCACTGTACCCAGTCGAGCGCGCTCAGGAAGTGGGCGTCGGACGACACGACGAGCCGCGCGCCCTTCTCGAGCGCCAGCTTGACGTGGCTGTCGTTCAGGTCCAGCCGTTCGAGCTGGCTGTTGACCTCGAGGGCCACGCCGGCGGCAGTGGCGGCGGTCACCACATCGTCCATGCGGACACGGATGGGGTCGCGCTGCAGCAGCCGCCGCCCCGTCGGGTGTCCCAGCACGTCCACCCAGCGGCACTCGAGCGCCCGCAGCACGCGGTCCGTCATCTGGGCCTCGTCCTGGGTGAAGTGCGAGTGGATCGACGCGACGACGATGTCGAGCTGCGCCAGGCAGTCGTCGGCGAGATCGAGCGTGCCGTCGGCGAGGATGTCGCACTCGATGCCGGCCAAGAGCGTCAGCCCCTCGAAGCGGCCGTTCAGGGCGCGGATGCGCGCGGCGTGCTCGAGTGCGCGGCGCTCGTCGAGGCCGTTGGCCATCGCCAGCGACTTGCTGTGATCGGTGATCGCGATGTACTCGTAGCCGAGGCGATGCGCGGCGGCGGCCATGGCCTCGAGCGGCTCGCGGCCGTCGCTCTCCGTCGTGTGCATGTGCAGGTCGCCGCGCAGGTCGGCGCGGGTGACGAGCGCGGGCAGGGTGCCCTGCTCGCTCGCCTGCAATTCACCGCGGTGCTCGCGCAGCTCGGGCTCCACGAACCGGAGGCCGAGGGCGCTGTAGATGCCTTCCTCGGTGTCGCCGGCCACGCGCGAGGCGTCGTCGACGCGGAACAGCCCGTATTCGTTGAGCCGGTAGCCGCGCTGCAGCGCGCGGTCGCGCAGCTCGATGTTGTGCGCCTTCGAGCCGGTGAAGTACTGCATGGCCGCACCGCGGCTCTCGGGTTCGACGCGGCGCAGGTCGGCTTGGAATCCCCCGCGCAGCCGGACGCTCGACTTGGTGTCGCCCTGCCCGAGGACGCGCTCGACGCGGGGGTGAGAGACGAACGCCGCCATCACCGCCTCGCCGTTGCCGCCGACGCAGAGCACGTCGATGTCGCCGCAGGTTTCGCGCCCGCGGCGCAGGCTGCCGACCGGAACGAACTCCGCCGCGGCGTCGTGCGCCCGGAGGTGGCTCAGAAGCTCGTCGCAGACGGCCGCCGTTTCGGCCAGCAGGTGCCGGCCCTGGTCGCGCTGCCGGTCCTCGACGGCCTTGAGGATCTGCGCCTCCTTCTTGGCGCCCATGCCCGGCATCTCGCGGATGCGGCCGGCCCGCGCCGCCGCGGCGAGATCGTCGAGGCTCGCCACGCCGAGTGTCGCGTGCAGGCGCGCCACCGTCTTCGGCCCGACGCCCTGGAGGCGCAGGAGGTCGAGCATCGTGGGTGGAAACTCCTCGAGCAGCGTGCGGTGATAGGTCGAGGCGCCGGTGTCGGCGAGCTCCCGGATGCGGGCGGCGAGGTCCTTGCCGATGCCGGGAATCGCCCGGAGCTGCGTGTCCTTCATCCGCGCGACGGCGTCGCCGGTCGTCGCGATGGTGTCGGCCGCCGAGCGGTAGGCGCGGATCTTGAACGCGTTCTCGCCCTTGATCTCCAGCAGGTCGGCAATCTCGCCGAGCACCTGGGCGATCGAGCCGTTATCCACGGGCGAGCCCGTGGCGCTCGAAGGTGAAGTCGATCAGGCGGGCGCCGCCGCCCGCGAGCGCCTCGCGGATGGCGGCCGCCGCCGCTGGCGGCCCGTAGCAGAAGAGGCACCCGCCGCCGCCCGCGCCGCACACCTTGGCGGCGGTCGCGCCGGCCGCCCGGGCCCGCGCGATCAGCTCCTCGATGAGGGGGGTGGTCACGCCGGGGGCCAGCCGCTTGCGGTTGTCCCACTCCTCGTCAATGGCGCGCCCGGTGGCGTCCCAGTCGCCCCGCACAAGGGCCGTCCGCATCGCGGCGGCGGTGTCGCGAATCCGCTCGAAGCACTCGAACACGTGGACGTCGCCGTCGATGTGCTTCTTGGTGATCTCCCAGTTGTTGGTGCCGGAGAAGTGCGGCTCGCCGGTGTAGCACAGGACGATGCGCCGGTTCAGCTCCTTCAGGTCCACGTCGAGCGGCACGCGGTGGATGCCGTCTACCTCGAGCTCGAGCGCGGCCAGCCCGCCATAGAGCGCCGGGCGGTAGTCCTGGAGGCCGGTGGGCACCTTGATCGTCTGGGCCTCGACGTTCATCGCCACCTGCAGCAGCGCCTCGGGCTCGTAGTGCTCGCGTTTCCACTCCGCGAGCGCCGCGCACACCGCGACATTGAGCGCCGAGGAGCCGGCCAGGCCGGCCCCGGCCGGCGACTCGGACGTGGTCGTCAGCGTGACGCCCCGCGCGCTGAAATACGAGGCGAGCAACGACAGGAGGCGCAGGCGTGGCTCGTTCCGGAGCGCCGCGGGGTCGTCGGCTTCCACCGTCACGCCGGTGTCCTCCGACCGCAGCACGATGCGCCTGTCCTGCCGCGACTCGACGCGGGCGCGGGCGCGGACGCTGATCGCGGCGTTGATCGTCTGCGCTCCGGGGTGGAAGAGGTAGAGAGGCCAGATGTCGATCGTGCCGCCCGCGAGGTCGATGCGGGTCGGCGCGGAGGTCTCGATGCGCACGCGCAATTATAATGACGGCGTGCCGGGAGCCTTGCGACGCGAGATCGGACAGCTGCTGATCGGCAGCCTGCCCGGGCAGACCATCACCGCGGAGATGCGCTCGCTCGCGCGCGAGTTCGAGCTCGGCGGAGTCATCCTCTTCGCGCGGAACATCGAGGCGCCGGAGCAGGTCGCCGAGCTCGCGTACGACGCGCAGCAGCTCGTGCCCGCCGTCCCCCTGTGGGTGAGCGTGGACCAGGAGGGCGGCCGCGTGGCGCGCCTGAAGGCGCCGTTCACCGAGTGGCCGCCGATGGCGACGCTGGGCCGGCGCGGGGACGAGGTGCTCGCGCGCCGCTTTGCCGGGGCGCTGGCCGCCGAGCTCCGGGCCGTCGGGATTGCGCTCGACTACGCCCCGGTGCTCGACATCCACACCAACCCGAACAACCCGGTCATCGGCGACCGGGCGCTGTCGGAGGACGCGGCGATGGTGGCGCGCCTCGGGGCGGCCATCATCGACGAGCTGCAGCGCCACGGCGTCGCGGCCTGCGGCAAGCACTTCCCGGGACACGGCGACACCTCGGTGGACTCCCACCTCGAACTGCCGCTCGTCGAGCACCCGCCCGACCGCATCCGGCGCGTCGAGTGCGTGCCGTTTGCCGCGGCCATCAGGGCCGGGGTGGCCTTCATCATGACCGCGCACGTGCTGGTGCCGTCGCTCGACGAGGAACGGCCGGCGACGCTGTCGCCGCGAGTCGTGCAGGCGATGCTGCGCGAGGAGCTGGGATTCGAGGGGGTCATCCTGAGCGACGACCTCGAGATGAAGGCGATTGCCGCGACCTACAGCGTTCCCGACGCCGCCGTGCAGGCGATTGCCGCCGGATGCGACGGCCTCCTCATCTGCAGCGGCGACGTCGAGGCGCAGGCGGTGACGCTCGAGGCGCTGGTGCACGCCGTCGAGGACGGCCTGATCCCGTTCAAGCGTCTGGAGGACGCGCACAAGCGGCTGCGCGCCGCCAAGGAGCGCATCCTCGCGCCGAGGCTGCTCGCCGGTGCGCCGGCGGGCCCATCCCAGGCCGTGCTGCGGCAGCTGCTCGGCTGCGAGGCGCACCGCCGCGTGGCCGACGACATGGCGCGCGACGCGTGATGGTCCGCCCCTCCGCGCTTCGCCCGGGCGATCGGATTGCCGTGGTCGCGCCGGCCAGCGGGTGCTCATCCGACGAGCTCGATCGCGGCGAGGCCGAGCTGCGCCGCCTGGGGTTCGAGCCGGTCCACTCCGACGCGGTGTTCGAGCGTTCCACGTTCTCGGCGGGCTCGCCGGAGACGCGCGCCGCCGATTTCATGCGCTGGTGGGCCGATCCTTCGGTGGCGGCGCTCGTGGCGCTGCGGGGCGGCTACGGCAGCGCCGAGATCCTGCCGCTTCTGATCCATCTGCGCCCGGCGCTCGCGCCGAAGCTGTTCATCGGCTACAGCGACACCACCGCCCTCCTCGGCTGGTTGACATGCGCATGCAACGTGACGGCGCTGCACGGGCCGATGATCGATGCGCGGCTCGCCAAGGGCGCCGAGGGCTACGACGAGCGGTCGTTTCTGAGCGCCGTCCGGGGCGAGGCCGGTGTCGAGCTCGTGCCGCCGGGGCTGACCACCCTGCGATCCGGCGAGGCGATCGGGTTTCTCTTCGGCGGCACCATGGCCACGCTGACGGCGTCGCTGGGCACGCCGTACGCGTTCATGCCGCCGGGGGAGTGCATCCTCTTTCTCGAAGACGTGAACGAGCGGCCGTATCGTCTGAGCCGGATGCTGACGCAGCTGCGGCAGGCGGGCGTGCTGGCGCGCGCGCGGGCGCTCGTCTTCGGCGAGATGCGCGGATGCGACGAGCCCGATGGGCGCGTGACCGCGGCGGACGCCATCCGCGAAGCGACGCAGGATTTTCACGGCCCCATCCTGTTCGGCTTCCCGTCTGGGCACACCACCGGCCCGTGCTGGACGCTGCCGCTCGGGGCGCTCGTCCGCGTCGTCGGTGCGCCGTCGCCCGCCGTCGTGGTTGAAGAGCCGGCCGTGGAGCCTGCCCGTGGCTGACGCGCAGCACGTCAAGCGCATCCATCTGATCGGGATCTGCGGCACCGCCATGGCGACGCTGGCGGCGCTGCTCAAGCAGCGCGGCCACGACGTGCGCGGGTCGGACCAGAACGTCTATCCGCCGATGAGCGACTTTTTGGCCGCCGAGCAGATCCCGGCGTTCAGCGGCTACTCGGCGGAGAATCTCGCGCCAGACATCGACCTCGTCGTGGTCGGCAACGCCATCTCGCGAGGCAACCCCGAGCTCGAAGCGGTGCTCGAGCGCCGCGTCCGCTACTGCTCGCTGCCGGAAGCGATTCGCGATGTCTTTTTGTGGGGCGCGGCGCCCGTTGTCCTCGCCGGCACGCACGGCAAGACCACGACCACGTCGCTCACCGGCTGGCTCCTGACGGCCGGCGGCCTCGATCCCACGGTGCTCGTCGGCGGCGTGGCGTTGAACTTCGGCGCGGGCGGTTCGAGCTACCGCGTGGGCGGCGGCCGCCATTTCGTGATCGAGGGCGACGAGTACGACAGCGCCTTCTTCGACAAGACGGCCAAGTTCCTGAAGTATCTGCCCGAGGTGGCCGTGGTCAGCAACGTCGAGTTCGACCACGCCGACATCTATGCGGACCTCGACGCGGTACGCCTGGCATTCCGCCGGCTGGCCACGCTGGTGCCGCGCAACGGCCTGCTGCTGCTCGGCGCCGACAGCCCGGACGCGCTGGCGCTGCAGCGCGCGGCCGTGAGCCCGGTCGAGACCTTCGGGGTGGGAGAGGGCGCGACCTGGCGCGCGGTGGACGTGTCGCACCGTGATGGTCTGACCCACTTCGAGGTCCATCGCGACGGCCGCCCGTTCGGCCGCTTCGCCTCGCCGCTCCTCGGCGTCCACAACGTCCGCAACGCGCTGGCCGCCGTGGCGGTGGGTGCGCGGGCCGGCCTCACGGCGGCGGCGCTCGCCGACGGGTTGCGTGCCTTCAAGGGCATCAAGCGGCGGCTGGAGATCGTGGGGGAGCAGCGCGGTGTGACGGTGCTCGACGATTTTGCCCATCACCCGACGGCCGTGCATGAAACGCTGCTGGCGCTCAAGACCGGCTACCCGGGGCGCAAGGTGTGGGCGGTGTTCGAGCCCCGCTCGGCGTCGTCGTGCCGGCGTGTGTTCCAGGACGACTTCGCGCGCGCCTTCGGCGCCGCCGATGAAGTGGTGATCGCCGGCGTGTTCCGCTCGTCGCTCCCCGAAGAGGAACGGCTGTCGGCCGGGCAGCTCGTCTCGGATCTCGAGCACGCCGGCCGCCGGGCCCGCCACATTCCGGCCGTCGACGACATCGTCCATGCGGTGGCGGCCGAAGCCGGGCGCGGCGATCTCGTCGTGCTGATGTCGAACGGCGGCTTCGGCGGCATTCACCAGAAGCTGCTGCAGGCGCTCGGCGCGTGACCGCCCCGCGCATCCGCGTGGCCGGGGACTCGGCGATCGTCGTCGAGCTCGGCGATGGCATCGACGCGGCCGTCAACGCGCGCGCGGTGGCGATGGCCGCCCGCCTTCGCGCCGAGGCGCCGGACGGCGTGCGCGACGTCATCGCCACCTTCCGGTCGGTGGCCGTGTTCTTCGACCCGCGGCGCGTCGAGCTCGAGACGCTGAAGGCCCGTCTGCTGCGTCTGCCCGCGGGCCCGCCCGCCGCGGCCGAACGGCCGGCGATCGACGTGCCCGTCGAGTACGGCGGGGACGCGGGACCAGACCTCGAGGCCGTGGCCGCCGGCGCGGGCCTGTCGGCGGCGGAGGTCGTGGCGCGGCATGCGGCGCGCGAGTATCGCGTCTTCATGGTCGGCTTTCTGCCCGGCTTCGCGTACCTCGGGCCGGTGGACGCGTCGATCGCCGCGCCGCGCCTCGGCTCGCCGCGCGTGCGCGTGCCCCCCGGCTCGGTGGGGATCGCGGGGCAGCAGACCGGCATCTATCCGCAGGCCTCGCCTGGCGGGTGGCGGATCATCGGCCGCACCACGACACGCCCCTTCGACGCGCACCGCGTACCGCCCGCGCTGCTGGCGCCGGGCGACCGCGTGCGCTTCGTCCCGGTGCCGCCCGGCACGCTGGGATCCTTCGACGCGGCGTGGCCGGCGACGCCGACGGAGGCAGCACCGGAATCCGTGCCGGGCACCGTCCACGGCGCCCGCGCGGTGAGCGTGGTGCGCCCGGGGCTGATGACCACCGTGCAGGACGACGGGCGCTGGGGCTGGCAGCACGAGGGTGTGCCGGTGAGCGGCGCCATGGACCGCGTGTCGATGCGCGACGCCAACCGCGCGGTGGGGAACGCGTTCATGGCCGCGGCCCTCGAGGTGACGCTCGGCGGCGTGGAGGTGCGGCTGGAGCATGCCGGCGCGCTCGCGGTGTCCGGAGCCGACCTTTCCGCGACGCTCGATGGGCGCGCCCTGCCGCTGAGCACTCGTGTGGAGCACGCAGCGGGCAGCGTGGTCCGCTTCGACGCGCGGCGCCGCGGGACGCGCGCGTACCTGGCGTTCGATGGTGGTCTCGACGTCACGCCGTGCCTGGGCAGCCGTGCCACGGACCTCACGAGCGGGCTGGGCGGCGTGGCCGGCCGGCGCCTGCGCGCCGGCGACCGCGTGCCCGTCGCCGTGCCGTCGCCGGCAAGCCGCCCCGCCGAGCCGATCGCGCTGCGACCGCTGCCGGCCGGCGGCGCCCGCGTACGCGTCCTGCCCGGGCCGCATGGCGAATGGTTCCCGCCCGCGGCGCTCGATCTGCTGTGCCGCACGCGCTACGAGGTCAGCCCCGACTCCAACCGCATGGGCTACCGGCTGCGCGGGGCGGAGCCGCTCCCACGCGAGGCGCGCGAGATGGTTTCGGACGCCACCTGTCCGGGCGGACTGCAGGTGCCGCCGTCGGGGCAGCCGATTCTGTTGACGGCGGACCGCCAGGTGACTGGCGGCTATCCGATCATTGCCACGGTGATCACCGCGGATCTGCCGGTGGTCGGCCAGCTCGCTCCCGGGGACTGGATCGAGTTCGACACCTGCACGCGCGCCGACGCCTTGGCTGCGCTGGCGCGCGAGGAGTCCTCGGCTGGCGGCCGTGGCTGAGCCCGTGATTCAGCAGGGCGTCCCGCTGGCCCCGCGCTGCTCGTTGCGCGTGGGGGGGCTGGCGCGCTGGTTCACCGCGGCTTCGTCCTCCGCCGACGTCGCGGCCGCGCACGCGTGGAGCCGATCACGCGGCGTGCCCATGATCGTGCTCGGCGGCGGCACCAACGTCGTGGTGGCCGATGCCGGCCTCGATGCGTTGGTGGTGGCGGTGGCGCCCCGTGGTCTGGCGATCGACGACGAGGGCGACACGCTGGTGGTGACCGCGGCAGCGGGCGAGCCGTGGGACGCGGTGGTGGAGTCCGCCGTGGCGCGCGGCGGCGCCGGGCTCGAATGCCTGTCGGGGATTCCAGGACTCACCGGCGGCACGCCGATTCAGAACGTCGGCGCCTACGGGCAGGACGTCGCCGGCGTCATCGAACGGGTGACCGTGTTCGACACCGTCGAGGGAGCGGTGGCCAGGCTCCCGGCGTCCGAGTGCGGTTTTGCCTACCGCACCAGCCGGTTCAAGGCGCACGACGCCGGCCGTTTCGTCGTCTGCGACGTGACGTTCCGGCTCCACAAGGGAGCGCCGACGACAGCCTACGCCGAGGTGGCCGCGTCGCTGGCGCGGCAGCGGGTGGCGCACCCCTCCGTCGCGGACGTCCGCGCCACGGTGATCGACATCCGGCGGCGCAAGGCGATGGTGATCGACGAGACGGATCCGGACACGCGAAGCGTGGGATCCTTCTTCACGAACCCGGTTGTCGCGCCAGAGGATGCCGAGCGCGTCGCGGCGCACGCCGGCGTCCCCGCCCCGGTGTTCGCGCAGCCCGGCGGCCGCGTGAAGATTCCGGCCGCGTGGCTGATCGAGCGCGCCGGCTTCGCCAGGGGGGCGCGCGACGGCGCGGTGGGACTGTCGTCGCGGCATACGCTGGCGATCGTGACGCGCGAGGGCGCCACGGCCGCGGACGTCATCCGGTTCGCCGGCCGCGTGGCGCGGCGGGTGGAGGACATCTTCGGCGTGCGCCTGCGCCCGGAGCCGGTGTTTCTCGGGTTTGGCGGCGGTGAGGCGCCGCCCGACGTAGCGTACTTGTTGGGAGCGCGGAACTGATGTCGACACTCCTCATCGAAGGGGGCCACCGGCTCGAGGGCCGCGTGGCCGTGGAAGGCAACAAGAACGCCGCGCTGCCGCTGCTGGCGGCCTGCCTCCTCACCGAGGACGAGTGCGTCCTCACCAACGTGCCGCGCATCGGCGACGTGGAGGTGATGGCGCGCCTGCTGGTGGACCTCGGCGCCGAGGTGGAAGGCATCGGCACCACCACCATGAAGATCCGCACGAAAACGCTGCGGACGCACGCCCCCGACCGCACGCTCGTCGGCCGCCTTCGCGGGTCGGTGCTGCTCCTCGGGCCGCTCCTGGCGCGGGCCGGGCAGGCGCACATCGCGCCGCCCGGCGGCGATTTTCCCGCGCGGCGGACCATCGGCACGCACATGGACGCGCTGCGGCGGCTCGGCGCGCGCCAGAGCGACGGCCCGGATCACGTGCTCGAGGCGCCTGACGGGCTCAAGGGCGCGTCGATGTATCTCTACGAAGCCTCGGTGACCGGCACCGAGACGGCGCTGCTGGCCGCCGCGCGCGCCGAAGGCGTCACCGAGATTCGTCACGCCGCCACCGAGCCGCACGTCGTGGAGTTGTGCCAGTTCCTCGCCAAGATGGGCGCCGGCATCTCCGGGATCGGCTCGTCCACGATCCGCATCGAAGGCGTGTCGCGCTTGCGCGGGGCGGCGCATTCGCTGGGTGGCGACTACATCGAGGCGGGCAGCTGGGCGGTGGTGGGCGTGATCACCGGCGGCGAGATGGCCATCGACGGCGTGCAGGAGCGCGACATCGAGGTGGTGGCCGCGGTGCTCGAGCGCATGAACGTCGAATGCGGCATGCGCGACGGCGTGTTCTCCGTGAAGCCGTCCAAGCTCAAGGCGGCTCGGCGCATCACCACCGGGCTCTGGCCGTCGTTTCCGAGCGACCTCGTCAGCCTGGTCACGGTGCTGGCCACGCAGGCCGAAGGGCGCACGCTGGTGCACGACTGGATGTATGAGCTGCGGCTCTTCGCGCTCGAGCAGTTGAGCGGCATGGGCGCGGACATGTTCCTGGCCGACGCCCACCGGATCATCGTCACCGGGCCGACGCAGCTGCGCGGCGGCCGCACGCTCGACAGTCGCGATCTCCGCTCGGGAATGTCGTTGATTGCCGCCGGCCTCGCGGCCGAAGGTCTGAGCCGGGTGACGCCGCTCGAAACCGTCGAGCGCGGTTACGGGCAGCTCGTCGATCGTCTCCGCGGCCTGGGCGCGCGCGTGGTGAAAGAAGAGTAGGGCGGCGCCTATTTGGCTGGAGGAGCCGGAGGAGCCGGAGCGGGCGGCAGAATCGGCCTCTCGTTGGGCAGACCACCGGGGACACCGCCCGCGGGCGGAACGGCGGCCGGCGGAGCAGCCGCCGGCGGGAGCGCCGCCGGAATGGGCAGCTCGACGGGACCGCCGCCGTCGCCGTCGCGGCCTACTTTGAAGGCGCGGACGTCGGTCTCGTTCAGATCCAGCACTCGCACGATGCGCGGTGTCAGCGTGAGGACGATGTCAGTTTCCTGCGTCTCTTTCCGCGAGCGTGCGAACAGCCGTCCGATGACGGGGATGTCGATGAGCCCGGCCACGCCCTCGAGCGTGCGCCGCTCGTCGTCGCGAATCAGCCCCGCGAGGAGGTTGGTCTCGCCGTCCTTCAGCCGGATGACCGTGTTGATCTCACGGTTGCCGAACGTGGGCAGCCCGCCGAAGCCGGTGCCCGAAATGCTGGTGATGGCCAGCTTGAGCGTCAGCGTCACCTGATCGTCGTGATGGGTGCGCGGGGTGATGTCGATGTTCACGCCGATGTTCTCGTAGTTGAACGACGTGATCGGCTGCTGCGCCACGCCGCCGGTGGCGATGGGCGAGAAGGTGGTCACCGGCACCGGCACGCGCTCGCCGAACCTGGCCTGCGCGGCAATGCCCTCCGACGTCCGCAGCTGCGGGTTGGCCAGCGTGCGGGTGTTGTGATCCGACTTGAGCAGCCGGAAGTAGAGCCCCGGCAGATTGGTGAGGAAGACGTCCGACTGCGAGAGGTTGGTCAGATCGCGCAGCGTGAGCCCGTCGCGGTTGATCGTGGCCGCGCCGTCGATGCCGATCGGCGACGGGTCGCCAGGCGAGGCGACCTGCAGGCCGTAGTCGCGCAGCTTCGTGCGGTCCACTTCGAGCAGTTCGACGTCGATCACGACCTCGGGCCGCGCCTTGTCGATGGCCGTGATGATGCGCGCCGCGGCGGCAATCCGCTCGGGCGTGTCCTTGATGGTGATGGCGTTGGTGGCGGCGCTGGTGGCGACGCGGCGGATGTCCACGACCACCCGCAGCATGTCCATCGTTTCCTTGAGGTCGGCGTTGCTCAGGAAGAAGGTGCGCACCACCTCTTCCTCGTACTCGCGGCGCTTGGCCGGCGTGTCGGGCACGATGGTGATGGTGCGCTGCGCGGTGACCCGATAGAAGTTGCGCGTGGACGCCGACACCGCCTGCAGCGCCGCTTCGAGCGTGCTGTTGCGCAGGTCGATCGTGACCGCCTGGTCGCGGTAGGTCGGATCGAACACCACGTTGACGCGCGCGAACCGCCCGAGCGCGGTGAAGACGTCGCGCGCGCTGGCGTCGCGGAAGGTGAGGACGGCCGGCATCTGCGCGTCCGAGGGGAGATCCACGCCGAGCGGTGGGAGATCCCGCGACCGGTCGATGAGCGTCTCGAGCTGTGTCTTTCCCTCGCGGGTTACCGCGATCCTCGTGCGGAGCTGCGAGCGGACGTCGGTGAGCACGGAGTCGATGTCGCCGCTGGCCGGATTGAGCTCGGAGGCAATCTGCAGTTCCACCAGGGCCTCTTCGAGGCGCCCGCCATTGCGCAGCCGCAGGCCGCGGTTGTAGTGGTCGAGCGCCGCGCGCAGCTTGGCGCGGTCGAGCGACAGGCGAGCCTCCCGGTTGTCCGGATGTTCCTTGAGGACCTTGGTGTATTCGATGACGGCGCGGTCGTAGTCCTGGGCCTGCTCGGCCAGCTGGCCGGCACGTATGCCAGTCGTGACGCACCCGGCCGCCAGGAAGGCGAGCGTGAGGGTGGTCGCCAAAGCCTTGGCGAATCTGTCAGTTACCGCCATTGGTGATGACATCAGCGCCTTTGGGTATGCGGAATTCGAACTCCTTATCGGATATGCCCTGATTTTCCTTTAGGTTCATGAACGCTATGACGGAATCGCCGCCCTGGCGGTCGTGCGTGGCCAGGGCGCGGATCTGGAGCCCCGGCTGCGTGGTGGCCACGACGAAGTAGTCGTACTGCGCCTCGGTCCGCTTCGGCGTCAGCTTGAGGCCGATCGCGTCGGGCACCGGGCTCTGGACGATGGACGCCGTGAAATCCCGCGCGATGTCGCCCTTGCCCGAGAGAAACAGCGCCGGCGTGCTCACGTCGCCGTCGGCCGGCACGTTGGACACCAGCACCTGGCGGTCCTGCGGGATGTGCGAGTAGATTTTCAGGCCGTCGGAGACGAACTCCTTGCGTTCGGGCGCCGTGTAGACCCACCGCATCTTGCCGGGCTTCTTGATCTTCACCGTGCCCCGCTCGCGCGTCTGCGTCCGCAGGGCGCCGCCGCGATAGGTGTGCTCGAAGTCGGCGGAGAAGTCCTTGATGGTCTGGTAGCGCTGCTGAAGCGCCTTGGCCAGCGCGTCCGCGCTGGGCGCCGCGGCCGAGCCTTGCGCCGCGAGCCAGCTGTGGCCCGCCAGAACCTGGATCACGAGGACCAGCAGCAGCGTCAGGCTGAGGCGCATGAAGTTAACTTAGCATGCTGGCGAGGCTACGCCTCAGAACCGCGGGCCGGAACCGCCTCAGCGGCGGTCGCGCTTGCGGGCCACGAAGGCGCGGATTGCGGCGATACCCTTGGTGTTGAGGACGTGGCGCGGCTCCAGCCAGCCGCGGCGGGCCGTTCCAACCCCGAACTCCATCTGCCGCGCCAGGCTGTCGGCCCGGTGGCCGTCGCTGTCCACCACCACGGTGACGCCGCGCTCGATCGCCCGGCGCGCCACGGCCCCGTCCATGTCGAGGTGCCCGGGGGCGCCGTCCACCTCCATGGCCGTGCCGGTCTCCACCGCGGCCTCGAACAGCCGGTCGAAGTCGAGGTCGTAGCCGGCCCGCGCCCCGGGGGACCGGTTGGCCGGGTGCGTGATGACGTTGACGAGGGGATGGCGCATGGCGCTCAGGTAGCGCTCGGTGAGGCGCGTGGCCTCGTGGCCGCCGTCGTCGTGCAGCGATGCCAGCACGATGTCGAACCCTTCCAGCACGTGGTCCGGAAAGTCGAGCGTGCCGTCGTGCATGATGTCCACTTCGACGCCGTGCAGCACCTCGATGCCCGGCATACGCGCGCGCACCGCCTCGATCTCGGTGCGCTGCTTCGGCACGTCGGCCACGGCCAGCGTGCGCGAGGCCCACGAGCGCTCCGAGTGATCGGTGATGGCGAAGTACTCGTAGCCGAGGTCTCGCGCCGCCTGCACCATGCGCTCGGTGGAGTCGCGCCCATCGCTCCAGCTCGTATGCGAGTGGAGGTCGCCGCGAATGTGCGGCACGGCGACGAGTTGCGGCAGCCCGTGGCGCTCCACCAGCTCGAGCTCGCTGCCGTCTTCGCGCAGCTCCGGCGGGATGTACGGCAGCTCGAGCCGTGTGTAGATGACGTCTTCGGTGGGCGTGTCCACGCGGACGCCCGCGCGGTGAAGCCGGCCGTCGACGAACTCGTAGCCGCGGGTGCGCGCGCGGGCGCGAACGGCGTCCGTGTGCCTGCGGCTGCCGGTGTGCCAGAGCAGCGCCGCGCCGGCATCCTGCGGCGGCGCGAGGTGCACCGCCACCGGCCCTTTCTGCGTGCTGAGCGCCATCGACGTGTCGGTGCGCCGCAGCACGCTCATCGACGATCCGAGCCGCGCCAGGCCGTCGAGTACGTCGGTGTGTCGATCGGCGGCGGCGACCGCCAGCAGCGTCACGTCGCCGATCTCCGGCGCGAAGCGTCGAAGACTGCCGAGTGGGACGAGCGACAGGATGGGCAGACCCGCGCGCTGCACGTGCTGCGCGATCGAGGTGGCCAAGGCGTGAGCGCGACCGAGGGACAGGCGGGTGAGCAAAGCGAGGTCGATCGATTCTCGCTTAGGGGAGTGGGGATGGGAAGCAGGACCCGTGTGGTCGCCTGATGCAATTTCGCTGAGGCGCCGGACGGGCCCTGCTTCCCTTCGGAGCCAGGAACCTGTCATCTCACAGGGCAAGGCGTCCGCCAGTGCCTTCGAGGCTACAAGCCGCGTGTTTCGAACGACTTACGATCCAGTGTCCGCGGTGTAGTCTGCGCGGCGGCGGACATTGCTCGCCGTGCGCGCGCTTTTCCTTTTGGCGTCGGCCGAGCTGATTGCACAGAGTGGCATCGCCGACGCTGTGACTGGTCGGCGATGAGGGGGGCGAGAAGTTGGTGGACGGCAGGAGGATCGAACTCCTGACCTCCGCATTGCGAACGCGGCGCTCTCCCAGCTGAGCTAGCCGCCCACGACGTGCGCGCCCCGAGACGCGGCCGGTCACGCTCTCGTAGGAGAGAACGGGTACCGAGCGCACGAAGCCTCAATGTAGCACGCGGCCGAGAATGACGCCAAGCGGCGCGATTGCCACAGAAATGCAGCAACGTCATGTCAGGACGACAGGTGTGTCGCAGAGATTCAGGAAACTGACAGAGAGACACGATTTATAGTGGGGAGGTCGAGACCCTCACGCGCATGCCCGTAAATCGCATCGGAGTACTGACCGGAGGCGGCGACGCCCCCGGCTTGAACGCGGTCATCCGCGCCGTCGTCAAGACGGCGCACAACGCCGGCGCCGAGGTGTGGGGCCTCGAGGACAGCTTCGACGGCCTCATCTACCCCGACAAGTCGCGGCTGCTGACGCCGAAGGACGTCACCGGCATCCTGCGCCTGGGCGGCACGATTCTCGGCACGGTGAACCGCGGCAACCCCTTCGCACAGCCGATCGTCACGCCCGACGGCACGTTCAACTACGCCGACCGGGTGCTCGAGATGTTCAAGAAGATGCAGCTCGACGCGCTCGTCTGCATCGGCGGCGACGGTACGCTGGCCATCTCGTACGAGTTCTACAAGATGGGCATCCCGCTCGTCTGCGTGCCGAAGACGATCGACAACGACATCGTCGGCACCACGAGCTGTTTCGGGTTCGACACCGCCGTGAGCTTTGCCACCGATGCCATCGACCGCCTGCACACCACGGCCGAGGCGCACCACCGCGTGATGGTGGTGGAGGTGATGGGCCGCTACGCCGGCTGGATCGCGCTGCACGCGGGCGTCGCCGGCGGCGCCGACGCCATCCTGATCCCGGAGATTCCCTACGATCCCGACAAGGTGGCCAAGACCATCAAGGATCGCGAGAGCAAGGGCGCGCGGTTCAGCATCGTCGTGTGCGCGGAGGGCGCGCACCCGATCAACGCCGGCCACTCGATCCTGGAAGCCGCGCACGCCGGCCACGCCGAGCGGCTTGGCGGTGCCGGCCAGGTGTGCTCGGACCTGCTGGCGAAGCTCACGAACAAGGAGACACGCCACGTCGTGCTCGGCCACCTGCAGCGCGGCGGCCAGCCCACCGCGTTCGACCGCACGCTGGCGTCGCGCTTCGGCGGCAAGGCCGTGGAGCTGCTGCAGCGGGGCCAGTTCGGCAAGATGGTGGCAAACCATCCGCCGGACATCGTGCCCGTCTCGATTGGGGAAGTGGTGGGGAAGACGAAGACCGTTCCGCTCGACTATGACCTGCTGCTCACGGCACGCGCCCTCGGCATCGGCTTCGGAGACTGATCAGCCGAGCAACTCGGCGTCCTTCTTCTTCTGCAGGTCGTCGATCGACTTGATGTGCTCGTCGGTCGTCTTCTGAACCGTCTCCAGGCCCTTCCGCTCGTCGTCTTCCGAGATCTTGTGCTCCTTGAGGAGCTTCTTCAGCCGGTCGTTGGCGTCGCGGCGCACCTGGCGCACGGCGTTGCGGCCTTCCTCGGCCTGCTTGTGCACGTGGCGCGACAGCTCCTTGCGGCGTTCCTCGGTGAGCGACGGGATGGGGACGCGGAGGACCTTGCCGTCGGCGGCCGGGTTGAGCCCCAGGTCCGACAGGCGGATGCCGCGCTCGATGGCCGCCATCTGCGACGGATCGAACGGCTGCACGACGATCAGCGACGGCTCGGGGATTGACATCGTGGCGAGCTGGTTGAGCGGCATCTTGCTGCCGTAGGCCTCGA
>DASRPM010000116.1:0-5601 GCA_035646375.1 Vicinamibacterales bacterium
ATGTCGCTCACGTAGCGCTGCAGCTCGGGGTCGTCGTACAGCCCCATCTCCTGCCGGATCTGACCGTCGGATTCCTTGCCGAGCGCAATCTCCTGCGCCTCGCTCATCAGCGTGATTTCGCGCCGCCCGGTGGCGGGATTGGTGGCGCACGACGACAGCGTCGCGGCCGCGAGCGCGGCCGCGGTGAGGCGGATCAGCATGACCGAATTCTAGTCCGTACGTAGTTGCGGGTCTTTAGACCCGCCCCGTGCTACACCGCCGTGAGCTGCGACCGCAGAGCCTCCTGGGCCGCCGCAACCCCGGCGCCTCCCGGCACGCGGTGACCCTGCGTGGCGAGCGCCGCCTCGAGCGCGGCCAGGAACTGCAGCAGCGTCTGCGGCGTGGAGCTGGCGCCCATCAGGCCGACGCGCCAGATCTTGCCGGCGAGCGGGCCGAGACCCGCCCCGACTTCCAGATTGAATGTCTGCAAGAGCGTGCGGCGCACCGCGGCCTCGTCCACGCCGGCGGGCACGCGCACGGTGTTGAGCGTCCACAGGCGCTCACCGGCCGGCGGCAGCAGCGACAGCCCCATGGCTTCGATCCCCGCCGCGAGCGCGTGGTGATGCCGCTCGTGCCGCGCGTAGCGCGCGTCGAGCCCTTCTTCCTCGACCATCAGCAGCGCCTCGCGCAGCGCGTAGATGAGCGAGGTGGACAGGGTGTGGTGGTACTTCCGCCCCTGCCAGTAGTCCTCGAGCATCTTCAGATCGAGATAGAAGCTGCGGCACTTCACCATCTTCGCGCGCGCCGAGCCCGACACCGACACCGGCGACATCCCCGACGGCGCCCCGATGCACTTCTGACTGCACGAGTAGGCGACATCCACGCCCCAGCCGGCCAGATCCACCGGGTGTCCGCCCAGCGACGTCACCATGTCCGCCACCGTCAGCGCGCCGTGCTCGCGCGCGATGGCAGCCAGCTCCTTCACCGGGTTCAGGACGCCGGTGGACGTCTCCGCGTGCACGACGCCCACGATGTCCGCGCGTTCCTTCTTCAGCTCGGCGCGCAGCAGCGCCGGATCGACGGCGCGGCCCCACTCCACGTCGATGCGGCGCACGCTGGCGCCGTAACGCTCCATGATCTGCACCAGCCGATCGCCGAAATAGCCGGTGACCGCCACGACGGCGCGGCTTCCCTCGGACACGACGTTGGCCACGGCCGCTTCCATCGCCGAGGTGCCGGTACCCGAGGTGGCGAGGGTCAACGCCTGCTCGTCGGCCTTGAACACGCGGCGCAGCGACAGGCGGACGTCGTCGAGCATCGGCACGAAATCCGGGTCGAGATGGCTCAGCACGGGGGCGCCCAGGGCGCGCATCACGCGCGGAGCGATGAGGCTCGGGCCGGGCCCAAGCAGAATGCGTTCGGTGGACGGCAGTGGCATCAGAGCGGAAACCTCGATCAGGTAATTGGGGTCCGAAGTCAGTGAACGAGTGGCAGCGCGTCGAGCGCCCCGAGCTGCGAACGCAGGGTGTCGATCACCTGCGGCGGCACAGGACGCAGCGGCGGCCGGGGCGGTCCGCCCACGTAGCCGAGGAGATCGAGCGCGGCCTTGAGCGCCGGCACGCCATGGGCGGTGCCGATCGTGCGTGCGATCGGTGTCAGCCGGCTTTGCAGCGCCCGGGCCTCGTCGATCTGATTGTCGCGGACGAGCGTCTGGAGCCGCACACACTCGTCGGGAAAGATCGACGCCAGCGCCAGGATGCCGCCATCGCAGCCGGCGCACAGGGCATGAAAGTAGGTGGTGGCCGATCCGGCCAGCACGGTGAAGTTGTCGGGCGTGCGCGCCACGCAGTCGGCAATCTGCGCCAGGTCGCTGCCCGATTCCTTCATGCCCACGATGTTGGGGTGCGACGCCAGCGCGGCCACGGCATCCACCGGCAGGTTCACACCGGTGAAGATCGTCACGTTGTAGAGGAGCACGGGGATCGGCGACGCGTCGGCCACGGCGGTGTAGTGACGCACGAACACGTCGGCGGTCATCTGCGTCTTGAAAAAGGCCGGCGTGCGCACCAGCGCGGCCTCGGCGCCCGCCCGTGCGGCGCGCGCGGTGGCGGCAATCGTCGCGCGGGTGGATTCGCGCCCGGTGCCCACGATGAAGGGCCGGTCCTTGGGCACCTCGTCGCGCGCCACGCCCACGACGCGATCGGCTTCGTCGTCGTCGAGCTGCACCGACTCGCCGTTGGAGCCCAGCACCACGATGCCGGTGAGCGTGCTCGCCATCCAGCGGCGGACGTTGCCGCGAAGCCCGGCCTCGTCCACCGTGTCATCGTCACGAAACGGCGTGACGATGGGCGTGTAGACGCCGGCAAACGGTTTCATCCCTTCAATTGTACCTAGCGAGGCTGTGCCTTGGACCAGCGAACAGCAGGCTCGCCTCGCTAGGGCAGTATCTCTTGCCCGCCCTCCGGGCGGGCGTAGGCGCGGGGGGAGCCTTGCCCGGCGAGGTTCACCGCGAGAACCACGAGGAATATGGCGCCGGCCGGCGCCAGCGCCCACGGCGTGTCGCCGAGGAGCGCGGCGTTCGACGCCTCCTGCAGCATGGTGCCCCACGTGGGCGTGGCCTCGGGAAACCCCAGGCCGATGTAGGACATCGTGGCCTCGGCCAGGATGAAGGCCGGCAGCAGCAGCGTGGCCTGCATGAGCAGGTGCCCGCCCGCCGACGGCAGCAGGTGCCGGAAGAGCACGCGCGCGGAGCCGGCGCCGAGCGCTTCGGCGGCCGACACGTAGTCGCGCGAGCGCTCCGACGCGATGATGGCGCGCACGCCGCGCGCCACCGTGGGCCACCCGAGGAGCACGAAGATGGCCGCGAGCGACAGGAACACCGTGCGCGGCGGCACCACGAGCGGCAACGCCGCGCGCAGGGCGAGCACGACGTAGATCGCCGGCAGCACCAGCACGAATTCGGTGACGCGCGACAGCAACAGGTCCACGCGGCCACCGGCGTAGCCCGACACGCCGCCGATCAAGCCGCCGATGAGCATGGCTCCGATCGTGGCAAGGAGCGCGAGCGCCAGCGTCAGGCGGGAGCCGTGCACGAGCCGCGCGAAGATGTCGCGGCCGTAGCCGTCGGCGCCGAACAGCAGCAGCGGCGCACCGCCGTCGGCGTCGGCGGTCACGAGACGGCCGTCCTGAAACCAGCGCAGCGGGACGCGCTCGGTGGTCACGCTCTCGAAACGGCGTTCGAGACGGCTGACCACGCGCTGGCGATAGATGAACGGCGCCCGCGGGCCGCCGTCCCACACGTGCACCGTCGTCGGCGGCGCGTGCAACAGCTCGGGGAACGCTCGGGCGGGCGGATTCGGCGCCAGCCATCCAGCACCCGCGGCACCGAGCGCGACGAACACGAGCAGCGCGAGGCCGGCGCGCCTCACGCGGCCGTTTCCTCGCGCACGCGCGGATCCACGGCGGCGAGCAGCAGGTCGCCGGCCAGCGTGCCGCAGGCCAGGAACGCGGAGCCCGCGGTGGCGCAGCCCGCCACCAGGTAGATGTCGCGCGCGCGGAGCGCCTCGTACATCAGCCGGCCCAGTCCGGGCCAGGTGGTCACGTACTCGACCACGAACGATCCCGAGAGCAGCGCGCCGATCGCCACGCCGAGCACCGCGCAGATCGGACGCAACGACACCGGCCACGCATGCCGCCAGACGATCGCGCCGCGGGGCACGCCCCGGGCGCGCGCGGCGGCGACGAAGGGTTGACCGACGACCTCGGTCATCGCCTGCGACTGCAGGCGCTCGAAGGTGGCGGTAATCGGCAGCGCCAGCGCCAGGGCCGGCAGCGGCACGTGCCAGGCGACGTCGATCAGCCAGGCGCCCCACGAGAGGTCGCCGGCGCTGGACGACGACATGCCGCCGGTGGGCAGGAGCCCCGTCCGCGCGGCGAGGAACACGAGGACCAGCGAGGTGAGGAGCGGCGGCAGCGACACGCACACCGCCGACACGGCGCGAATGGCCGCGCGTGTCCCGGCGGACCCGCCGCTGCCGCCAATCACGCCGAGGAAGATCCCGCTGGCCGTGGCGATCGTCAACGCCACGACCGCCAGGATCGCGGTGTTCAGTGCGGCCGGCGCCAGCACGCTCGCGACCGGGCGGTTGTAGAGAAACGAATCGCCGAAGTCGAGACGCACGGCGCGCGACGCCCACACCGCCCACTGCTCGAGCACCGGCCGGTCGAGGCCGAACCGGGCGCGGACGGCCGCGACTTCCGCGGGCTTGGCAAACGGGCCGAGCTGCGTGGTGACGTCGCCGGGCGCGGCGCGTGTGAGCAGGAACGCGGTGGACGACGCGCAGGCCACGAGCACCAGCGCGAAGATCACACGCCGCACAAGAAACGCGCGCATCCGGTGACGTGATTGTCGCGGAAACCGCGACGGTTTGCATCATCGATACGCGAATGGCCGGCGATTTCGCCGCGCGAGACGTGGGCACGCCGCTCGCACCGCGGGCGTAGAATGGGCGTCATGTCCGGCCACGACGGCGCGGTGCCGAATCCCCGCGGCGTGAAGCTCACCTACGACGACTTCGTGCTGTTCCCCGACGACGGGCTGCGGCACGAGTTGATCGACGGAGAGCACTTCGTGACGCCGTCGCCCAACGCGAAACACCAGCAGATTCTTCTCAAGCTGGGGGCCCGAATCCTCACCTGGATTGAGCAGCAGCGCACCGGCGGCCAGGTGTTCATCGCGCCATTCGACGTCGTGTTCTCCCAGTTCGACGTCGTCGAACCCGATCTCTTGTACATGTCCGGCGAGCGCGCCGCGGCGATCCTGACATCGGCCAATGTGCAGGGCGTGCCCGAGCTGGTGGTAGAAGTCGGCTCTCCGAGCACTCGACGGCGGGACGAGACGGTCAAGCGCACGCTCTACGAGCGCGCCGGCGTCTCGGAGTACTGGGTCGTCGATCCGGAACTGGACGTGGTCCGGGTCTACCGCCGCGACGGCGAACGCTTCGCCCGGCCGTCCGAGCGCTCCGCCGAAGCCGGCGACGTCCTGACCAGTCCGCTGCTGCCTGACCTCGAACTCCCGCTCACTGACATCTTCCGCGTGTAAGAAACGCGCACATTAGCGACGTAATCGTCGCAGAAGCCGCGAGCATCAACGTCCTTTCCGTTGGAAGAGGGCGGCCGATCTGAGGCACCCGTCGCGGCATGCCTCGCGCAGGGGCGGAGCGTAGAATGGGCCTCATGTCCGGCCACGACGGCGCGCTGCCGAATCCCCGCGGCGTGAAGCTCACCTACGACGACTTCGTGCTCTTCCCCGACGACGGGCTGCGGCACGAGTTGATCGACGGAGAGCACTACGTGACGCCGTCGCCCAACACGAAGCACCAGCTGGTCCTCTCGAACCTGCACGAGCTGATCAAGCCCTGGTTACGCACCCACGCGATCGGCCGAGTGTTTTTTGCCCCATTCGACGTCGTCTTTTCGGAAATAAACGTCGTCGAGCCGGATCTTCTCTACATGTCGAACGAACGCGCGGCGCACATCCTGACGGACGATAACGTCCAAGGCGTGCCCGAGCTGGTCGTGGAAGTCGGATCGCCGAGTACCCGCAGACGCGACGAGACTACC
>DASRPM010000117.1:0-27474 GCA_035646375.1 Vicinamibacterales bacterium
GGCCTTAGGAATCAGGCCTTGGGAATCAGGCCGTGGGAATCAGGCCGTGGGAAGCAACACGATCTTTCCCATCGCTCCCGGTTCCATCACCGCGACGTGCGACTGGACGGCGGCGCCGAGCGGCATCTCCTTCGACACCACCGGAGTCAGTGTCCCGTCCTCGAGGCCGGCCACGAGGCCCGAGTGGATCTCGTGGAATTCGGCGCGGTCGGCATTGAAGAGCGTCATGCCGAGGATGGCGCCGTCCACGCCCATCGTCTTGCGCGGATCGATCTCCACCCGCCCGCGGCTCCCGATCACCACCACGCGCCCGTTGCGCGCCAGCACTTCGAGGTCTTTGTCGAGGTTCACGTTGGCCAGCATTTCGAGAACGACGTCCACCCCGCGGCCGCCGGTGAGCGGCCTCACCTGTTGCAGGTAGTCCGCGTCGCGGTGGTTGAGCGCGTGGTGCGCGCCCTGCGCGCGCACGTGGGCGACCCCCTCGGCCGTGCCCGCCGTGCCGATCACCTGCAGCCCGTGGGCGCGGGCGATCTGCACCGCCGCGGTGCCCACGCCGCCGCTCGCGCCGTGCACGAGGACGGCTTCGCCGGCTTTCGCACGCCCGCGGATGAACAGCGCGCGCCACGCGGTGGCGTACGGCACGCCGATCGCGGCCCCTTGTGCGAACGAGATCCGTGCCGGCAGGGGGCTCGCCTGCCATTCCTCGCACAGGGCGAGCTCGGCGTAGCCGCCGACGGCGTTGTGCGCATACACACGCGCTCCCGGCGCGAAACGCGAGACGCCCTCGCCGGCCGACTCCACCGTACCCGCGATGTCGGTGCCGGGTGTATAGGGAAGCGCCGGCTTGCGTGCGTAGGTGCCGGACCGGATGTAGCCGTCCACCGGGTTCACGCCCACGGCGCCCACGCGCACCAGGAGCTGGCCGGGCCCGGGCGACGGCACCGGCACGTCCTCGAGCTTCATCACCTCCGGTCCGCCGAACTCACGCACAACGATGGCCTTCATTGTTCCTCCGCTGGTCGGGCAGGCGCGGCCCGCTCAGAACGCGGACCGCGCGCAGTGTCTGGCAAACCGGCTTAACGCCGGCTCGCTATTTTGTGCCCCTACGAATAAAGATGTCCCTACGAAAACAGGCGGTTGAACGTGCCGCCGAAAATCATGTCGCGAGCCGCGGCCGCGACCCCGAGCCGCTCGAGCACTGCGCGCTGCTCGTCGTGTACGGCGCGCTGCCAGCCGCGCGGGAAGTACGACGAGTCCGTGCCGAAGAGTATCCTCCCCGGCCCGATGACGGCCAGCGCCGCCCCGAACACGTCGTCGAGCGTCAGGCCAGGTGTGAATCGGATCCACCGGTTCGAGCTCGACGTGTCGAGGTAGATGTTGGGGCAGGCCTCGGCCGCCATCAGCGTCTCGCGCAGGAGACCGGCGCCGAAGTGCGGGATGATGAACGGCACGGTTGGAAACGCCGTGGCCAGGCGCGCCACGCCCAGCGGATCGCCCAGCCGGAGGTCGAAGGGGCTGGCCAGGCCGAGCGCCCGCCGCACCCCCACCGACAGCTGGCCGCAGTGGACGAACACGGCGGCCTGGCCGCCGGCGGCCGCCTCCACCACTCTCTTTACGCGCTCGTCGTCGAGCGGCGTGTGATGCATTGCGGGAAACAGGCACAGGCAGCGGAGCCCCTGCGAGTACACGGCGGCGTGCGTCCTCGCCACCGCGTCCGGCGCCGCCGCATTCACCATGAAGTAGCCGACGAAGCGGCTGGGGTGCCTTGCGACCGCCGCCGCCACCGAGGCTTCGTCACCGGGGACGCTGGCGATCAGCGCGGCGCGCGTCACCTGCTGCGCGTCGAGCTCCCGGACCCAGCGATCGGCCAGCGCCTCGGGCTCGCCGGGATTCTCCCAGTCCAGCTCCTTGCACAACGCCGCAGGGGTGTCGCCGCGCCCGCGCTGCTGCGACAGCGTGGAGAAGAAGCTCGTGGAGAAGAAGTGGCAGTGCGCGTCGTTGAGCATCCCAACAGGGATACCATGACCGAGTGCGGGTCGTGTTTCTGATCTACGTCGCGGGCGTCGTGGCCGGCCTGATCTTCACCGACGCCCGGCCGCTCACCCGTCTCGGCCTCGCCGTCGCCTGGCCGCTCGCGCCGCTCGCGTTCGTGGCGGTCGTGAGCCTGCTGCTGATCGCCGCGCTCTATATCTTCCCGGCGTTCGGAGCTGTCGTTGCCGCCGGCGTCGCGGCGTGGTGGTTCCTCGCGTGAGGCCGCGCTAGCGGCGTTCTCTCGTGTAGAAACGTAAAAGGAATTCCTGGGCGTTGAAGCGGCCCTCGGGTCCCGGCGCCACGCGGGTGTAGGCGCCGGAGGCGTCGAGCGCCATGGCGCGGTCGGTGTCCTTCAGGTAGGCGTCCAGCACGACGTCGCGCAGATGGCGCAGGATGCGCTCCTCGCGAATCGGGAGCAGCGTCTCCACCCGGCGACCCAGGTTGCGCTCCATGACGTCCGCGCTGCCGATGAACATCTCCTCGGCGCCGCCGTTGGCGAACCAGTACACGCGGGAGTGCTCGAGGAAGCGGCCGACGATGGAGTGGACGCGGATGCGCTCGCTGATGCCCGCCACGCCGGGACGCAGGCTGCAGATGCCGCGCACCAGAAGATCGACCGTCACCCCCGCCTGCGAGGCGCGGTAGAGCGCCCGGATCATCGCGTCGTCGGTGACGGCGTTCACCTTGATCACGATATGCGCCCGCCGCCCGGCCCGCGCATGCGCCGCCTCGCGCTCCACCAGCCGCTTGAGCGTGGTGCGCAGGTGGCGCGGCGCCACCACCAGGCGGTTGAACGCGTTCTGCGTCGAGTAGCCGGTGAGGCTGTTGAAGATCGCGGAGACGTCGGCGGCCACACCGGGATCCGCGGTGAACAGCCCCATGTCGGTGTAGGCGCGCGCGGTCTCCACGTTGTAGTTGCCGGTGCTCGTGTGCACGTAGCGCCGGATGCCGTCGGACTCCTGCCGCACCACGAGGCACAGCTTCGCGTGGGTTTTCAGGTCGGCGAAGCCGTAGACGACGTGGATGCCGTGCGCCTCCAGCCGGCGCGCCCACAGGATGTTGTTGCGCTCGTCGAGCCGCGCCTTGATCTCCACCAGCACCGCCACCTGCTTGCCGCTCTCGGCCGCCTGGATCAGCAGATCGAGCAGCGGCGACTGGGCGCCGATGCGGTAGAGCGTCATCTTGATCGCCACGACGTGCGGGTCTATCGCGGCGGCGTGCACGAACGTCTCGACGGTCCCGAACGACTCGTAGGGGTGGTGAACGAACAGATCCTCGTCGCGGATGCGATCGAAGATCACGGTGGGGTCCTCCTCGCGCCGCCACAGGCTGCGCGCCGAGAACGGAGCGTCCTTCAGCTCGGGGCGGTGCAGGCGCGTGAGCTGGGCCCAGTCGCTGAGGCCGAGGCGTCCCGGTGATTGCACCACCTCGTCCGGCGAGATGCCGAGCCCCTCGATCAGCACCTTCCGCATGCGCGCCGGCATCTCCGCGTCGAGCTGCAGCATCGAGATCGGACCGTGGCGCAGCTGTTTGAGCCGGCCCTCCACGGTTTGGAGCAGGTCCTCTTCGTCGGCCTGGTCGAGCTCGAGGTCCGCGTCGCGCACCACGCGAAAGAGATGCGCGCCTTCCACTGTGCCGCCGAGGAACAGTTCGTCGATGTTGGCGCAGACCACGTCCTCGAGCATGACGAACGCCTGGCCGTGCGCCGACATCGACTCGGGCAGCGCGATGAAGCGTGGCAGCACGGTTGGGACGGTGACGCGCGCGAAGCGCAGGCGTCCTTGATAGGCCACCGTTACCGCGACGTTCATGCTGCGGTTGGCGAGGAACGGCAGCGGGCGGCCGGGGTCGAACGCCAGCGGCGTCAGCACCGGTGCGATGTCGCGCTCGAAGACACCGGACACGTGCGCCTTGATCCCGTCCGACCAGTCGGCCCGATCGAGCACCCGGATGCCGGCGCCGTCGAGCAGGCGCCGCAGGTCGTCCCATACGTCGGCCTGATCGGACAGCATCCGGCGCGCGCGCGTCTGCATCGCGGCCAGCTGCTGCTCGGTGTTCAGGCCATCCGCGCCCACGTCGTCCGCACCGGCGTGCAGCTTCTTCAGGGTGGTGGACACCCGGATCATGAAGAACTCGTCGAGGTTCGACGCCGTGATCGCCAGGAACTTCACGCGTTCGAGCAGCGGGTGCGTGGCGTCGCGCGCCTGATCGAGCACGCGTTCGTTGAACTCGAGCCAGCTCAGCTCGCGGTTGATGTACAGCCCCCGGTTGCGCAGATCCGTCGGCGCGATGTCGCGCGAGGGGACGGCGGCGAGCGGCGGTGGCAGTGGGCGCCTGGCGCGGCGCCGGGTGCTGTTGTGCGAAGTCGCCTGTGCGGCGGAGAGAGATCCGCGGGGAGTCACGGGTATCGGGGGTCCACGCAGGACCGTGCACGACGCGTGCCGGGCTGGACGCAGACAGATGAGCTGTTTCCTTGTCAACGCGCCGGGAGAGAAAAGCGCACGCAGCCCCATCGCGACAGTTCTGTGATCGGGGCGACAAGACTGGGGAGCGCCGAGTGACGGCGCGTGCAGTTATTGCTCGCGCGCTTCTGCGTAGTACTTCAAGAGCGCGTGCTGCGCGCTGAAGTCGTCCGGCGATCCGGTGGCCAGGCGATGGTAGCGTCCGGTGGAATCGAGCGTCATCGCCGCGGCGGTATCTCGCAGGTAGGCGTCGAGCACGACGTGCCGCAGGTGTGAGAGCAGGCCGCGATCGCGAACCGGCGTCATCGTCTCGACGCGGCGATCGAGATTGCGCTCCATCAGGTCGGCGCTGCTCAGATAGAGCTCCTCGTGCCCGCCGTTCTCGAACCAGAATGCGCGCGAGTGCTCGAGGAAGCGTCCCACGATCGATCGCACGCGGATGCGCTCGCTGACCCCGGGAATGCCGGGGCGCAGGCTGCAGATGCCGCGGACGACGAGGTCGATCTCCACGCCGGCCTGCGATGCCGCGTAGAGCTCGCGGATCATCTGGTCGTCGGTGACGGCGTTCAGTTTGGCCACGATGTGCGCCGGCCGTCCGGCGCGCGCGTGCTCGGCTTCGCGGCGAATGAGCTCCTTGATGCGCGTGCGCAGCTGCATCGGGGCCACGACGAGACGCCGGTACTCGCGCTGATTCGAGTAGCCGGTCAGGTAGTTGAAGATCTCGGTGACGTCCGCCACCACTTCCGGGTCCGCGGTGAAGACCCCCATGTCGGTGTAGACCTTCGCTGTCACCGGGTTGTAGTTGCCGGTGCTGGTGTGGACGTAGCGCTGCACGCCGGCCGGCTCCTGCCGGATCACCAGGCACAGCTTCGCGTGCGTCTTCAGGCTGGCGAAGCCGTACACGACGTGGATGCCGTGCGACTCCAGCCGCCGGGCCCAGCGGATGTTGTTGCGCTCGTCGAAGCGCGCCTTGAGCTCCACGAGCACCGCCACCTGCTTGCCGTCTTCGGCCGCCTCGATGAGCAGCGGAATCAGGGGCGAGTCCGGGCCGATGCGGTAGAGCGTCATCTTGATCGCGATCACCTGACGGTCGCGCACCGCGGCGCGGAGGAACGTCTCCACCGTGGCGAACGATTCGAACGGGTGATGCACCAGGACGTCCTGGTACCGGATCAGATCGAAGATGGCTTCCGGATCCTCATCGGCGCGCCACAGGCTGCGGGCCGAGAACGGCGGGTCCTTGAGATCGGGACGATGGACGCGCGCGAGCTGGTGCCAGTCGCCGAAGCCCAGACGCTCGGTGGAGCGCACCACGACGTCGTCGTTGACGCCGAAGTTCTCCACCAGGATGTCGAGCACGCGCGCCGGCATGCTGGCCTCGACCTGCAGCAGCGAGATCGGGCCGCGCCGGAGCAGGCGCAGGCTGCGGTCCACGAATTCGAGCAGGTCCTCGGCGTCCTCGACGTCCTCTTCGTCGTCGAGCGCCAGGTCGGCGTCGCGGATGATGCGGAACAGGTGCGCTCCGTGCACCTGCGTGCCCGGAAACAGCTCGTGGATGTTGGCGCGCACGACGTCCTCGAGGAACACGAACGTGTGCAGGCCGTGGCCGAGCGACTCGGGCAGCGGCACGAAGCGCGGCAGCACGTCGGGTACCTTGACGCGCGCGAACTTGATCCGGCCGCCGTGCCGCACGACCACCGCGAAGTTCGTGCTCAGATTCGAAATGAACGGAAACGGATGCCCGGGGTCGAAGGCGAGCGGCGTGAGCACCGGACAGATGTCACGCGAGAAGTAGCCATTCAAATACTCGTGTATCTCAGGCGTCCAGCGCTCCGGATCGAGCAGACGGATCTGCTCCTGCTCGAGCAGCCCGCGCAGCGTCTTCCATGTCGTCGCGAGCGCCTCCAGCATCACGTGCGCGCACGAGCGCATCGCTTCGAGCTGCTGGCCGGTGGTGTAGCCGTCGGGCGCCACCTCTTCGACGCCGGCGCGGAAGCGCCGCATCGTGGTGGCGACGCGAATCATGAAGAACTCGTCCAGATTCGTGCCGGTAATCGCGAGGAACTTCACCCGCTCGAGGAGCGCCTGGCGATCGTCCTGCGCCTGGGCGAGCACGCGCCGGTTGAACTCGAGCCAGCTCAGCTCGCGGTTGATATAGAGCGCGGGGTCCTTGAGGTTGATTGGAGGCGCACTATCGCCATTCGATGGTTCGACGACCGAGGCTCTTTGTAGTGGCTGGTCCATGACGACCGCGGCCCTGTGACCGGGACCTTGGATCATAGCACCGGGATGTAACGTCAGCGGTTGGGTCGGCGCTAAATTCAACCGGCACTGTTTGTTACACGGCTCAGACGGTCCTCCTGGCCCACTCTGGCCGAAGTGTAGAGGGCGGCTTCAGACCGCCCTGCAGGCGGGTCTAAAGACCCGCCTCTACGTACTCAACTGCCTCCAGGTTCAACTCAGGCCGAGCCGCTGCGTCGGTGGCTCCGGCATCTCGTCGAACTCGAACGGCCGGACGGTCCGGCGCTTGACCGCGTCGACGATGCGGAGCGCGACGAAGAGGATGAGGAGCGTCAAGGCGAAGTCGTCCGCGCTGCCGGATTGGAGCGCCGCCCGCTCGCGGTGCGCGAACTGATAGGTGAAGAAGATGAACGAGAAGAAGCCGATGGGCGCCAGGGTCTTGAGGTTGGCCGGCAGGTAGCCGCACGCGAACGGCATCTTGGTGTAGCCAAGGAACATGCCTTCGAGCGCGGCGAGTCCGCCGGCCAGGCCGCAGAGGGCGATGCCCACTGCGTCGCGCGGTGTGAAGAGCATCGCGTAGAACGGGATGAGCGCCAGTACCGGCACCGCGACGAACAGCAGCGCGCCGGCGACCTTGGCGCCCGCGATATGACGGCGCGTGTTGCCCCTCCACGCCACCTGTACCGCCCAGTTCGCGGCAAGCTCCGCTGGGACGCGCACCGCGTGGCGGAACCCGATGAGGAGCGCCGCAATCAACACCGGTTGAATCGCCAGCACGCCGGCGGTGAACGCCGCGGCCTCGCCGCGCCGCGTGGCGCTGCCGACGGCCACGGCGAACACGCTGGCCGTGAGCCCGAAGGCCAGCGACGCGGCCAGCGAGAGACGGTGCTGAGGACTTCGCAGCAGCGCCTGGAGCGTGAAGAAGAAGCTGGCTTGCGTCTCCGGGTGCCGGACGGCCAGGCGGGCCGTCGCGCCGAAGCCGCGCCGCAGCCAGCGCGCCGTCGCCGCGGCCGGTGGCGGTGCCTCCATGCGGCGGTTGTTCCACGCGAAGAGCACGAGCGCAATCACCGTGACGGCCGTCAGTTTCACCACGGCGGTTGCCGCCAGGTCGGGAAAGAGCTGGCGCGCGTTGGCGTAGAGCGCGGTGGCGCGCGCGTCGGCCGCGGCGATGCGCGGCGGCATGCGGCGGCCGGTGGGTCGAGGCAACTCGGCGAGGATGTCGCCCGTCAACACCTCCTGCAACCCCACGAACCAGAGCGGCGGCGCCATCATCACCGCCCGCGACTGCGGCTCCAGCCAGGCGCGGCTCACCCGCGAGGCCACCACCGGAAGCAGCAGGAAGGCGGACGCCACGCTCACGAGCAGGATCGCCTGCACCACCGGCGCGACGCGAGTGAAGAGCGTGCGGCCGAGCAGCGCCTGCAGCACGCCGCGGATGGCGAGCACCGCGAAGAAACCGAACGCCGCGGCCATGCTCACGACGAGCCCCTGGGTGAGGATGAGGGCGAGGAGCTGGAGAAACGACACCGAGAGCTTCGACACCATCAGCGCCGGCGCGATGAGGCTCGGCACCAGGTTCAGGGCCGCCGCGAACATCGCCGCGAAGGTGATGAGGGCGCTGAACTTGGCGGCCACGATGGTGCGAGTCCGGATCGGCATGGCGCCGAGCACCGACGCGTCGCGGGCGTCCACGGCCAGCCCGTCCCACACGAGCAGCGTCAGGAGCGCCGTGGCGGTCATCGCCGCCGCCGTATAGAGGAAGTGATCGAAGAGCGCCGAGAGCGACGCCACGCCCGGCGTCAGATAGGGATTGAACAGGTACCGCATCGAGCCGATGACCGAGACGAACAGCCCCAGCGACACCAGCATGGCGCCGATCATCGACAGGCTCTCGTGCCGGTCGGCGTTGGGCGAGATGAGGTCGTCGTCGATCAGGCGCCGCAGGAAATGCGCCGTGAGGAGCCGGCGCGGCCCGGAAGACATGGGCGTGGCACCTTCAGGCGCGCATCGCCGCCACGTCGGCGATGTCGGACGCCGTGCGGGCGGGATTGTCCTGCACGACCAGCTCGGCGAACACGGCCTCGAGCGAGTCGTGCGACATCAGCGTGCGCAGGTTGACGGAGGAGTCGTCGGCCACCACCACGCCGCGGTGCAGCACCATCACGCGCGAGCACACGCGCTCCACCGACTCCATGATGTGCGAGCTGTAGAGAATCGCCTTGCCCCGGCGCGCCAGCTCGGTGATGAGGCTGCGCAGCACGAGCACCGCCGTGACGTCGAGGCCCGATTCCGGCTCGTCGAGAATCAGCAGATCCGGGTCGTGCAGCAGCGCCGCGCTGATGAGGACCTTCTGCTTCATCCCCTTTGAATAGCTGCTGATCGGCTGGTCGGCGGCGTTCAGGATGCCGAAGAGCTCGAGCAGGCTCACGATCTTCTTCTCGAGCAGCGCCTCGGGCAGCTCCCGCAGCCGGCCCACGAGCTCCAGATATTCGCGCCCCGAGAGGAAGGGATAGAGATGCGCCTCCTCCGGCACGTATCCGAGCCGGCGCCTGAACGCGACGAGATCCCCGTAGATGTTCCGGCCGTCGTGCAGCACCGTGCCGTCGCTCGGCTCGGTGAGGCCGGTCAGCATGCGTACGGTGGTGGTCTTGCCCGATCCGTTCGGCCCGAGATATCCGATCACCTCTCCGGGCCGCACCACGACATCCACCTCCCGCACGACGGCCACCGACGAGTAGCGCTTCGTCAGCCCGTGGCCCTCGAGCCCGCGGCCGCCGCCGTTGCGTGAGGCGCCGATCATTCGACGACCCGGACGATGCTGCAGGCGGTGGACGAGGCGCGCTTCGACAGACGCCGCACGAGCACGCGACCGCCGTAGAGCGCCAGCACGCTCGCCGCCGCCAGGAATCCCGGCGCCGGCATCTCGGCCACCCGCGCCGAAATCACGCGTCCCAGGTGCACGCGCCCGTCGAGCCCGAGCAGCAGCACGACCATCCACAAGGAGTGCGCGGCGTGCAGGAGCACCAGCCCGGTGAGCGTGACGAGCTCGTTGTCGCGCACGAAGGTGCGCGCGCGGCAGGCGATGCCGGTGTCGCACGCGGCCGCCATGCCGATCCACACCGTGCGATAGGCGTCGATCCTCGCGGTCAGGCCGCCGCCGGTCTCGAGCTGGAGATCCGCGATGGCCGGTTCGACGAGCAGCGCGAACGATTCCGGCGAGAACATGCGGCGCGCCGCCGCTGCCATCCACCGGCCGCGATGGGCCGCTGCTTCCCGATTGCCTCTGGTCCTCATCACCGTGCCTCGGCCGGCCGCAGGCTGATGGCCTGTTGCAGCGACTGATACGCCTGCCGCACGGTGGCGCCGTACGCCGTCGACTTGTACAGCCGCCGCGGCAGTCCGATCGCGCCGGGCGCGCGCTCTTCCTGGCGGGACTCGACGAAGCCCTTGGCTTCCATACGGGTCAGCGTGACGTACACCGACCCGCGCTTCACGCGCCCGCCGGACGTGGCCACGAGCTCGAGGCCGAATCGCTCGCCGTCGCCCATGAGATCGAGCAGCAGCGCTTCGGTGGCCGACATCGATGGAGTCTTCGGTTCGTCCATGATTGGCGCATCTTACTCTCTGTCAGAGCCGTGTCAAGGGCAATCCGGATCTGACCAGTCAGGTAGGTCAGGGCTGAGCCCACCTGACTCCCGACCAGACCTACCTGACCTACCCGACTCACCTGACCGTAACTGCTTTAGGATCGCCCCATGACGATGCGCACGTGCGGGCTGTTCGCCGCGGTCGCCGTCGCGATGGCGGCCGGGGCGTCGAGCGTGATCGGGCAGGAACCTGCGCCGCCGCCGGCAACGCAGGGGCCCACCTTCCGATCCGGCGTCGATCTGATCACGGTCGACGTCGGCGTCGTGGACGGCCGCGGCAACCCGGTCGAAGACCTGGGGGCGGCCGAATTCTCGGTGAAGGTCGATGGCGAGGTGCGCCGTGTGGTGTCGGCGGAGCTCGTGAAGGTGGACGTCGAGGCCGCGAAGAAGACGGTCGCCGACAAGAACGAGACCTTCTACACCAGCAACCTCACGCCGCCCAACGGGCGCCAGATCGTCATCGCGGTCGATCAGATGCACATCCGCCCCGGATCGATCCGCCCGATCATGGCAGCGGCCCAACGGTTCCTCGACAAGCTCAGTCCGCTGGATCAGGTCGCCTTCATCGTCTTCCCCGAGCCGGGCCCGCGCGTCAACTTCACGAGCGACAAGCTGCGGCTGCGCCTGGCGATGCAGGGCCTCATCGGCCAGCAGCAGCGCGCGGTGGTCGGGCAGCACAACATCGGCGTGAGCGAGGCGCTCGCCATCACCAACCGGCGCGATCAGCTCGTGCTGGCGCAGGTCGCCATCCGCGAGTGCCGCAGCAGCGATCCGATGCAGCGCGCCCAGTGCGAACGCGACATCGTCACCGAGGCCGGCGAGATCGCGCGGCGGCTGCGCGAGGAGACGGACGAGTCGGTCGCGGGGTTCGCCAAAATCCTGCGCCAGCTCACGACGGTAGAAGGTCACAAGTCGCTCATCCTGCTCTCCGAGGGGCTGGCGCTCGACGATCAGAACGAGCTGCGGCGGCTGGTGAGCCTGGCCGGCGCCGCCCGGACGTCGATCAACGTGATGGCGCTCGATCTCCAGCGCGGCGACGTGACCGTGGGCGAGTCGCCCCCCACCGAGACCCAGGACCGGCGGCTCCAGATGCAGGGCCTCGAAGGGCTGGCCACGATGTCGATGGGCTCGCTCTTCTACGTGGCCGGCACCGGCGAGCCCATCTTCGAGCGCCTCAGCTCCGAGATCTCGGCCTATTACCTGCTCGGCGTCGAGCAGCGGCCGAAGGACCGCGAAGGCGACCGTCACCGTATCGACGTGGACGTACGCCGGCGCGGCGTGACCATCCGATCGCGACAGGCCTTCGTGCTGTCGCCCACCGCCAACGCGCCCAAGTCGGCCAACGACAGCCTGCGCGACGCGCTGCTGTCGCCGTTTGCGGTGTCCGGGCTGCCGCTGCGGGTGACGACGTTCGCGCACCACGACACGGCCAGCGACAAGGTGCGGCTGATGGTCTCGGCGCAGGTGGGGCAACCCGGCGCGCCGAAAGGCGAGTTCACCGTCGGCTACCTGCTGGTGAGCGACGACAACCGGATCGTCGGCAACTACCTCGAGAAGCGGACCCTGGAGCCGGCCGGCACGGGCGGCAACGAGCCGCTGGATTTCCTGGGCGGCGTGGTCGTGGAGCCGGGCATCTACACGCTGCGCTTTGGCGTCATCGACACGGAGGGGCGCCGCGGCAGCGTCCTCCGCGACGTGAACGCGTGGAAGATGGCCGGCGAGACGCTGGCCCTGGGCGATCTCATCGTCGGCCCGATGCCGGAGGGGGGCAAGGGGCTGCGCGCCGGTGTCGAGCCGCACATCACGGGCGAGGCGCTGGCGGCGCACATGGAGCTCTATTCCACGTCGGCGGCCACCTTCGACAAGGCGGAGGTGACGTTCGACGTGGTGGAAGATCCGGACGCGCCGGCGCTCTCCGGTATCACCGCCCGGTTGACGGAGGGCGCCAAGCCGACGTGGCGCACCGCCGCCGGCTTCGTCCCGGTGCGGGCGCTGCCACCAGGGCGCTACGTGGCGCGGGCGCGGATCACGCGCGAGGGCAAGGCGGTGGGCGTGCTGACGCGGCCGTTCGTCGTCGATCGCGCCGCGGCGCCCACGGCGGTATCGTACGCGGAGCGCGCGGCCGCCGCCAAGGCGTTCGCGGCCACGCTGCCGAAGTTCGATCGCGAGGCGATGCTGGCGCGCGATCTCCTGGCCCCGATGCTCGACGCCGTCGAAAAGCGATCGCCCACGCTGAAGGACGCGATGGTCGAGGCGCGCGCCGGGCGCTACGGGGCCGCCGCGCTCGAGGCGCTCGGGGCGGGCGACCAGACCGCGGCCTCGTTTCTGCGCGGCGTGGACTTCTATGCGAAGGGGCAGCTCGATCAGGCGGCGACGCAGCTCGCCATTGCGGCCGGCCCGCGGCGCGAGTTCTTCCCGGCGGCGTTTTTCCTCGGCGCCTCCTACGCCTCGGCGGGCCGCGATCGCGACGCCGCCGGCGTGTGGCAGATGTCGATGGGCAGCGAGCCGCGGCCGCCGGCGTTCTACGGGATGGTGGCCGACGCCCGTCTCCGGGACGGGATTCCCGACGCCGCGATCGACATCCTCAAGCCGGCGTACGCCGCGCAGCCGGCCAACGACGACATCGCGCGGCGGCTGGGCATGGCCTACGTGATGACCACGCGGTACGCCGAGGCCATGCCGGTCCTCGACGCGCTGCTGACACGCCACCCCAGCGATCAGACCCTGCTCCTCGCGGCCATCGTGAGCCAGTACGAGCTGGTGATGGGCGGCCAGCTGGCGTCGGTGGCCGACGTGGCCAAGATGCGGCGGTACGTGGCGGCCTACAAGGGACCCGAATCGCCCCTGGCGCGCAAGTACCTGGAGTCGATCCAGGCGAAGTGACCTCAAGGCAGTTCTCTCACGGGTGCAACTACCCGTGGTCCACCGACGGCCGGACGGTCTTCTACGGGCTCGACTTCGGCGCCAACGTGTGGGGCTCGCACCTGGGCGTGTCCACGCGCCTCGCCGCGATCGAGCGCGACTTCGACGACATGGCCGGCCTGGGGCTCACCGTCGTCCGCTGGTTCGTGTTCTGCGACGGCCGCGCCGGGATCGTCTACGACGATCGCGATCTGCCCGCCGGGCTCGATCCGCACTTCTTCGCCGACCTCGACGCCGCCCTCGAGGTTGCCGCGGCGCGAGGCATCGCGCTCGATCTCGTGCTGCTCGACCATCCGTGGATGTTCAGCGGGGTCCGCACCACACTGCCCGACCCCGTCACCGGCGGCGCGGTCGAGGTGCGGCTGCCGCGCGGGCGGGCGCACGTGCTTGCCACCGAAACCGGCCGCCGCGCGCTGTTCGCGCACGTGATCGAGCCGGTCGTCCGCCGCTACGGCGCGGCGGGCGAGCGCGCCGATCTGTCGGGCGCCGTGGCCGCCTACGAGCTGATGAACGAGCCCGACTTCGTCATCGAGGAGTGGGAGGCCGACGTCAGCCGGCACGTGGCGTCGCCGCTGCCTTTCGAAGTGGTGGCCGGCCTCGTGACGCGGCTGAGCGCGGTCGTGCACGAGCACACTCGCGCGGTGTCGATGCTCGGGTGCGCCCGTGTGCGCAATCTCTGGGCGTGGGAGGATCGGGCGTTGGGACTCGACCTGCTGCAGGTGCACACGTATCCGGATACCAGGCATCCCGAGCGGGATCTCGATCTCTACGGCCTGCCGCCGTCCGGTCTCGGCGTCTCGCGCCAGGTGCTCATCGGCGAGTTTCCCGGCGATGCGCCGCGGCAGGCGCCGCCGGGCGCCTCGCCGCCGCCGACGACGCTCGAGCAGTATCTCGAGTTCGCCCTCGAGCGCGGCTACGCCGGCGCCTGGCCGTGGAGCTTCAGCGGCACCGACGCGTACGGCCGCATGCCGCACGAGCCGTTGCTGCAGTTCGCCCGCCGCCATCCCGAGCTGGTCAATCCGCGCTGCCGTGCGTGAAGAGGGCCCACTCCGTCCACTGCGCCAAGCTCACGCCTTGGCCAGCCGCGACGAGCCCGCCTCGCAGACGAACGCCGCGGCGCGCGACTCCTCCGGCGAGCGCACGTCTACCGCGGGCACGAAGTACCACTCCGACTGCAGCCGGGCACGGGTGACGTCGAGCAGAAGGTAGCCACGGTGCTCGCCCTCGACGAACTTGAGGTGCGGCGAGAAGAGCTGCAGCACGGAGGTGGCATCGCGCATCGACGCGCTGGCGAAGAGCGGCGGCGAGCTGATCGCGGGCGTCACGAGCTCCACCGCCAGCGAGCCCTCGCCGGTGCGCGCCGTGTAGTCCTTCAACGGGCTCCGCGGCACGTCGAGCGCCCACGAGCTGTGGATGTCGCCGGTGAGGATCGCCAGGTTCGACAGGCGGCTCTTCTCGATCAAATCGAAGACGCGCCCGCGCGCGACGGGGTAGCCGTCCCACACGTCCGTGTTCTGCGGCGTCACGCCGGGCGGCGCCAGCGGGGAGAACATCGTCTGCTGGCCGAGGAGCCGCCAGGTGGTGCCTTCGCGCTGCGATCGCTGCAGGCCGCTGAACAGCCACTCTTCCTGCGCGGCGCCCATGAGCGTGCGCGCCGGGTCGGCCAGCGCCGCCGTGTCGCGGCCGGGCACCTGCCGGTCGCGGAAGCTGCGCGTGTCGAGCATGATCAGATCCGCCAGCCGGCCGAACCGGAAGCCGCGATAGAGCTGGAAGGAGCCGTTGCCCGCTTCCCGCACCGGCATCCATTCGCGGTAGGCCTGCAGTCCGGCGCCCAGGCGCGTGCCCCAGTTGCCGCGCTGCGGTCCGTGGCTCCGTGCGCCGCCGCGCCACCAGTCGTTGATCACCTCGTGGTCGTCCCACACGGCGATGAACGGATGCGCCGCGTGCGCGGCCTGCAGGTCCACGTCGCTGCGGTAGCTGGCGTAGCGCTGGCGGTACCCCGCGAGGGTGGACGCCTCGCCGGGCGGCGTCGGCACGCGACCCGAGCCCGAGCCGTCACCGTAGACTCCGTTGGCGAACTCGTAGATGTAGTCGCCCAGGTGCAGTACCGCGTCGAGATCGTCGCGGCCGGCGAGGCAGCGATACACGTTGAAGTAGCCGGCGGGGTAGTTGGAGCAGGACACCGACGCCAGGCGCACGCGCGCCACGTCGTCCTGCGGCAGCGTCTTCGTGCGTCCGATCGCCGAGCGCTCGCCGGCGGCGTCGAACGCGTAGTAGTAGGTGCGGCCCGGACGCAGGCCGCCGGCGTCCACCTTGACGGTGTAGTCCCGCGCGCCCGACGTGTCCACCGTGCCGCTCGCCACCACGGTCGCCAGGCGCTCGTCGTCGGCCACCACCCATCGAACCGGCAGCGCGGCCGACGCGCTCTCGACCCGCGGCGTGACGCGCGTCCACAGCACGACCCGGTCGGTGAGCGGGTCGCCGCTCGCGACGCCGTGCCGGAATAGTCGAGGTGGATCGGCCGCCTGACGGGCGGCATTCACGAGCGCCGGCCACGCGACCGCCGACGCCAACGTGGTGCCGATGAACTGCCGGCGCGAGTAGGTCATCACGCGGATCCTAGCAGCTCGTGGTGAACCCCGGCTGCATTCGACGGGCGATGCATCCCCGCTGGCTGCGTTGCTCCTCCCTTGAATACTCCCGGTATTCGCGGTCGTCGCGCCTTGCCAGCGGGGCGCCTCGCCCGTCTCGGTGCGACGCCGGGGTTCACCACGTGCTGCTAGCTGAGATCGCGCGCAAGCTTGCTACCCCGGCACGGCCTTGCTACGCTGGCGGCGATGCCGTACCAGCTCCGCCGCCATCTGCGCGTCATCGCGGCGACAGTCCTGGTGTCGGTGTCGGCGATCGGGGCGTGGTCCACGATCGCGCACGGGCTCGAGTGCCACGACGCCGAGTGCGCGCCCGCCGTCGTGGCGCACGACGCGTCCGCGCATGCCTTCCGCGGCGCGGAGCTGCCGGGCGGGGAGCGCGAGGTCCACTGCGTGCTCTGCCACTGGACACGGGCCTTCGGCCCGCGTGTCCAGTCGGTTTCCGCCGCGCCGTCTTTCGTCAGCCGTCCCCTGGCCGTTTCGGTCGCCGACGCTTCTGTCGCGCGGCTGATCGCGGCCGACCAACCCCCGCTTCGCGCTCCGCCGTCCGCCCCGACGCTCGCCGTCGTGGCGTAGCCCGCATTCCGGCGCTCCCGTTCAGGGAGGAGGCCGAATCGGGCCGCGCTCCCGTTTCACACAGGTCTGGGAGTCAATCATGCGTATGCGGTGCGCGCGCGCGGCCTTGGCGGCGGTGCTCGTGTTGTTCGGTGTTCAGGTGCACGCTCAGCCCGGCGGTCTCGTGTCGGGCCGCCTGCTCAATTCGTTGTCCGGCGAGGCGATCTCCGGCGCGACCGTCGTGATCGAGGAGCTTCGGCGCCAGACCACGTCGTCGGCCGACGGGACGTTCTCGTTCACCGGTGTGCCCTCCGGCAACTACCACCTCATGGTGAAGGCCGAGGGCTACTCGTCGCGGCGCACGGAGATCGCCGTCGCCGATGCGGCCTCGCCGGTGACGCTGCAGGTCGATCCCGAGCTGCACTTCGAGGAAGTCGTGTCGGTGGGCGCCGAGGCGCGGAGCCAGTTCGACTCGCTGCAGCCCACCTCCGTGTTGTCCGGCCAGGAGCTCGCCAAGCAGCTCGGCTCGTCGCTCGGCGAGACGCTCGAGGGCCAGGCCGGCGTCACCTCACGCAGCTTCGGTCCGGCGCCGGCGCGGCCCGTGATCCGCGGGCTCGACGGCGATCGCGTGCTCATCCTCCAGGATGGCCAGCGCATGGGCGACCTGTCGAGCCAGTCGGGCGATCACGGCGTGGCGATCAATCCGGCCGCGGCGCAGCGCATCGAGGTGGTGCGCGGTCCGGCGACGCTGCTCTACGGTGCCAACGCCATCGGGGGGCTGGTCAACGTGATCACGAACGACATCCCGACGCACTCGATGACCGGCGTGCACGGGAACACGACGATCGATCTCGGCAGCGCCGCGGCCGAGGCCGGCGGCGCCGCCGACATCGTCGCGGGGAACGGCACGTTCGCGATTCACGCCGGCGGCGGCGGGCGCCGTTCGGGCGACGTAAACACGCCGCTCGGGTCGCTGGCGAACTCGCACTCGCGCAACGGCTTCGGCAACGTCGGCGCGGCGTGGACCGGCGCCAAGGGGTACTTCGGCGGCAGCTACGGCTACGACGACACCAGGTACGGCATCCCGGTGATCGAGGAGGGGCAGGTGCAGCTGACGCCGCGCCGCCACGCCTTCTCGCTGCGCGGCGCCGGCGAGAACCTCGACGGCGCGTTCGATTCGTTCCGCGCCACGCTGGCGGTGCGGCGCTACCGGCACGACGAGGTGGCCGGTGGCACGGTGGACACCTCGTTCACCAACAACTCGGGCGAGCTCGAAGTGCTCGGGTCGCACCGCGCGATCGGACGGCTCAAGGGGAGCCTGGGCGCCTGGTACCTCGATCGCGCCTTCGACGCGCGCGGTGAAGAGGCGCTGTCGCCGGCGGTCGATCAGCGTGGATCCGCCGCCTTCGTTTACGAGGAGCTCACCTGGCCGCACGTCACGGTGCAGTTCGGCGGCCGCCTCGAGCACACGCGCTACGCGCCGGACGGCGAGTCGGCGCGCAGCTTCACCACCGGATCCGGATCGCTCGGGCTGCTGTTTCGCCCCGCCGGCGCGGACGACCGCGTGACCGTGGCGCTGAGCCTGGCGCGCGCCGCGCGGATCCCGGCGCTCGAAGAGCTGTTCTACTTCGGCACGCACGCCGGCAACTTCGCGTTCGAGGCCGGCAATCCCTTGCTGCGCCCCGAGCACGCGCTCGGCTTCGACGCGGCGCTGCGCTGGCGCGGCCCGCGCGTGTCCGGCGAGGTCACCTATTTCCGGAACGACGTGCGCGACTTCGTGTTCCGCCGGCAGCTGAGCGCCGAGGAATACGAGGCGCGGCTCCCGCTGTACCAGGCGCGCTTCCCTTCGCGCGAGCTGCCCGATCCCGAAGGCGACTTCCCGATCGTCGAGAACATCGCGGCCGACAGCGTCCTGCAGGGCATCGAGGCGCATGGCGACGTGCGCCTGTCGTCCATGCTCACCGCGGAGCTCGGGTTCGACTACGTGCGCGGCACCGTGACGGACACGGGAGAGTTCCTGCCGAGAATGCCGCCGTTCCGCGGCCGCGTTGGCCTGCGCTATCAGCGCAACGCGTTCCAGGCGGGCGGCGAAGTGACGGGCGTGGCGCGGCAGGACCGCGTGTCGGGCCTCGAAACGCCGACGGCGGGCTATGGGCTGCTGAAGCTGTACGCGTCGTACTCGATCCAGTCGGGCGCCTGGCTCCACACGATCACGGGCCGCGTGGACAACGCGGTCGACGAGCTCTATCGCAACCACCTGTCGCTCATCAAGGACATGACGCCCGAGATGGGCCGCAACTTCAAGCTGCTGTACGGAGTGAAGTTCTAGTCAGGTAGGTCAGGTAGGTCAGGTAGGTCAGGTGGGTCAGGTGGGTCGGGTAGGGGGTCGGGTAGGTGGTTCTGGGCCCGTTCGACGAGTGAAGCCAGCGCTGCGAAGTCAGCGGGCGGCGGCGCTTCGAACACCATCGCGGCGCGCGTAACCGGATGCGGCATCGACACGCGCCAGGCGTGGAGCGCCTGACGGCCGATGCGCGGGTCGGCCACGCCATACACGCGGTCGCCGACAATCGGCCAGCCGCGGGCCGAGAGATGCACCCGGATCTGGTGCGTCCGGCCGGTCACGAGCTCGCAGCGGACGAGGGCGCCCGCGGGCGATGACGCCACTACCTCGTAGCGTGTCTCGCTTGGTGCGCCGTCGTCCGAGACGATCACGCGACGCCGGTCGTCCGGGTCGCGCGCGAGCGCGGCGTCGATCGTGCCGGCGCGCGGCCGCGGCGTGACGCCGACGACGGCGAGGTACTCCTTCCTGATTCGCCCGGCCGCCGCGTCACGCTGCGCGGCCGCGTGCACGCCGGGTGAGAGCGCCACGATCATCAGGCCC
This sequence comes from Vicinamibacterales bacterium, assembly GCA_035646375.1. Classification (GTDB taxonomy): domain Bacteria; phylum Acidobacteriota; class Vicinamibacteria; order Vicinamibacterales; family UBA2999; genus DASYRM01. Next base: position 19,388 of record DASRPM010000117.1, read on the forward strand.
GACGTGTCCTTGTCGAGCCTCGTCAGGATGCCCGGCGTGAGCGGGCCGCGATCCCGCAAATGCCAGAGCAGGCCGTTGAGCGCCGTGCCGGACGACTGTTTGTAGGTGGGGTGCGCCACGACGCCGGCCGGCTTGCTGATGACCAGCAGGTCGGCGTCTTCGTGCACGACCGCGAGCGCTCCCGGCTCGGCCGCTGGGCGGACACGCCGCACCGCATCGGGCGGCAGCGTCACGCGAATCGCGGTGCCTTCGAGCACGGTTGCCGACGGCCGGGTCACGACGCGCGCTCCAACCTCGACCGCGCCGTCTTCGATCCACCGTTGCGCCGTGGTGCGCGACAATCTCGACACCTCGGTGACGCGACGGACGAGTACCTGGTCGAGTCGCCGGCCGGCGTCGCCGCGGTCGGCCACGAAGCAAATGGGCTCAGGGCTCACGGCTCAGGCCGGATGGGCTCGTAACCAGAGTGGCGCGCATAGAATCTAAGGACCATCCTATGGCTACTGCAACCGCTCTTCGTCTTCCTCGCCCCGAGCAGGCGCTTCCGGGCCGCAGCAACGTGATGCCGCTGCCGGCGAGCCATTTCGTCAACGGCCACCCGATCGCGCCGCCGTTCCCCGAGGGGCTCGAGCAGGCGGTCTTCGCATTTGGGTGCTTCTGGGGCGCCGAGCGGAAGTTCTGGCAGGCGCCGGGCGTCTACACCACCGCGGTGGGATACGCCGGCGGTTACACGCCGAATCCGACGTACCGCGAAGTGTGCTCGGGCATGACGGGACACACCGAGGTGGTGCTGGTCGTGTTCGACCCCAAGGTGACGGACTACGAGGCGCTGCTCAAGGTGTTCTGGGAGAACCACGACCCCAGGCAGGGCATGCGTCAGGGGAACGACGTGGGGACGCAGTATCGCTCGGCGATCTACACCTCCTCGGACGGCCAGCATCAGAAGGCGCTCGCGTCGCGGGACATGTTCCAGGACCGGCTCACCGCCTCGGGATACGACCGCATCACCACGGAGATTGCGCCGGCGCCGCCCTTTTATTACGCCGAGGATTACCACCAGCAGTATCTGGCCAAGAACCCCAACGGCTACTGCGGGTTGGGCGGCACGGGCGTGTCGTGCCCGATTGGCGTGGGGGCCTGACCCCGGGTTCGCGATTGCATGGGCTGGGACCTATAATCCCTGCATGAGTCGAGTCGTCTACACGAACACACCGGACACGCCGGAGCAGGAAGGATTGCGCGCGGCGCATCAGGTACGGCTCGTTTCAGTCCCGGAAGAGGGCACGGGCATCAAGCAGCTGCCGAACGGGGTCTACGGGTACACCTACTCGCCGGGCCTGGAGAGCGCGCCGCTCTTTGCCACCCGCTCGTTCCGCAGCTATGAAACCCACAAGCTGCCGAGCGGCGACGTGACGCTGATCGGGTTCGCCTCCGCCGAGGCCGCGCGCCAGCTCACCACGGCGCCGCAGGAGGTCACCATCCAGGTGCAGCCGCACCCCGAGCCGGAGCAGAACACGCTCGTGGAGATCCCGTACTCGCGGATCCGCAACCACAAGCAGTACGCGGCCCCCAATCAGCACGGCTTCACGGTGACCGTGGCGCAGCTGATGGCGCACGCGGACGCATAGAAGAACTCTGGAAGCAGGGTAGGCGGGGAAGGCAGGGAAGGCGGGGAAGGGAGAGCAAGTGATTTCCCCACCCTGCTTACCCTGCCCACCCCGCTACTGATTTACCCTTTGGGCGATGCCTCCCATCGCCCAAACGATCCTGCTCCTCGTCTGCTCCAACGTGTTCATGACGTTCGCGTGGTACGCGCACCTGCGCGACCTGCGCGCCGCGCCGCTGCTCACCGCGGTCGGCGTCAGCTGGGGCCTGGCGCTCTTCGAGTACCTGTTGCAGGTGCCGGCCAATCGCATCGGCTTTACGGTCATGAACCTGTCGCAGCTCAAGATCCTTCAGGAAGTGATCACGCTGACGGTCTTCGTGCCTTTTGCCGTGCTCTACATGAAGCAGCCGGTCTCGCTGAACTTCCTCTGGGCTGGCATCTGTCTCATGGGCGCGGTGTATTTCACGTTTCGAATTTAGACCTACTCCGCCCCTCTGCCGACTCCGCCCACTCTGCGTTAGCCTGTGGCCGGAGGTGTCCGTGCGTCCGACGAAATCGCATTCCGTATTCACGCGCTGTGCCAAGGCAACGTCGCGGGCCACCGGGCGGCCCTGGGCGTTCATCCTGGCGTGCGGCCTGATTGTCGCGTGGCTGATCTCGGGGCCGTACTTCCGCTACAGCGACACCTGGCAGCTCGTGATCAACACGTCCACCACCATCATCACGTTCCTGATGGTGTTTCTCATCCAGAGCACGCAGAACCGCGACGCCGAGGCGCTGCAGGTGAAGCTGGACGAGCTGTTGCGCGTCACCGTGGGCGCGCACAACGCGCTGCTCGACCTCGAGGAGCTCGAGGAGCACGAGCTCGAACGTATTCGCGCCGGCTACACGCGGCTGGCGCAGCGCGCCCGCGCGCAGCTCGGGTCCGGCCAGCCCGATACCGGCGCGCCCGAGACCGAAACTGGCGGCGAGGGCTGACCCTTCACGGATCGGCAAACCACAGAAAAGTGCCGACGCGCCGACCACCGTACAGCGTTGTCGACGCGTCTGTCGGCTGAGGGATCACCGCCCGCCGTGTCGTTCGCGGATTTGTTCGATATCTCCGCCGGCGCTTCCGCACCCGCTTGCTCCATCCCGTGGTGCGCCGTTTGCACAGTCACTGGACAAGGCCTCCCCGTAAATCTCGTTCGAGGCCCGCCGATTAGAGCTTCGTACCACCGCGTCCACGACGACGTCGTTCGCGCACCGATGTGCGCCGAGCCGCTAGGCATTTGCGGCCGAACAGGAGACTCGTCATGGACGCCACCGGTTTCGCATCATCTCCCTTGTCCACGCTGCTTCGCCTCACGTCCGCGCGGCGCTCGCTTGCCGCCGCGGCGCTGCTGCTCCTCTGCGCTGTGCCGGCCCACGCCCAAACGGACGCGCCGCCCTTCTTGCGCACCGACGACTCGCGGCTGGCCGCCGCGGTCGTACGGGGCCGCGACGAGTCGCCGACCTTCCGCGCCATCCTCCAGCGCCTGTCGGCATCGGATCTCATCGTGTATCTGTCGCGCGGCCGTCTGTTCGGCACCGTTGCGGCGTCAACCCAGCTGCTGACGACGAGCGGCGGCTACCGCTTCGTGCGTGTCACGATCGAGATCGATCCCGAGGCCGACAGCGGTCTGGCGCTCCTCGGCCACGAGCTGCGGCATGCGCTCGAGCTCGCCGAGGCGCCGTGGGTGACGGACGACGCCGCCGTGCGCACGCTCTACCAGAGGATCGGCTACCGGACGTGCGATGCGTCGATGCGCTGCTACGACACGGATGCGGCGGTCGCCACCGGGTACCAGGTGCTGCGCGAGCTGCGCGGCAGGCGCACGGCGCCGGGGTCACACCCGCTGGGTCTTCCAGTGGCCTTTCGAGAAGAGCCACGAGCTGACGATCGCCAGGGTGAAGAAGGCGACGCTGACGGCGATGAACGCTCCGGTGGGCCCGAAGCCGCCGGTGGTGGCGAGGAACCACGCCAGGGGGATCTCCCACAGCCAGAGGCAGCACAGGTTGATCCAGGTGGGCGTGCGGGTGTCGCCGGCGCCGTTGAACGCCTGGGTGAGCACCATGCCGTAGCCGGAGAAGGCGAAGCCGATCGCGACGATGCGGAGACAGCGGACGCCGTAGCCGGCCACCTCCGGGTCGCTCGTGAAGATGGCGATCAGCCACGGTGCGAAGATCAGAAAGACCAGGCTGATCGTGCCCAGGAAGAACGTGTTGTAGAGCCCGGCCTTCCACGCCGCCGCCTCCGCGCGATCTGGCTTGCCGGCGCCCAGGTTCTGGCCGACCAGCGTGGCGGCGGCGTTGCTCACGCCAAACGACGGTAGCAGCGCGAACAGGATGATCCGGATCCCGATGGTGTTGCCGGCGACCGCCGCGCTGCCAAAGGTGGAGATGATGCGGACGATCCCCATCCACGACGCGGTCGCGATGAAGTTCTGAAACGTGGCCGTGCCCGAGATGCGGAGGATGGCCCGCATCGTGGCCCCGTCGAGCCGGAGGTGCCGCCGCTCGATGCTCAAACGGCCGCCGCTGCGCGTGAGGTGATAGAGCTGATACAGCACGCCGCAGCCGCGGCCGATCGTCGTGGCGACGGCGGCGCCGGTGACGCCCAGCTCGGGGAACGGGCCGAGGCCGAAGATGAGGCACGGCCCGAGCGCGATGTTGATGATGTTGGCGAACCACAGCACGCGCATCGCGATCGCCGCGTCGCCGGCGCCGCGGAAGACCGCGTTGATGAGGAAGAGCAGCAGCACCGTGCCGCTGCCGCCGACCATCACGCGGGGAAACGTCGAGCCGATCGTCATGACGTCGGCGTCGGCGCCCATCATGACGAGCAGCTGCGGGCCGAACGCCACGCCGACGGCGCCGACGGCCGCCGCCACCACGACGCCGAGGATGATGGCCTGGACCGCTGCCAGCGCGGCGCGCTCGGGATCCTTCTCGCCGATGCGGCGCGCGACGGTCGCGGCGGCGCCGATCGACAGCCCGATGGCCAGCGCGTAGACGATGACCATCATCGACTCGGTGAGGCCGACGGTGGCGACGGCGCTCGCGCCGAGCCGGCCGACGAAGAAGATGTCCGCCACGGCGAACACCGACTCCATCACCATCTCGAGCACCATCGGCACGGCCAGCAGCACCACGGCGCGACCGATGGGCGCCTCGGTGAAATCCTGATTCGAGCCGCGGACGGCTTCCTTGAGCGTGGACCAGACGGACTGTTCGTGTGTCTCGGTGGCGGCCGTCACGCGCCCCCCGGTGCCTTCCGGGCTGGCCCCGTTTCGATCGGCCTCGCCGGATCGCTGGACCACTCGGACCACGATCCCGTGTAGAGCGGGCTGCCCGGCAGCCCGGCGTGTTCCATGGCGAGCAGGTTGTGGCAGGCGGTCACGCCGGAGCCGCAATACATCACGGCGTCTCGAGGCGCGCGCCCGTCGAGCACGCCGGTGAAGGCGGCGCGGAGGGCGTCGGGCGGGAGCATCGTGCCGTCGGGCGACAGGTTGTCCCGAAAGAAGCGGTTGCGCGCACCGGGAATGTGCCCCGCCACCTTGTCGATCGTCTCCGAGCGCCCTTCGAATCGCTCCGCCGCGCGGGCGTCGACGAGCAGAGTGTGCCCGTCCTGGCTCCGGCGCGCGACCTCGTCGACCGTCAGTGCCAGACCGCGGTCGAATGACGGCTGGAACGTGGCGCGGGCGCGAGTTTCCGGTCCCGACCGCGCCGGCCGGCCTTCGGCCACCCATTTCGCGAAGCCGCCGTCGAGCACCGCCGCGGCCCGGTGGCCGGCGTAGCGCAGGAGCCACCACAAGCGGCTCGCGTAGCTCCCCGCGTCCTGGTCGTACACCACGACCTGGGTGTCGTTGCCGATGCCGAGCCGTTCCAGCGTCGCGATGAGCGCGTCATCGGACGGCAGCGGGTGCCGCCCGTTGGTGCCGGTGCGCGGCGCCGAGAGGTCGTCGTTCAGGTGCGCGTAGACGGCGCCGGGCACATGGCCCGCGAGGTACTGCTCGCGCCCCCACGCGTCGTTGGCCAGCTCGAAGCGACAGTCCACGATGGCCCATGCGCCGGCCGGCGCATGGGCAAGCGTCTCGGTGGAGACGAGAGTGGTGTGGAGCATCAGGCTAGCTTAGCCCCTCGGCCCACTCGAGGCGCGCCTAGATGATCTGAGCGCGCTCCAAGACCGCGATGCGCTGCTCGAGCGGCGGGTGCGTGGAGAAGAGCCCGCTCCACTTGCCGCTGATCTTCATCGTGGCCAGCGCCTCGTGGCGCGGATCGATCAGGCCGCGGTTGGCGCCGAGCCGGCGCAACGCGGACAGCATGTCGGCCTTGCCGGCCAGCGTGGCGCCGCCGTGGTCGGCGCGGAACTCGCGCTGCCGCGAGAACCAGGCGACGACGATCATCCCGATCATGCCCAGCACCATCTCGAGTATCCACACCAGCATGAAGCTCGGGGCGCCGCCGCGGTCGTCACGTCCGCCGCCTCTTGTGAGCGCGAAGGCGATGATGCGCGCCAGGAACATCACGAAGGCGTTGACGACGCCCTGCAGCAGCGTCATGGTCACCATGTCGCCGTTGGCGATGTGCGCGACCTCGTGCGCCAGCACGCCCTCGACCTCGTTCCGAGACATCGATCGCAGGAGGCCGTTCGACACCGCCACCAGGCTCTTGCTCTTGCTGGGGCCGGTGGCAAACGCGTTCACTTCCTCGGACGGGTAGATGCCCACCTCGGGCATCGGCAGGTTGGCCTTGCGCGTGAGCTGTTCCACCGTGGCGTACAGCCAGTCGGCCGTCGCGTCGCCGGTGCGGCCGTTCACCAGCTGCACGCCGGTCATCCGCTTGGCCGTCCAGCGGGAGATGAGCAGCGAGATCATCGCCCCGCCCATGCCCCACACGAAGCAGAAGATCATCAGGGCGCCGAGATCGATGCCGTCGGCGCTGACGTAGCGGCCCACGCCCAGGAGGTTCAGGATGAGCGAGACGGTGAGGACGATCGCGATGTTGGTGACGAGGAACAGACCGACCCGTTTAGCCATGCGCTCAGAATATCAAATCAGTCGCGAAGCGCCTCGGCCAGCCGGTGCAGGAACAGGCCGACATCTGTCACCACGCCAACGGTTTGCGAGGATCCGCGGTCGCTCAACTTGGTCACCACGGCCGGGTTGATGTCCACGCACACCACCCGCACCCACGACGGCAGCATGTTGCCGACGCCGATGCTGTGCAGCATCGACGACAGCATCAGCACGAGCTGCACGTTGGCGAGTGCCGCGGCGTAGCGCTCCTGCGCCTCGACCAGGTCCATCAGCGTGTCGGGCAGCGGCCCGTCGTCGCGGATGCTGCCCGCCAGCACGAAATCCACGCCGCGCTTCACGCACTCGTACATCACGCCCGACTGCAGCACGCCGGTTTCCACCGCCTGCCGCAGGCCGCCGGCGCGGTTGACCGTGTTGATGGCGGCCATGTGATTGCGGTGGCCCTGCTCGACGGGTGCCCCCTGGATGAGGTCGATGCCGAGCGAGGTGCCCGACAACGCGAACTCCACGTCGTGCACCGCCAGGGCGTTGCCGGCCAGGACCACGTCCACGAAGCCGCGCCGGATGATGGCGGCGAAGTGCTCGACGCCGCCGGTGTGCACCACGACCGGGCCGGCCACCACGGCGATGCGCCCGCCGGCCTTCTTCACCTCGCGGATCATCGCGGCAATGCGCGCCACGCTGCCCTCGACGCGGCGCTCCGACGAGACGTCGTTGCTCATGAACGCGAAGCCGTGGCGGTCGCGGTCGCGGAACTCCGGCGTCACGCGGATGCCGCCGTGGCCGCAGATCACCGGCTCGCCCGCCTTGACATCGCGCAGTTTCTTGCACTCGGCGCGGTCGCCGGCGACGACGATCACGGCGTCCATGCGCTGCTTCTCGACGTCCACCCACTGGCCGCCGACGCGTACCTGAGTGCGATGATTGGTCGTCGAGTAGAAATCGTCCGGGACGCAGCTGTCCTTTTCCGCCGGCTTCACCAGCGCGTCGCGCTCGCGCTCGGGATGGGCCCCGAAGGTGGTGAGGTGCTGCAGCAGCTCGGCGAGCGACGCCTTGTCGCCCGCGGTGACCCGCATGCGGATGCGCGACGCGTCGTCGTTGGTGCGCCCGATGGTGAACGTCAGGACTTCGTAGGACGCCTTGTGCTCGATGATCTTGTCGAAGATCGCGGACAGCAGCCCCGAGTCGATCAGGTGGCCCTGCGCCTCGATCGTTTCACTCGCCATGCGCTGCATTGTACTGGTCAGGTGGGTCGGGTAGGTCGGGTGGGTCTGGTAGGTAAGAGCACACCGTGCGCTCTCCCCACCTGACTTACCTGACCTACCTGACCTACCTGACCTATGTCTCCGTCGTCCCTTCCGGCACGAACCGGTATCCCACTCCCCGCACCGTTAGAAGGAACCGTGGGGCGGATGGTTTGT
>DASRPM010000118.1:0-28764 GCA_035646375.1 Vicinamibacterales bacterium
GGATCGAACGGGACGAGCACCCAGACGCCGCTGCTCGAGGGGGAGACGCCGAACTCCTTGCCGGCGACGCCGATCGCGCCGTGGATCATCATGAGGGCACCCACGACGCCGGACCCGACGATCACGAAGTAGCGCTGGAGGTAGGTCGAGGCCACCGCGCCGGCAACCGCAAAGAGCACCACCGCGGCCACCGGCGGCTCGCGATCCATCAGCGAAAACGCGAGGCTCGCGGCCACGGCGCCGAACGCCGCACCCACGAGCGCCACGCCGATGTAGTACGCCGCATACAGGATGACGGCACCGATCAACCCGCCGACTATCCCGGCAACCAGCATCGGCATCCGGTCGCTCAGGCCGAACACCGAGCTGGCGGCGGACGCACCCACGACGAAGCCGACGATCGCCAGCGACGTGCGGAACAGCTTGCGTCCGAAGAAGCACACGACAACGCCGCCCAGCAACAGCAGCGCGGCGGCAGGCAGTTGATCGACGGCCTGAACCACGTTACCTCTCGCTCCTCGTCAGAAATCGCGCCGGCCTTCCATCGCGCGGGTCATGGTGACCTCGTCGGCGTACTCGAGGTCGGACCCCACGGGAATGCCCATGGCAATCCGGGTGACACGCACGCCGAGCGGCTTGAGCAGGCGCGCCAGGTAGAGCGCGGTCGCTTCGCCCTCGACGGTGGGGTTGGTGGCCAGAATCACTTCCTCGACGGTGCCGGCCGCCACTCGAGACAGCAGCCCCTTGATCTTCAGGTCGTCGGGGCCGACGCCGTGCAGCGGCGACAGCGCGCCCATCAGCACGTGATACAGCCCCTTGAAGCCCTGCGTCTTCTCCACCACGGTGACGTTCTGCGGCTCCTCCACCACGCAGATCAGGCGCCCGTCGCGCGTGGGGCCGGTGCAGTACACGCAGGGATCGGTGTCGGTGATGTTGTTGCACACCGAGCAGTAGGTGACGCGCTCCTTGACGTCGCGGATCGCCTCGCACAGCCGGTCGGCGTCCTCGCGCGGGGTCTTGAGCACGTGGAAGGCCAGCCGCTGCGCGCCCTTGGCGCCGATGCCGGGCAGGCGCTGGAGCTGTTCGACGAGACGCGTGAGTGGTTCTGGAAGCATCAGGGCGCGGCGGACACAGGCAGCGAGGCTACGACAACCCGGGGATCTTCAGACCGCCCATCAGACCTGACATCGACTGGCTGAGGCGTTCGTCCACCTTGCGCTGCGCGTCGTTGAGCGCCGCGATGATCATATCCTGCAGCATCTCCACGTCGTCCTTCGACACGACGGCGGGATCGATGGTGAGCGCCTGCACCTGCTTGGCGCCGTTCATCACCACGGTGACCATGCCGCCGCCGGCGGTGGCCTCCACGCGCACTTCGGCCATCTGCTGCTGCAGGCGATCCTGCATCTCCTTGGCCTGCCGCATCATGTCCATGATGTTCATGGTTAGAGCTCTTCGACGTCCTTGATTTCGCCGGGGAAGACGTCGAGCACCGCCTGCACGGTGGCCGACGACATCGCTTCTGCCTTGAGATCGCGCTTGCCGTTCGGCGACGGCGGCTCGGGCACCTCCGGCTTGGCGCCGTTGGCCGCGGGCGCGCCGGTTTCCACCTGCACCGAGATCACCGCGATCTTGCGGCCGGCCACGCGCTCGGCGGCCGCCTCGACCCATGCGCGGTTCTGCTCGAGCTGCTCGCGCAGCGCGCGGTGCGTCGGCAGGAACGCGAACGTCACCTTGTCGCCCGACACCTCGATCGACTGCGCCTGCGCGATCACGGTGTTGTAGAAGAACGTCTTGCCGCCGCGAATCTCCGCCAGCAGCGCATCCTTGAGGGCACTGCTTTCCGTACGTAGAGGCGAGGCTTCCGCCTTCGCCCTGCGGGCGTCGGCGGACAAGTTCGCCTCGCCTGCAGGCGCAGCCGCACGTGGTTGCGGGTCTGGTGCGGTACGTAGCTGCGGGTCTTCCCCCTTCGCCCTTCGGGCTTCGGTGGACACGTTAGACCCGCCCGCTGCACGCGGCGCCGGGGGGGCGATCGGGCGTGCCGCAGGCGGCGGTGCCGTCGAAGGTTTGCTGGCGGCAGTCGGGAGCGCCGGGCGGCCGGACCCGAGCTGATCGAGCAGATCCGCCAGCGGCACCAGCCGCCGCAGGTGCATCCACTTCAGCATGGCCATCTCGAAGTGGTAGCGCGGATGCGCCGCCACCCGGATGTCCTGCTCGCACTTGGCCAGCAGATCGAAGGCCCGCATCAGGTCCTCGCGCGAGAACCGGCCGGCCAGCGCGGTCAGCCGCGCGCGCTCGCCCTCGGCCAGATCCCCTTCGCCAGCGCGCGCCGGATCCACCATCACCATCATGATGTCGCGCACGACGCGTGTCAGCTCGCGGCACACCAGCTTGAGGTCGTGTCCCGATTCCACGGCGCGGTCCGCGAGCGCGAACGCGCGCGGCCCGTCCTCGTCGGCTACCGCGTCGATGAGGTCGAAGAGCAGGTCGCGGCCCACCAGGCCCAGCACCGTGATGACGTCGTCGATCGTCACCGTCTGGCCCGAGAACGCCAGCACCTGGTCGAGCGCGCTCTGCGCGTCGCGCATGCTGCCTTCGGCGGCCCGCGCGATGAGGCCGAGCGAATCGTCGCCCACCTCGATCTTTTCGGCGCCGGCAATCATGCGGAGCTGCTCGACGATCGCCTTCGTGGCAATCGTGCGGAACTCGAACACCTGCGAGCGCGACAGGATGGTGTCGGGAATCTTATGGAGCTCGGTCGTGGCCATCATGAAGACCACGTGGGCCGGCGGCTCCTCGATCGACTTCAGCAGCGCGTTGAACGAGTGCCCCGAGAGCTGGTGCACCTCGTCGATGATGAACACCTTGTAGCGGTCGCGGACCGGCGCGATGGCCAGCCCGGACAGGACCACCTCGCGAATGTTGTCGACCTGGGTGTGACTGGCCGCGTCGATCTCGAGCACGTCCATGTCGCGCCCCTGCGCGATCTCGACGCAGGCGTCGCACTCGCCGCACGGGTCGGCGGTGGCACCCTTCTCGCAGTTGAGCGCCCGCGCCAGGATGCGCGCCGTCGTGGTCTTGCCGCAGCCGCGCGAGCCGGCAAACACGAAGGCGTGCGCGATGCGGCCGCTCGCCAGCGCGTTGCGCAGCGTGCGGGTGACCGCCTGCTGCCCGACGACGTCGTCGAAGCGCTGCGGGCGCCACTTGCGGGCAAGCACCTGGTAGGACATTGCCTATTAAGGGTTGGTACTTAGGGTGGTCTTGGGGTGAGCCCCACCGCAGCCCGGCGCACCTGCGTACACTTCAGGGTCTGTTGAGCGCTGCTGCCTTCCGGCCCTGACGCGGTTCGCAGGCTGAAGTTGCACAGGGTCCGGGCCGCGGTGCGGCTCACCCACTGCAAACCAGCAGTGTACTTCGCTCAATCGCCGCAGGCAATCCCGGCAGGGGATCGGCTAGGTCGCGCCGCACACGCGAGCGCTTTCCCACAGAACGGATTGCTGCTCGAACGTCTTGCGATACGCCTCGATCACGGCCAGGACCCCTTGCCGCGCCGCCGGCGTATCGGCGTGGACCAGGAGCAGGACCTTCGACTCCTCGTGATCGATGCTGCCGGCGGGTGTGCGCCACTGGCCCTCCGCCTCCCACACGGTCAGCCCCTCGGGAAACCGTTTGGTCACTTCGTCGCGCAGGAACAGCTGCCACTCGAGCTCGCTCACCGCGCCCTTCGGCCGCGCCAGCCCGAAATAGAGCGTCGTGCGGAGCTGCGGGACGGAGTTTGGGCCGCAGTCCATGACGACCGTGAATCCCTGCGCCCCGACGGGAGGCTCCAGGCGGCCGCCGGCGACGAAGCCGGCGGCGAAGATCAACGTACCGGCAGTGATCATCAGTGCGCGCATGGGGTTCCCCCTCGCGTCACATGTTAGGAAGGGCGATTCAGCCCGCGCTGTCTCTTTCCGGCAGCGGCCACCCCGGGCACTGGAGGTTGACAGTGACAGCGTGTACTGTTACATGTTGTCACATATGAAGACCGCGCGCCGTCAACCGGTCAAGCCGCCGCTGAGTGCGTTCGAGCACGAGGTCATGCACGCCGTCTGGTCCGGCGGGCCGAGCAGCGTTGATCTGGTGCACTCGCGCGTGTCTCGCGGTCGAGACGTCAAAGAGGTCACCACGCGGACGGTCCTTCGCCGGCTGGAACAGAAGGGCTACCTGCAGCACGACCTCGCGGGCCGCGCCTTCATCTACCGCGCGGTCGAAGCGCCGGGCAATCTGGCCGCCCGGGCGGTCCGGCAGCTGATCGATCGGCTGTGCCATGGTTCGGTCGAAGAGCTGGTCAGCGGCCTCGTCGAAGGCAACGTCCTGAGCGAGGACGAACTCAAGGCGCTCGAAGAAGGGATCCGGGCGCGCACACGCGGCAAGCCGCAGCAGAAAGGTCGCTGATATGGACGTCCTGCTCGAATCGGCGCTCCGGATCACGGTTCTCATGGCCGCGGTGGCCATCGGCTTGCGCGTCCTTCGAGTCGCGGCTCCACGATCCGCGCATCGAGCATGGGCGGGAGTCTGCGTGGTCATGCTCGTGCTGCCAGCGGCTGTCGCCTGGGCACCACGCGCCATGGTGCCGATCCTGTCGGCGCCAGACGCACCGGTGCAGGCACCGTCTGACGAGTCCGCCAAGGCACTCCCCGTCCCGTCGATCGACACGCAGCCCTTCCGCCAGCCGCCTGTCGCCTGGTGGCCGGCGATCGTGGCCAGCATATACGCGGCTGGCGTCCTGGTTCTGTTGTGCGGTGTCGCGCGCGCCTGGTGGAAGAGCCGGGCGTTGATTCGTCAGGCTCGCCATGTCCGCGGGCGGTTGACGCACGCCCGATGCGTCGCGCCTGTGACCGTCGGGGTGTTGCAACCGGTCGTGATCCTGCCGCCGGACTGGACCACGTGGGACGAGCGCGACCTGATGGCGGTGCTCGCGCACGAAGAGGAGCATGCGCGGCGCCGCGACCCGCTCGTGGCCCTGCTCGCCCTGATCAATCGCGCTGTGTTCTGGTTCCACCCGCTGGCGTGGTGGCTGCGCCGCCGGATTGCCACGCTGTCGGAACAGGCGTGTGATGCCGTGGTGGTGAGCGGCGGACACGACGCGGAGCGCTACGCGTCGGTGTTGCTTCGCTTCGCACGGGCCGTCTCGGCGGCCGGTGGCCGGCTTGCCTCGCCTGTTGTCGGGATGGCCGGCGTCGGCCTTCCGGCGCGCCTGGCTCTCCTCCATGCCCCAGCCACGCGGCCGGCATCCAGACCGCAACGAGCCTCGCGGGCACTGCTGTACGTGACCGCCGCGACCGTCTGCGCGATTGCCACCCCGACGCGCGCGCAGTCCCCCGCTCTCAGCGCAAGCCAGGAGGCGTCAGGCTGGCGAACGTACGCGTCGGAGCATTTCGACGTCCGGTATCGCACCGATCAACCGGCACGGATCGAGGAGGTTGCCGCCACGGCCGAACAGGCGTACGCGCAGCTGTCCTCCCGGCTCAAGTACGAGCTCGTGCAGCCGGTGTCGCTGATAGTGGTGCGACGCAACGACGACATCAGAGACGGGGCGGCGCTGTCGCGTGAGGTGAATCAAGGCACCGGGATCAGACGGCAGCACATCGTGATGTCGATCCAGCTGCTCGAAACGCGCCCCGACGCGATGGTCCACGAGCTCTCCCACTACTTCATGTTCGAGATCGCTCCTGCGGCAAGGGCCTGGCAGCCGTGGCTGATGGAAGGGCTGGCGGCGCATCAAGCGGGCCAATGGAACGACCGCAAGATCGAGACGATCCGCCGCGCGGTCCTCGGCCGCGGCGTGCCGCATCCCGAGCGGTTCCCGGACGATGAGGTGCTCTGGGGACAGGTGCTCTTCGACTACGTCGCTTCGCAGTCGGGCGACGAGGGCGTCCGCCGTCTCCTGTTCGCGCTGCGCCTGCGTCCACGGCTGAGTGCGGCCATCCAGACCGCGCTTGGCGTGGAGCCCGACGCGTTCTATCGCGGGTTCGCCGATTACGCGTGGGCTCGATTCGGGCCGCAGTAGCTATTGTCCGGGTGCCGGTGTCGCAGGGCTGACGGCCGGGAGGATGTAGCCGCTCCGGGTCCGCACCTGGACGCCCTTTCGCTGCACACGCACCGCGATGGTGTGGTACTTCCCGCGATTGGTCGCCGGCGCGTCGTAGCCAATGAGGTAATAGGACTCGTTGGCAGCGACGACGCGGCGGAAGTCGGCAGACATGTCGGGACGCCACAGCATCGCGAAACCGCCGGTGTTCGCCGCAACCGCTTGCACCAGACCGAAGGCCCGCACGTTCTCGTTCTGCAGGGCCAACGTGCCCAGGTCCTTCGACTCGAAGATGCTGCTCGTCTGAATCTGGTCGGCGTTCCCCGCCGACACGCCGCGCGGATCGATCGCGAACACCACCGCGTTCGCCCGGTTCAGCCGTTCGATCGCAGCGCGCATGCTACGGCCGATGGACCACGGATTCGACTGGTTCGTGTTCGTCCGCTCATTCGCCTCGTATTCCGGGCCCTCGCTGACCCACAACAGCATCGGCCGGCGGTCTTCGAGCGGCGCGAGCGCGTCCGCGGTCTTCTGGAGTGTCTCGAGCGCAATGCGCGCACGATTGTCGCGATCCGGCCAAAGCGGATCGGGGTTTGGACTGAGGACGCCGCCGAGATTCAGCGACACGTCGTTCAGCCGCTCCACCGTCGCCGAGCGGAGCTTCTGGCCGCGGAACCGATCGACTGCCTTCAGCACGAGGCGACGATCCGCGGTGAAGTCCTGCCCACCCCCGGCGCCGCTCGTGACCACGACGGCCACGGAATCGGCTGACGATACGACGGTTTCGATGAACCTGCGCACGGCGTCGGTCACCTTCAGCGTATTGGGCGCCGCGACGTGCAGGTCGTCGAGCACGACGACCACCGGCCTGCCGGCTGCTGCTGGTGCCGCACCTTCCTGCGATACCGCTGCCGGTGCACTGGCCGGCGGCGCGGCCGGCGCCGCTGTCGTGGAGGCCTGAACGCGACCCGGAGGAATGAAGGTGACGATGGCCTGGCGCTGGTCGTCGTCCGTGATCTCGAAGTCCGCCTGCTGCAGGTCGGTAACCGGGACGTTTCGGCTGTCCGTCACCCGTACTTCCACGCGCACCTGCTCGGCATGCGCGCCCACGCGCGCATCGGGGGGCCTGGCGGCCTGGCACTCCTGCGCCAGCCGCTCCCCTACGGTGGGCGGCATCCCCGTCGCCACCATCCGGCCGACGCGGCGCTCGATGTACGCCGGCTCGGCGCAGCGTGGATACGAGGGCGGCGCCAGGCGCATCGAGGCGCGAGTCCCGAGCGAAAGCACGGCGTCGAAGTGATCCTCGACGTTGGGGTGCGCTTTGAAGAACTCGACTGGCGGCGGCGGACCGAAGAGATGCTCGTACGGAACCGCGCCAAGCGCCGTGCCTTTCAGGAGCGCCAGGCCCGGCGCGGACCACGAGGCGACGTCGCGCTGGAACGTGGTGAGGTCGGCAAACGTGCTGGTGATGGCGAACACGCGGGCGCCGCCCGTCTCGAGAATCCCCACCAACGAGCGGCCCGGGCGCTCGCGCCTGGCCTGCAGATGCCCGTCGCCGTAGATCACCAGCGCGCGCCGGCCGCGCGCCAGCACCTCGCGCTGGATGACGCCCGCGGGATGAGAATCGCGCTGCATGAGCCACGGGCGATAGTCGTCGGCCGTCTTGACCGTCGCCCAGTCGATCGGCGGGTCGCCGAGCAGCACGCGCATGCGGCGCTCGGGTGGCAGAGTCTGGTTCAACGCGCGAACGGCGCGAAAGAATTCCAGGAAGATCGGACGGTCCCACACCGGCGTGGCGACGGCGCTGTTCTCGAGCGCCTCGCGAACCACGTCCTCCGGCACGGACTCGCCGCGGATGAACGCGTCCACTTCGGCCTGATACCGCGAGCTCCCGCTTTCCAGGACGATGTCGTTCACCAGCGTCGCGAAACGCGGGTCGCGAAGGAGCGCCAGCCGGAACGCGTGGCCGGCCGTGTTGCCGTGCGGTCCCTCGCTGAGCGCCACCACCTCGTGGCTCTTGAAGGCGTCGAGAATCGCGGGAATGGGGTCGAGGCGCACGGCGGGACGGCGCGGCCCGTCCTGGGCGAGCACTCCGGTGCCGATGAGTCCGGCGCTGGCGAGCGCCACGGCAGCCACCAGGCGCGCTGGCGTCATGTGAGTTTTATAACACACCCACAGCGCGGGCGCCCGCGCTTTCGGATTGACGCCCGCCGGTGGCGGCGGTAGCTTTGGGCGTCTTGCAGGAGGTGTTCCGATGAGCCGTACTCGCTGGGTCGTCGCCCTCACGTGCGCCGCGTTTCCCCTGATAGCTGTCCTGCCGGCGGGTCAAAGTGCCCCGTCCAGCAAGCCGCGCGGCAGCCAGGCCATCCCGCGCACGGCCGACGGGCGGCCGGATCTGCAGGGCTACTGGACCAACGACTCGTACACGCCGCTCGAGCGGCCAGCGGAGTTTGCGGGCAAGTCGCACTTTACGCCGCAGGAGGCCGCGGCGTTCGTGCGCGGGCGGCTCGACCGGCTCGAGAACCAGTCACGCACCGACATCCACTACGACGACGCGATCTGGCAGAAGGAACCCTATGAGAAGGAAGCCAACCTTCGCACGTCGCTGATCAGCGATCCCGCGAACGGTTTACTGCCGCCGCTGACCGAGGAAGCCAAGCGCCGCGAGGCGGCCGCAGCGGCGCGCCGCGCCGGCCGCGGCCCCTCCGACAGCGTCCAGGACCGCTCGCTCGGCGAGCGCTGCATCACCTGGGGCAACGTCGGGCCGCCGATGCTGCCGCCCACCTACTACGCCAATTTCCAGATCATCCAGACAGCCGACCACGCCATCATCCGCCACGAGTTGATGCACGAAGCGCGCCTCATTCCGCTCGACGGCCGGCCGCACGCCGGCGCCGGCGCCAAGTATCTCTACGGCGACGCGCGCGGGCGGTGGGAGGGCGACACGCTCGTGGTGGACACCACGAACTTCACCGACAAGACGCCGTTCCGCGGGCCGCCGTCGAACACACGTCAGGACATCCGCTCGAGCGACCGCATGCACGTCGTCGAGCGCTTCACGTACGTGGATGCCGACACGATCCGCTACCAGTTCACCGTTGAGGATCCGGGGACGTGGGTGGCGCCGTGGTCGGGCGAAGTGCCGATCCGCCGCTTCGAAGGCCCGATCTTCGAGTACGGGTGCCACGAAGGCAACTACGGCCTGGCCAACATCCTGAGCGCCGCGCGCGTCGCCGAACGCGAAGCCGCAAGGGCCTCGTCGAAATAGCGCGATCGCGGAGCAGGGCGGGCTGAAGCGGGCCCTCTACTCTGCAGGGCGGCCTGAAGGCCGCCCTCTACGTACTGTGGGTGTGCGACGACGGCATGCCGAGCCGTGCGATGGTGTCGCGCTCGAAGTCGAACTCGATCATCACCACCGGCTCCTTGCCCACCACCCAGCCGTCGTGGCCCGGCTCGATGGCGATGATCTGCGGCGCGCGATGCTCGATGACGCAGCCGTCCGGATACTCGATGTGAATCTCGCCGTGCACCAGGAAGCCCACGTGCGCGTGCATGCAGAGGTCGGTGCCCACGACCGGCTTCATGTCCTTCGACCAGTGGAACCCGGCCGGGTAGACCATCCGCTTCACCCGCGCGGCGCCGGCCTTGCCCACCTCGAGCAGCACGTGGCCGATCTCGCGGCGCTCGGCGCCTTTCACCGGCGCGAAGAGCTCGCTCGGCCGGCGGGCGGCCGCGCGCTTCGCCTTTTTCGGCGCGGCTTTCCTGGCGGCCTTGCCGGCGGTCTTGCGCGGCGCGGCGCGGCGAGCCGCCGACTTCTTTTTCGGAGCAGCGGCGCGGGTCTTGGTTCGCCGTGACGCCGATCGTGCGGAGCGCTTCTTGGCCATGAGACCTCGTTAGGGCAGGCGGGGCGGAAGCCCCGCCCTACAAGATGAATCGAGGCGCCGATGCTAACACGCCCGCCCGCACTTCACGGTGTCGGCGCGATGTTGCGGATGGCCGCAATCTTCCAGACGCCGCCCTCACGCGCCACGACAATCGTCGTCCACATCCGGCGCGGGTCGGCTCCGCCCGAGGTAATGGCGTACGGTCCGTCGGCAATCGCCACGTCGGGCGTGATGAACCGGACCGACTCCACCTGAATCGTCCGCGCGCCGGGATTCCGCGCCGACGACTGGAGCGTGCCGCGACCAATCGCCGCGCGGCCACGCCGCCATTCACCGGCGGTGGTGTACTGGTCGGCGTCCTGCGTGAAGAGCGCCTCGATCTCCGCGCCCTGGCGGCGCTCGCGCGCCTCGACATAGCGGCGCACGACGTCGCGCACCGCCGCTTCGTCGCGGGCGCGCGGATCAGGCGACTGGCCGGAGAGCACCGGCGAGATCAGCAGACAGCACGCAGCCGCGGCAAGGATTCGCATCACGCACCTCACGAAGGCGGGTCTGAAGACCCGCAGCCACCCACGTCCGGGCGGTCTAAAGACCGCCCGCTACATCTACCCGCCCCAGTACAGCCGCATGGGGTTATCCACGAGCAGCTTCCGCTGCAGCTCGGGCGTGACCGCGACGGTCGGGACGTAGTCCACGAGCAGCCCGTCGTCGGGCATGTGGCTCTTGAGATTCGGGTGCGGCCAGTCGGTGCCCCAGAGCACGCGGTCCGGAAACGTCTCGACGAGGCGGCGGGCAAACGGCACCACGTCGCGATACGGCTGGCGCTCGCCGTTGATCGCCGCCGGCCCCATCAGTGACAGCCGCTCCGGGCAGCTCACCTTCGACCAGATGTTCGGATGCTCCCGCAGCATCCGGACGAAGAGCTCGAACTCGGGGCCGTCCACCGGCTTGATCACGTCCGGCCGCCCCATGTGATCGACGACGACCGCCGTCGGGAGCGTCGTGAAGAACTCCCACAGCTCGGGCAGGTCGGCGGCCTCGAAGTAGACCACCACGTGCCAGCCGAGCGGCGCGATGCGATGCGCGATCTCCGTCAACACCTCGCGCGGCGTGAAGTCCACGAGCCGCTTCACGAAGTTGAAGCGCGTGCCGCGCACGCCGGCCTCGTGCATCTCGCGAAGCTCGGCGTCGGTGACGTCGCGGCCGACGGTGGCCACCCCGCGGGCGCGGCCGTTCGACGCGCGCAGGGCGTCCACGAGCGCGCGGTTGTCGGTGCCGTGGCAGGTCGCCTGCACGATGACGTTCTTCTCGAAGCCGAGCCGATCGCGCAGCGCGAAGAGCTGCTCTTTCGACGCGTCCACCGGCGTGTACTTGCGCTCGGGCGCGTAGGGGAACTGCTCGCCCGGACCGAACACGTGGCAGTGCGCGTCCACCGCGCCCGGCGGCACCTTGAACCGCGGCACCGACGGGTCGGGATGGAACGCGAGCCAGCCAGGTGTGACCTCGAACTTCATGCCGACGCGCCCTCCACGGGTAGATGCGCCTGATCCCAGGCGGCAATGCCGCCCGCCAGCTCCGAGACGTCGCGCACGCCGGCGCGGGCCAGCAGGCTGGCCGCAATCGACGAGCGGTAGCCGCCGGCGCAGTGAACGATCACCGGCCGGTCGCGCGGCACTTCGTCCGCGCGCGCCTGGAGCTGGGTGAGCGGGATGGCCAGGCTGCCTTTGATGCGTTTGTCGAAGCGCTCGTTCGGCGCGCGGACGTCGAGGAGCAGGGCGCCCTCGGACACCCGCCGCGCCGCCACGTCGGGGCCGAGCCGTTCGGTGGTGCGCGTCAGGTCGGGCCGCGTCGCCAGGCTCTCGAGCCCACCCTGCAGGTAGCCGACGATCTGATCGAAACCGATCCGGCCGAGCCGCGTGGCCGACTCGCGTTCCATACCAGGCGCGGCGACGATCACGAGCGGCTGGTCGGGGCGCAGGACGGTGCCGGCCCACGTGGCGTACTGCCCGCTCAGCCCCACGTTGATGCTGCCGGCCAGATGCGCCGCGGCGAATTCGCCCGGCTCGCGGGTGTCGAGCACCTGCGCGCCCGATTCCTGCAGCGCCAGCACGCCGTCGAGCGGAACCGGCTGCACCTCGCGCGCCAGCGCCTCGTCGAGCGTCGGGCGCTCCTTCGTGTTCAGCACCGCGTCGTAGGTGAAGTACGCCGGCGCGTCGGGCTGGTCGGTGGTGACCATCGCCACGAACTCGTCCTTCGACATCGGCTGCAGCGCGTAGTTCGACCGCCGCTGCTCGCCGATGGTGGACACCGTGTCCGTACTGATCGCCTTGCCGCACAGCGACCCGGCGCCGTGCGCGGGGTAGACCAGGCTGCTGTCGGGCAGCGCCATCAGCTTCTGGTGCAGCGAGTCGTAGAGCAGCCTGCCGAGGTCCGCGGCGCTCCAGCCGAGGGCCACGCGCAGGTCCGGACGTCCGACGTCGCCGACGAAGAGCGTGTCGCCGGTGAGCACACCCGCCGGCACCTCGCGGCTCTTCGTGTCGTCGAAGACGACGAGCGAGATCGACTCGGGCGTGTGGCCGGGGGTGGACAAGGCGCGCAGGCGCACGTCTCCGAGGGCGATCTCGTCGCCGTCGGCCAGCGGCGTGAAGGCGTACTCGGCCGACGCCTTCGCCCCCAGATAGATGCGCGCCCCGGCGCGGTCGCGCAGCTCGAGATGTCCGGCCAGGAAGTCGGCGTGCAGATGCGTGAGCACGACGTGGCCGATGGTCAGGCCATGCTCCGCGGCAAACGTCAGATACTGCTCGATGTCGCGTTGCGGGTCCACCACGACCGCCTGCCGCGACAGCTCGTCGGCCACCACGTACGACGCGTGCGCGAGACACTTCAGATAGAACTGCTGCAGCAGCATTGCCCCCTACTCCCCCGTAGCCAGCAGCCGGATCGCCAGCGCTTCGTAGAGATCGACCGCCTGCCGCAGCTCGTCGATCGAGACGTGCTCGTGGTCGGTGTGCGCGGTATGGATCGAGCCCGGCCCGATCAGCAGCGGCCGGCCCCACCGCGTCAGCACCGGGATGTCGGTGGTGTACGGGAAGACCGCCGTCTCGAAGCCACCGACGCGATGCAGGTGCACCGCCGGGATTTCCAGGACGTGTTCGAGCGACACCAGGCCCTCGACCACGCGCAGCGCTTCGTGGATGGGCGCCGCGTCGCCGACGATGCGGAACATCAGTTCGGCCGAGGCGTGCGGCGACACGACGTTGGGCGCCACGCCGCCGTCGATGAGGCCGACGGTGTAGTGCGTGCGTCCGAGCTCCGGATCTTCCGGCATCTGGAGACCGCGCACCACCATCAGCGCATCCAGCAGCTTGTCGATGGCCGACTCGCCGAGCTCGGGAAACGACGAGTGCGCGGCGCGGCCGGTCGCCACCAGCCGGACACGCAGCATGCCGCGCGTCGCGAGCCCCAGGCGGTTGTCGGTCGGCTCGCCGTTGATGAGGAACCGCACGCCGGCCGGCGCCCGCTCGTTGGCCACCTTGGCGCCGTCGCTGCCGCGCTCCTCACCCACCACGTAGAGCAGGCCGACGCGGCGCTCGCCCGCCTCGCGCAGCCGCTCGGTGGCGGCGACCTGCGCGGCCAGGATGCCCTTGGCGTCGCACACGCCGCGCCCGAACAGCATGCCGTTCTCGACGCGGGTGGGAAAGAACGGCGGGACGCAATCGTAGTGCGTCGAGAACACCACCTGGGGCGCCTCGCCAAGTGTCGCAAACACGTTGAAGCGGCCGCCCTCGACCGGCTGCTCCTCCACGTCGTAGCCACGCTCGCGGAGGATCGCGGCCAACAGCTGCCCGGCTTCCGTTTCGCGGCCCGTCGTGGAATCGATGTCGGACAGCGCGCGGGTCAGCGCGACGACGTCAACGCGATCGACATCTACCGAATCCATTGCTCCAGCTCGGTGCGCGCATCGGTTTTCTCGTCGCGATACTTCACGATCACCGGCGTCGCCAGCGACAGGCCCCACTCGGGCCCCTTGCCCACCGTGACCGCCCGCGCGCCCGGCACCACCACCGCGCCCGCGGGCACGACGAGCGGCTGCCCGGCCTCGGGCCTGATGACGACGCCGTTCGGCAGATCGTAGATCGGCGTCGAGCCGGTGACGATGGTGCCCGCCGCCAGGACCGCTCGCCGTTTGACGATGGCGCCTTCGTAGACGCCGCAGTTGCCGCCGACGAGCACGTCGTCCTCGACGATCACCGGCATGGCGCCCACCGGCTCGAGCACGCCGCCGATCTGCGCCGCCGCGCTCAGGTGCACCCGTTTGCCGATCTGCGCGCACGAGCCGACGAGCGCGTGCGAGTCGACGAAGGACAGGTCGTCCACATACGCGCCCACGTTGATGTACATCGGCGGCGCGCAGATCACGCCGCGACCGAGGTAGGCGCCGTCGCGAATCGACGACCCGCCGGGGATGACGCGCACGCCGCTCGACGCGTCGAGCGTCTTGAGCGGCATCGTGTCCTTGTCGAGAAACGGCCAGCGGCCCTTGCCGACGCCCACGTCCACGATGTCGCCCCAGCGAAGGCCGAGGAGAATGCCCTGCTTCACCCAGATGTTGACGCGCCAGCCGGAGGGAGACGACGGGTCGGGTTCGGCCGCCCGCACGCGGCCGGAGGAGAGCTCGGCCCGCAGCCGCGCGAACGCGTCGCGGGCCTGCTGCTTCGGCGCCGAGGCGCCCTGCTCGAAGAGAGTGGTGACCTCGTCGGCGAGATCCGTCAATAGGACCCCGGTTGGACTAAGGTGGCCAAGTTGGGTGCCGAGGCGCCCGCCCGGCAAGGCGCGAGGAGCGCGCATACCGGGAGTATGTAAGCGACGAGCAACGCCGCCCGGCGGGATGCATCGGCGGCCAGGTTGGTCACCTTAGTCCAACCGGGGTCCTTAGACGCGGGCCGCGGCGCCGAGAAGCCTCAGCTTCTGCAGCACGCCGATCACCCGCTCGCGCGACGCCGGCGTGATCGACACGAGCGGCAGCCGCACCTCGTCTTCGCACAGGCCCATCGCCGCCATCGCCGCCTTGCAGGGCGCGGGATTGCTTTCGACGAAGTTCCCCGTGAGCAGCGGCAGCAGCCATCCCTGCAGCTTGCGCGCGGCCGCGAACTCCCCGCGCTCGCACAACTCCACGAGCTGCACCATTTCGGCCGGCACCTCGTTGGAGGCCACCGAGATCACGCCGCGGCCGCCGATGGCCATCACCGGCACGGTGATCGGATCGTCGCCGCTCAGCAGCAGGAAGCTCTCGGGCGCGTTGGCCACGATGTCGGTCATCTGGACGAGGCTGCCCGACGCTTCCTTGATGCCGATGATGTTCGGAATCTCCGCCAGCCGGAGCACCGTGGCGACGTCGATGTTCACGCCGGTGCGCCCCTGAATGCTGTACAGCATGATCGGAAGCCGCGTGCTCTCGGCAATCGCCTTGAAGTGCTGGAACTGCCCTTCCTGCGTCGGCTTGTTGTAGTACGGCGACACATGGAGCAGGCCGTTGGCGCCCACCTTTTCCATGTCGCGCGACAGCTCGATGGCCTCGCGCGTGTCATAGCCGCCGGCGCCCGCCATCACCGGCACCTTGCCCGCCGCCTCCTCGAGCACGAGCTCCACCACGCGCAGCTTTTCGCGATGCGTCAGCGTGGGGGATTCGCCGGTGGTACCGCACGGCACGAGGAAGTGCACGCCGGCGTCGATCTGCCGCTTCGCCAGACGCTTGACCGCCGTCTCATCGAGCGCGCCGCCCTTGGTGAACGGCGTGATGAGTGCGGTGCCGACGCCGGTGAACGGAGTGCGCATGACGAGCTCCCTTGCCTTCGTGGGGGCACATCTTCAGATGTGCCCGACCCCTCGGGCGGTCTAAAGACCGCCCGCTACATCGGCCGGCGTCTGCAGGACGTCGGCCATGGTGAACCACCCTTGCCGGCCGCGAACCCACTTCGCGGCCACGAGCGCCCCGCCCGCGAACCCGCGGCGGTCGCGCGCGGTGTGAATCAGCTCGATCGTATCCGACGGGCCGTCGAATCCGGCGGTGTGCGTGCCCGGAATCCCACCGGCCCGCGTGGATGACATGTCGATGGGACGGTCGAAGCCGGCGGCCACCATGCCGTCGCGCAGCTGGAGCGCCGTGCCGGACGGCGCGTCGCGCTTCGTGGCGTGGTGCGCCTCGTGAATCCAGGCGCCGTATTGCGCCTGCTGCCGCATCAGCCGGGCCGCTTCGTTGACCACGAGCTGGAAGATGTTGACGCCGATGGAGAAGTTGGCCGAGGCCACCACGCCAAGGCCGGCGCGCTCGGCCTGCGCACGCAGCGAGGCCGCGTGCGCGGCCCAGCCGGTGGTGCCGATGACCACCGGCATCTTCATCTCGACGTAGCGGGGAAAATTGGCGACGAGCGCGTCGGCGGTGGTGAAGTCGATCGCGACGTCGGCGGCGCGCCACTCGTCACGTCCGTCGTCCACCCGGCCGGTCACGGCGATCCCCTGCTCGGCGGCCAGGGCGTCGATCAGCTGTCCCATCTTGCCGTAGCCGACGATGAGCACGTTCACCCGAAGAACTCCTCGTGGAGGCGCTGCATCGCGTGCGACAGATCGCCCTGCCGCATGATCACCGTAATGTTACGCCGCGCGGCCGCCTGCGAGATCATGCGCAGCGGCACCTCTTCGAGCACGCCCACCACGCGGGCGGCGGTTTCGGGCTCGGTGCGCAGCCGGTCGCCGACGGCGCAGACGAGCGCCATCTCCGACTCCACCGAGACCTCGCTGAACGACGAGAGTGCCTCGGCGATCGCGGCGACGTTACGGCGGTCGTCCACGGTCACCGACACGCTGACCTCGGACGTGGTCACCACGTCCACGGCGGTCCGGAAGTTCTCGAACACCTCGAACACCTGCCGCAGGAACCCGTAGGCCATGAGCATCCGGCTCGACGTGATGTCGATGACGGTCACGTCCTTCTTGCACGCAAACGCCGTGACCGGCGTGCCCTCGAGGCTGCCGCGCGCCGTAATCACGCTGCCGGTGCCCTGCGGGTTGCGCGAATTGAGGATACGAACCGGGATGTCGTGCTCGACCGCCGGCAGGATGGTGGCCGGGTGCAGGACCTTGGCGCCGAAGTACGCCAGCTCGGCGGCCTCGGCGAACGAGAGGTGCGGCACCAGCCGCGGGGTGGCGACGACGCGCGGGTCGGCCGTGAGCATGCCGTCCACGTCGGTCCAGATCTGGATCTCGCTGGCGCCGATGCCGGCGCCGACGAGGGCGCCGGAATAGTCCGACCCGCCGCGGCCCAGCGTGGTCGTGTGCCCGTCGCGAGTGGAGGCCACGAACCCGCCAAGGACCGGCACCAGGCCCGCGGCCACCGCCGTCCCGACCGTGGCGCGCGTCGCCGCGTTGGTCTCGTCGGCCAGCGGCCGCGCCGACATGTGGTCGTCGGTGGTAATGATGACCTTGCGCGCATCCACCCATGTACCTGGGAGACCTGCGTGCTGGACGGCCGCCGCCACGAGCCTCGAGCTGAGCAGCTCGCCCACGGCCGCAACAACGTCCGACATGCTCGGCGACAGCTCGCGGAGCTCGACCAGCGTCCGGACGACGGCCACGAGCTGGTCGCACTGCTCGTTGATCTGCCCTTCGAGCGCCGTGTTGCCCGGAGCCAGATCCTGCGCCGCCAGCAGATGGCGCTCCCGAATCTTCGCCACGCCGGCCAGCGCGTCCTCGGCCTTGGCGGCCGAGGCATCCGCCGCGACCTTGAGCAGCGCATCGGTCACGCCGCTCATGGCGGACACCACCACGGCCGGCCCCGAGCCGTCTCGGTCGCGCGCGGTACGAGCTATTTCGATGAGGCGGCGGATGGCTGCGGGGTCGGCCACCGAGGTGCCGCCGAACTTCTGTACGACCATTGGCACTGAAAACGCCCCCGACGTGGGGGCAAAACGATGTTTATAGCACGCGCAGGCGCTTCCTGCCGAGCTGCAACTTCTGCCCGGCGATCCCTGTAGACCTTACGTGGCTGGCTCGAGCCCGTACGTGGTTGCGGATCTTCGGACCCACCAGGGGGCGGCATGGCTGGCATGCTCGTTGCGGTTCGGCTTCGTCATGCCGGATCAGGTCATTGCTCGAGTCGATCTGCCTGGGAGCACGGCCGCGGACGTCAGCCTGCAGGTGCACCAGACGCGACTGCTCATCACGGCCGGGCCCGAGGGCGCCGCCCAGCTCCTGAAGCACCTCGAAGGCGATGTGCATGTCGTCTACCGTCGGAACCGCGCCACCGGCGGGTTCTTCCGCTCGGTGCTGCTACCGAGCGGGATTTCAGTGGACGACATCAAGGCGACCATGCACGACGGCGTACTGGTCGTGACCGCACCGGCCAAAAAAGGAAAGAGGCAGGAGCAGCATGTCTGACATCAGCCGCGTGCTCTGCGCCATCGAGCTCACGGAGCCGTCACGGCGAGCGCTCGACTGCGCGCTGTGGTGGGCGCGCCGCCATGGAGCCGACGTCTCCGTGCTGCACGTCCACCGCCTGGCCGTTACGACGCCGGACACCGGAAGCCTGCACGGCGATGCCTCGGCCGGTGCGCCGGCAGAGGCGCAGGGCACGCTGGATCCCGACGAGCGCGGCGCACGGCAGCTCGAGGTGGAGCGGTTCGTCGAGCAGGCGCGCACGGACGGTGTCCAGATCGAGGTGCTGCTCGACGAAGACGCCAGCGTGGCGGACGCCATCGTGGCACGTGCCGACGCGCTGGCCGCCGACCTCGTCGTGGTGGGAGCCGGCGCTGATCCGTCGAGCGAGCACCCGATGCTGGGACACACCACCGCGGCCCTGCTGCGCGCGGCTCCCTGCTCCGTGCTGGTCGTCCCGGCGCCGGCGGCCGACGTGGCCAACCCGTGCGTCAGCGGCCTCCACCAAGTCATGTGCGCGGTCAGCTTGGCGGAGCAGTCAGACCAGGTGCTCGAGTACGCCGCTGGGCTCGCCACGGAGTCCACCGCGCACCTGGCCGTGGTGCACGTCGTCGAGCTGGTCTCGGAAGTGGCGGCGCTCGCCTACGACTTCGACGAGCACCGCGAGGTGCGCGTGCAGCCGGCCTGCGAGGAACTCGTGGCCCTCGTCGCCCGCGTCATCGGCCACGAAAATCCAGTGGAGGAAATCGTGGCGCATGGCACCGCGTGCGACGAAATCCTCAAGCTGGCGGCGGAAGAGTCCACCGACCTCATCGTGGTCGGCCACGGATCGGGACGCCGGGCGCGCGGCGTGGGACGCCCGACTGGCCAGGCCATCGCGCGCGAGGCGCGCTGCCCTGTGCTGTTCGTCTACCCCATCGGCTTCGACGCGTCGCGCCCGTTCGCCGACAGCCACGGATACCGGGACGTGTCGAGACCGGCGTAATCCGGGTCGAGGTAGATGAAGCACCGCTGAATCAGGAAGTCCCGCACCTCGAACACGTCGCACCAGCGGCCCGCATGCGTCACGCCCGCGCGCCAGGGCCCGTCCTTGTATTCGCCGGCGCTCGTGCCTTCGACGGCGAACACGTCGGTGCCCGTCATAATCCAGTTGAACGTCGCGTAGTCGTGCAGGATGTGGCGGATGCCACCCCCGAAGTCGGTGAACAGCTGCCCGATCTGATCCTTGCCGGTGGCGAGCCCCCACTTCGGAAAGAACACCTGCGCGTCGTCGGCAAAAAGGTCCAGGATGCTGCCGCCGCCCGAGGTCACGCCCTTGTTGTCGAAGGCCTTCAGGTACTCGATCGCCACCGACTTGCGCTGCTCGTCCGTCATCGTCATGCGCGTGATCGCCATAGGGTGGGGATCTAAGACCAGCGCTGCGCGCGTGTCAACGACGGCCGCGCCGTGATAGGTTCTGCCCAGGTTCGTTCATGTCCTCCGCTGACGCGTCGTACACGGAACGGCGGCGTGCGTTCCGCCTCCTCCACGAGTCTGGGTGCTTCGTGATTCCCAACCCGTGGGACGCGGGCTCGGCGCGCGTCCTGCAGCAGCTCGGGTTCAAGGCGCTCGCCACCACGAGCGCGGGGTGCGCCTGGTCGAACGGCCGGCCGGATGGCGCCGCCGGACTCGAGGCGACGCTGGCGAACGTCCGCGCCATCGTCGGCGCCACCGATCTGCCGGTCAACGCGGATTTCGAGTCCGGCTTCGCCGCGACGCCGGAAGGCGTCGCCGCCAACGTCGCGGCGTGCGTGGCCGCGGGCGTGGCGGGGCTGTCGATCGAGGATTCGACCGGCCGTCCCGCCGAGCCGCTCTATCCGTTGCCGGTCGCCGTGGAGCGCCTGCGCGCCGCCCGCACCGCGATCGACGCCACGCAGACCGGTGTCCTGCTGGCCGGGCGCGCCGAGTGCTATCTCGTGGGCCACCCCGATCCGCTCGGCGAATCGCTGCGGCGCCTGACGGCGTACGCCGAGGCCGGCGCCGACGTGCTCTTCGCGCCCGGCGTCGCGACGCGCGACGACATCGCCGCCATCGTCGCCGCGGTGGCGCCACGGCCCGTCAACGTCGTCGTGTCGCGCAACATCGGCCTCACGGTGGCGGACCTTGCCGCGCTCGGCGTCCGTCGTATCAGCGTCGGGGGCGCGCTCGCCCGCGCGGCGTGGACGGCGTTTGCGCGCGCCGCCCAGACGATCGCCGACGACGGCGTGTTCACCGGCTTCGACGACATCCTCGGCTCCGCGGCGATCCACGAGTACCTGCACCGATGATTCCGCTGCTCCCTCGAAGGGAGCTGGCCGCCTGGGTGATCGCCCTGCTTGCCGCGTGGGCGCTCCTGGCCGCGACCGGATTCACCAGCCGCGACCCCGACTCCGCGTTCTACGCCGCGATGTCGGCGCGACTGGCCAACGCATCGCTGGCGGGCGTCATCGCGCCCGAATGGGGCGGACTGTGGAACGGCACCGGCCTCTGGCAGGAGCATCCGATCGGCATCTATCTGCTGCCGATCGCGCTGGCCAAGGCGGGCTATCCCGGCGCGCAGGCGGCCTACGCCGTGGGCATCGCCATGGGGCTCGGATGCCTGCTCCTGCTCGCGCGCCTGGCGCGCGCGGCCGAGCCGAGCGCCGGCCGCAGCGCGCTCGTGCTGCTGCAGCTCGTGCCGGCGGCGTTCGTCTTCCGCGTGCGGTCGAACCAGGAATATCCGATGCTGCTCTGTCTGCTCGTCGCGCTGCTCGCGCTCGACGGCGTGCGGCGCTCCTGGGGCTGGAGCCTCGTCGTGGCGGCCGCGCTCGTGGCGGCGCTGCTCGTGAAGGGCGTCTTCGTCGCGATCGTCCTCCTCGGCGCCGGCCTCTGGGTGCTCGTCAACCCGTTGCGGGTGCCTGGCTCGCTCCTGCGGCCGCTCGTGGCCCTGTCCGGATCGGTCGCGGCGATGGTGGTCGTGGCTCTCGCGTACGACGGGCTATACGAGCAGGCGGCAGGCACGACGTTCTGGGCGGGATACTGGCGGCGTCAGCTCGGCCCCGTCGCCGAAGCCGCGCCGGGCGCGGGCACGCTGGCGCTCGTCTACCACGCATTCTTCTATCTCGCTCACCTGGCGTGGCTGTCGGCGCCATGGGGCGCCGCGCTCATCGCGCTCGTGGCGGGCTGGCTGACGAGAGCGCGCGACGGCTGGCGGGCGCAGCCGGACACGCTCCGGCGCGCGGCGCTCTTCGCGCTCGGGTTCGCCGCGGCGGCGATCGTGCTGCTCAGTCCGTCGGGCCGGTTCGCGGAGCGCTACCTGTTCTCCCCCGTCTTCGTGACCGCCGCGATCGGCGTCGCCGTGGCGTGCCGCACCTGGCCGGCCATTCCGGTGACGGTCGCCCAGATCGAGCGCCGCATCCCGTTCCTGCCCGTGGCGATCTGGATCGTGCTGATCGCGGGGCGCCTTGGCCTCGGTCCCCTGCTGCCCCGCCCTCGATTCTGGTAGTCACGCGTCGGGATGAACGGCTGCCCGCGGCTCAGCGCGAAGTGCCCATGCTCCGGTAGACCGCCTCGACGAACATGTCGGTGGTCCACGCGCCGGTGGCCGCACCGTAGCGCGGGTCGTAGTCGAGCGTCGGGCGCGCCGCCTTCACCTGCTCGAGCGTCATCCCCTTCGCCTTCATCGCCTGCACGCGATCGCGGACGATCGTGACCATGTCGCGGTACTCCAGCACGTCGAACTCGTCGCAGATGCGGCCGTGCCCCGGCACGATGAAGGTGCCGCCCTCTTCGTGGTGGGCCGGCACCGCCAGATCGAGCACGCGGTTGAGGCCGTCGATCACGCCGTGCACCGAGCCGCCCTTCTGGAGATCGATCACCGGATAGCTGTCGGTGCGGAAGATGTCGCCGGTGGCCACGACGTCCGACTTGCGGAAGAACACGAGGCTGTCGCCGTCGGTGTGCGCCTTCGGGATGTGATACATCAGCACCGGCTCGCCGTTGAAGTGGAGCTCCTTCTCGAGCCCGACGAAGGTCTCGGTCGGCTGCGCGGTGGAGGGCAGGGCGCTGGCGCGGGCCAGCACGTTGTCGTGCGCGATGATCTGCACGGCGTTCTGCGTCGCACCGGGCGTGTTGATGATCGTCCAGTTGGCCAGCGAGCCGAGCGCCGCGGCCATCCGCTCGTTGCCGCCCATGTGATCGGCGTCGGCGCTGGTGTTGAGCAGATACTTGATCGGCTTGCCCGACGTGGAGAGCTTCTTCACCTCGGCCAGGATGCGCTCGACCTGCGCCGCCGACTTCGAATCCACGAGCAGCCCGCCCGACGGGCCCACCTGCACCACGACGTTGCCGCCGGCGCCGGCCAGCACGTAGACGTTGCCCTGCACCGGCAGCAGTTGCAGCTCGCCCGTGTCCGGATTCTTCGCCTGGCTGACGCGCGGCGCGTCGGCCCGGGTCTCGGCGAGCGGCGAGGCCTTCACGCGCGGACCGTATTCGGGGTAAATCGTGTCCGGCCCGCCGCGCACCCCGCCCATCGGCGCCTTGGTGCGATCGGCGAACTCTTTCAAGAACGGATTGGAGCCGGGCTGATGGTGCGGCACCTCGCCCTTGGCCCGGCCAGAAATCTCTTCGACGTATTCGCACGGCCAGAGCCAGTTGCCGCCGTCCTGCTCGTTGATCACGAAGTCGGTGGTGCGGATCATCGGCTCGGACAGGTAGACCGGGTCGGTGATGACGACGGTGTGCGTCATGTGGCGGCCGTGGCGGGTGAACCGCTCGATGAGCGTCGCCTGATCGCTCTCGGGCACGCCGTTGCGGCGCAGCCACCCCTGCTTCAGGTGCGTCGTCAAAACCGTCAGCGTGTGTCCGTCCCAGGTGCCGGTGGAGAACCCCATGAACGTGTGCGGCGCGAACGCGGACGGATGCGGCCGGCCGTCCATCCAGATCGTGCGGGTCTGTTCGTAGGTGCTGATGTAGTTCTTGACGGCGATGACCTGCTGCGTCTCGGGGTCCTTCTCGATCCACATGCGCAGGTTGAGAGGACCGTGGTAGATGTAGGGCGCCACGTGCACCCGGCACTGGTGTTCCTGCAGGGTGAGCCGCGAGGCGTCCCAGCTGTCGGCGAAGAGCCGCGCCGCGCTGTTGATCGGCAGCCCGCTGTAGTCGCCGAGATCTGGACCGGGTCCGCGGTCCTGTTCGTCCTC
The DNA here is from genome assembly GCA_035646375.1 of Vicinamibacterales bacterium. Classification (GTDB taxonomy): domain Bacteria; phylum Acidobacteriota; class Vicinamibacteria; order Vicinamibacterales; family UBA2999; genus DASYRM01. The sequence goes on from DASRPM010000118.1 coordinate 23,586, forward strand.
GTGCCGCAGCGCGTTCCAGTTGCCCGCAAGCGCCGCCTGCGCCCACGCCGTCGAACCGCCCCACAGAAGAAATACCAGCAGCGCCGTCACCGTGATCCGAGCCTCGCCCATAGGCGCCGATTCTGCCACGAATTTGCCGGGGCTTTGACGCGGCCCGGGGGCATACTCATCCCGGCGAGGCTCGCCCGATGAACATGGAGGCTTGCCTCGCTAACAGTGTCTAATTGCCCGCCCTCCGGGCGGGCGATCGGAGCCGTCATGCGACGCACGCGCTCTCACGCAGCCGCCGGAGTGGCCGGCCTCATCATCGCCGTCTCGATGCACGCGGTGTTGGCGCAGACAGCCGCACCGCGCACGCCATGGGGCGAGCCCGATCTGCAGGGCACCTGGACCAGCGAGGCCGAGCTGAGCGTCCCGTTCGAACGGCCGCGCGAGTACGGCACGCGCCAGCTGCTCACCGACGCCGAAATGGCCGCGCGACAGTCGACGCTGCAGAAACAGCGCGCCTCTGACAACGCGGACTTCGATCTCGAGACAGCGGACACTTCGAACGCCGGTCAGGTGGGATCGGCCACCTCGCCGCCGCCGCACTGGCTCGAGCGCGGCAAGGCGTCACGCCGCACGTCGATGGTGATCGCGCCGGCCGACGGGCGCGTGCCGGCCATGACGGACGAAGGCCGGCAGCGGCTGCGCCAGCTGCGCGCCGGCACGTTCGCCGGCGGCAACTTCAACGCCGGCGCCACCTTCAAGGGGCCGGAAGATCTCAGCCTGTGGGAACGCTGCATCACGCGCGGCGTGCCGTCGGCCATCTTCCCCACCGTCTACAACGCCAACACGCGCATCGTGCAGGCGCCGGGCGTGGTGGCGATCACCTACGAGATGATCCACGACACGCGCGTCGTGTTCACGGACGGCCGCACGCACGTGGGCGGCGCGATTCGCGGCTACCACGGCGACTCGCGGGGACGCTGGGAGGGCGACACGCTGGTGGTGGACGTCACCAACTTCTCGCCGAAGTCCGACTACCGGGGCGCCGGCGACACGCTGCACCTCGTGGAGCGCTTCACGCGCACCGCGACTGGCCTGCGCTACGAAGTGTCGGTGGACGACCCCCGCACGTGGACGGCGTCGTGGACCGCCGCGCTCGAGATGACGCCGCAGTCGGAGGCGATGTTCGAGTACGCGTGCCACGAGGGCAACAACTCGATGCGAAACATCCTGAGTGGAGCCCGCGCCGCGGAACGGTAGTCAGTCTTCGACGGGCTTCTCGATGCTGTCGATGACGAGCACCTCCACGGGTCCCTTCGTGGGTTCGAGCCGAAGCCCGAGCTGTTCCTGGATGGCGGTGAAGAACGACGGGGCGTTGGGATCGACGGGCGCCGCATCGGCTCCGCCGCCCGGGCCGCCTCGACCCTCCACCGCATAGACCAGCTCGAAATCCCAACCGCCGGTGAGGCCGGTGCGTTCGATCACCATGCGCCCGGCTTGACCCGAGAACGCCTGCGCGAACGCCGACGCCGGCAGTCCGCCGAACTTCAGCCGGCCGGGCCCGCCCTGAATGCCGCAGAACGGCTCACCCGGCTTGCCGGTTGGCGGCGGTCCGCCCCGGCGCGCAGCGGCCGCCGCCGCCGCGCAGTCCTGCGTCGTCGGTTTCAACCCCGGACCGGGAGCGCCGCCCGGCTTCGCCATGACCAACGCGTAGATGTCCATGTCGCGGGTCTCGCGATGGGCTCGCAGCTTGAATCGCTCCTCGAGCAGCCTCCGCAGCGCCAGCTGCATCGGACTCGGCGTGTTCGCACCCGGGATGATGGTTGCCGGATCCACGTCCCCTTCCATTTTTGCGACGAGGTCGTAGCGATCGGTTGCGAGCCAGCCAGGTCCGCCAATCAGCTGGTACTGCGCGAGCTGATACGCGAACGTGATGATGGGCCTCACCGGCATGTTCACGGCGTTGACACGCCCGCCAGGCTGCAATCGCAGGTTGCCGTTGCTGTCGCCGGACTTGTTCGCCTTGACGCTCGCGACCTCGAAGGCCGCGTCCTTCTCCTGCGCGGGCGCGATGATCGCGACGGCTCCGGCCAGCAGCAAGGTAAGTAGCAGCGTTCGCATGAGCCGGCTCCTTCGGAAGGAGGAACTACTCTACCGCTTCTCCTCGACTCCGAAGGCCAGCAGCACATTCCCCGGGCGGCCCAGAAAGGCGCCGTAGCCGGAGTTGACGAACACCATGCCGCCGGCCACCGCGGGGCCGGGGCCGCCGATCGACGCGCCTGTCGCGGGCACGCCGTTCACCGCCGTGAACGCGCGGTTCGTGTCGAAGGACCAGATCACCTCGCCGGTCGCCGTCGAGTACGCGCGGAGGGCGCCGTCGAACGACCCCGAGAACACCACGCCTGGAATCACGGTGAGCGCCGCCGACTGCGCGGCGCTGCAGCCGCGGCCGGCCGCGCAGGCGACGGGCGGCGGGGCGGCCGTCCACAGTGGCGCGCCCGTCGCCACGTTCACCGCATGCAGGCCGCCCGGCTGCGGTTGTGTCAGGTCGGATACCGCGAAGTAGGCGCGTTCGCCGTCCACCGCCGAGCCCCACTCGATCCCGCCGAGCCACCCGCCGCGCCCGGCGCGGTACTGCCAGACGATCGCCCCTTCGTTGTCGGGGTCGAGCGCGTAGCCGAGCCCCGACTTCTGTCCGATGACGATCAACTCGCGCCCCGCGCTGGTGCGCGTCAGCATCGGCGGGCTGCCGAAGTCGACGTCGGGCCCCACGACGTCGGGACAGTTCGGATTACCGGGGCGGCAGTTCGAAATGTAGACGTCGCCCGGCGTCACCTGCCTGACCCAGCGCACTGTGCCGCTCTGCAGGTCGAGCGCCACGACCGCATTGGTGGTGGGCGCGGCGGGCGCGCTGTAGGCGTTGCCCGTGGCCACGTACAACCAGCGGCGCCGCGCGTCCACGGTCGGCGCGGACCACACGGCGGCCCCTGATGGCCCCCACAGCGGCACGCCGGCGGTGCTCGTGCCGCGCCGCTGGAGCGGGTCGGTGATGAGCGGCGTCTTCCAGACGACGGCGCCCGTCGCCGCGTCGAGAGCGCTCACGCTGCCGCGGAACGTGCAGCACCCGTACTGCGGATCGGCCCCCTGCCCTTCCTCGTAGGACGACACGCCGACGTAGAGGCGTCCTTCGTGCAGCGTCGGCGACGCGGTCACGCGCGCGAGCGCGTGCTCGTCGACGCGCCGCACCCACAGCCGGCGCCCGGACTCGGCGTCGAGCGCGTAGATGTTCGCCGCCGTGTCGCCGAAGTAGACCCGCGTGGGCCTCGCGTCCGGCGCCGCGTCGATCGTCACGGCCGTGCGCACGCCGCCTTGCGCGCCGAACGTCCAGCGGATGCAGCCGGTTCGCGCATCGAGGGCGTACACGGTCCCGTTCTGGCTGCCGACGTACAGGCGCCCGCCGGCGACCGTCGGCTGCGACCACGCGACCGACGCGTCGGGAAATCCGAAGCTCCACTTGAGCGTGAGCTTCGGCACGTCCGCGGCGGTCAGGCCGGCATCGCCGCCCGATTGAAACCGGGTGTTGCTGTTCGACCCGCTCCACCCGGACCACCGGGGCGCGCGTCCGCGTTCGGCGGCGGTCGATTCGGCGGTAGTGCACCGTCCGCTGGCGGCGCCGCTCACGTCGCCCGCGATTGTCGTGCCGGTGAGGAACTCCGCCACCGCCCGCCGCTCGGCCCCCGACATGCGAGCCCCCTGCGGACGCATCGCGCCGGTGACGAGGCTCTCGACGATCGATTGCGGCGTGCGGACGCGCAGCGCTTCCCGCGCGGGCGCCCGTGAGTCCGCCGTGCCGTTGTGGCAGCTGGCGCAGCTGCGCTGAAACACCACGGCACCGTCGGGGACCTGCGCCGATGCCGGCGCCGCGGCGAGCAGAACGAAGGCGGCACACGGCACGGCGCGCGCGAGCGTGCAACTCATGTTGAATGCGGACTGTAGCATCGCCTCGAGCGGCTGAGCCGGCGGAGCCCAATCTACAACTTCAGCGGTAACTCTTGCAGCAAAATCCCGGCAAATGGCTGATTCCCGCGTGAAGCAGTGCGGCATGTCTCTTGAAATTACGCGGCCTGTCAGCCGCGCTTCAACAGGGCGCGCCGGACATCTGTGGAGGTGACGCGATGACCATTGGAAAGATGACGGCGCTCAGTCTCGGGCTCGTCGGCGGTTTCGCGCTCGGCGTCTGGACGGGGCCGCACATCACGGAGCGCGCCGATCGCGACGCGAGCGCGGTGCACGACACGGTCGCGATACCCGGAGCGCGAGACGAGGCGACAGCGGCCCGCGAGGCGCGCAACAGCAATCGCGCGGCGGCGGCGCGGGCGGCGGCGGCGCGCACGGCGCGCGTCGACGTCTCGGCCCCGGCGCTGCACGATCGGCTCAAGCCGGTGCTGAACCGCGGCGCGGACTTGGCGATTGCCGCCGAAGGCTTCCGCAGCGCGGAGCAGTTCGCGACGATCGCGCACGCGGCACGCAACACGGACGTGCCCTTCGTGCTGCTGAAGCACCGCGTGCTCAACGAAGGCAAGTCGGTGGCGGCGGCCATCCGCGAATCGAAGCCTGACGCCAACGCCGCGGTCGAGGCCAGCCTCGCGCGCGCGCAGGCGCGGTCCGATATCGCGTCGATCGCAGGCTGACCGCTGGGTCAGGTGGGTCTGGTGGGTCAGGTGGGCTCACCCGACCTGCCTGACCTACCTGACCATTTTCATTTCTGTAGAACGAAGCGCTGGGCGCGCCGGTTGGTGACGATCTCGGCGCCGTACAAGTTACCCTTCGAGTCGACGGCCATGTGATGGATGATGTCGAGCTCGCCGGGCTTCGGGCCTCGCATGCCGACGCGCCCAATCTCCACCAGCTTCTCGCGGTCGTAGATGACGATCTGCATCGGCCCCGAGTCCACGACGTAGAGATACTGCTGCTTCTTGTCGGGCGAGAACGCGAACCCGGCCGGCACCGGCGTCACGTTGTTGACAGCGGCCAGCCGCACCTGCCGCAGATACTTCCCCTCGGTCGTGAACAGCTGGATGCGGTTGTTGATCCGGTCGGCCAGGTAGACGATACCGTCGCTCGAGACCTTGACGGAGTGCGGCAACCCGAACTCCGGCGGGCCGTCTGGCGTCGTCTGCGGCTGCGGCAC
>DASRPM010000119.1:0-53125 GCA_035646375.1 Vicinamibacterales bacterium
ACGACTCGTGCTACCGGCTACCGGCTACGACCTACCAGCTAGAGTTGCAGCCTGCCGGTGCTGGCGCCGAACTTCTCGACCTCGACGCCAGCAATGTGGCCGAGCGCGAGCAGCAGGTTTGCGGTCGGCTCGTCGTTGGCCACGATGTGGCGGTTGCCCTTCAGACGGCCATGCGCGCCGCCCACGAGCAGTGTCGGCGGGTTGCTGCGGTCGTGCAGGTTCCCGTTGCTCATGCCGCTGCCCCAGTAGAAGAGCGAGTGGTCGAGCAGGTTGCCGTCGCCGTCCTTGGTGTTCTTCACCTTCTCGAGGAACTCGGCGAACTTCACCATCTGGTAGGTGCCGATCTTCGCGTACTTGGCCAGCTTCTCGGCGTCGTTGCCGTGGTGCGAGATGCTGTGATGCGTCTCCGGCACGCCGATGTGCGCGTAGCTGCGGTCGGTCGGCTCGTGGCCGATCATGAACGAGAACACGCGGCTGATGTCGCCCTGCAGCGCCAGGTGCATCATGTCGTAGGTCACCGACATGTGGTCGTCGAAGGCCTCGGGCAGGCCGATCGGCGCATCCGGGTTGCCGGTGAGGGTCCCGAGCTTCGCTTCCATGCGATCGAGCTGCCCCTCGACCTGCCGGATGTTGCTCAGGTACTCGTCGAGGATCGCCTTGTCCGGCGCGCCCAGGGCGCTGCGCAGCTTCGACGTTTCCGCGGTCATCGAGTCGAGCAGGCTCTGCTTTTCCTTCAAGCGCGCCCGGCGGAACTCGGGCGATCCGACTTCGCCGAACATCCGCTCGAACGTGACGCGCGGGTTGATCGACACCGGCAACGGCCGGGTGTCTTCGCGCCAGGCCAGCGTCTCGAACATGGTGCAGGGGAAGCCGTCGCAGGCGCCGGCGGACGTGCCCATGTCCTCGGTGCCGACCTCGATCGACCGCATCGGCGTGTCGCCCGCCACCTTGTCGGCGATGTACTGATCCAGCGTCTTCTTCGAGCGCAGCTGGTTGAACGCGTCGCCGGTGCCCGCGCGCGATACGTCGGGGCCGACGCCGTTGAGGAACGCCGAGCTGGCTCCCACGTGGACCGACTCACCCCACGGCGCCTTCAGCTTGCTGATGGTGACAAGCTGATCGCGGAACGCCTCTACCGGCTGCATCACCGGCTTGAACTCGAAGTTGGCGCCCTCGGTCGTCGGATGCCACGTCTCCGGATACACACCGCACGGCATATAGATCACGCCGAAGCGGAACGGCGACGCGGCCGCCGTCTGCGACTGCGCCGTCAATGCCGGCACCATGGCGTCGAGGAACGGCAGCGCGACGGCGGCGCCGAAAGTGCCCTGCAGGAACGTGCGGCGAGACAGGTGCTTCTTCGTGATGATCATGGATGCTCCGTGGAGGCCGGCGAGCCGGCCTGGGCGACGGTGGTGGAGGTGCCGGCTGGTTCCAGCTTGGTACGCATCTGGAACGGTGCGCTGTCGATGATCCCTTGAACGAGAGAGCCGAGACGGTAGTTGGGCGCCGCGTTGCGAACGATGGCGCGGACGACGGGCATATCCGACGGCTCGACACCGCGCCCCAGCGCGTAGGTCATGAGCCGCTCGGTCAGGACGGTGGCAAAGGCGTCCGGCCGCGCCAGGATCGCGTTCCGGAGCGCCACCGGTCCGTCGACTTTGGTGCCGTCCGCCAGGACGCCGCCGCTGTCGATGGCGCTGCCGCCGTCGCCCTTGGTACGCCACTGGCCGACGGAGTTGAAGTTCTCGAGGGCGAACCCGGGCGGGTCGATGACCCGGTGGCAGCTCGCGCACACTACCGGCGTGCGATGCCGTTCGAGCTGCTCGCGCACCGTCTTGGGCGCGTTCTCCTTGTTGCTCTCCTCGAGCGTGGGCACGTTCGGGAGCGGGGGCGGCGGCGGCGTGTTCAGGAACGTCGACAGGACGTACTTGCCGCGATACACCGGCGACGTGCGGGTGGCCACCGATGTCAGCGACAGGATGCTGCCGTGCCCGAGCAGGCCGAACCGGTTCGGGTCGGTCAGCTTCACCTGGCGGAAGCGCGTGCCGTAGACGCCGGGGACTCCGTAGTGCCGCGCCAGCCGTTCGTTCACGAACGTGTAGTCGGCGCTCAACATCTCCATCGCGCTGCGATTCTGGCGCAGGATGTGCGCGAACAGCATCTCGGTTTCCCTGCGGAACCCCTCGCGGATGTTGTCGTCGAAGTCCGGGAACATCAGGATGTCGGGCTGGACCTTCGACTCGAGGTTGCGGAGCTGGAGCCACTGGCCGGTGAAGTTGCTCACCAGCGCGTCGGATCGCGAATCGGCCAGCATGCGCGTGACCTCCGCGGCCAGCACGCCGGGCGCCCGGAGGCGGCTGGTGGACGCCAGGTCCATGAGCCGCTGATCGGGGATGCTGCTCCACAGGAAGAACGAGAGCCGGGACGCGAGCTCGACGTCGCTCACGCGGCGGCTGGCGCCCGCGCGCAGGCCGGCGGGGTCGCGCTCGACACGGTAGAGGAAGTAGGGGCTGACGAGGATGCGCGCGAGGCCCGCCCGGATACCCGCATCGAACGATTCGCCGCGTGTGCGGGTGTCGGTGTAGAAGGCGAGCGGCGCCTCGACGTCGGCGCCCGTCACCGGCCGCCGGAAAGCGCGCCTGGCGACGTTCAGGAGAATGCGGTTGGCGCACGCCGCCTCTTCGGCCGCCGTCTTCGGCGTGCACAGGAACAGCCGCTCCCGGCTCGGTGTCGCGCTGACGCCGGTGACCTTATACGGACCCTCGATGCCGACGGTTTTCAGCTTCGGCTCGCCACCCGTGAAGTGGATCTCCTGGCTGTCGCGCTTCGAGGGTACCCAGACGTCCTGGCGCTGGTCGCGACGTTCCTTGAAGGTGAAGCCCACGTCGTGCGGTCCGGCCGTGACCTTCACCGTGGCCGTCATCCGGGCGTCGATGATCGGCCGGATGTCGTTCATGCTCTTGGCCTGCGCGGCGTGATCCTCGGCGCCGCCGATCTCGGCCTTGTAGACCTCTTCGCCGTCGATGGTGATGATGAACGTGTTGGGCTTGTCGTTGCCCTCGACGCCCGAGTACCCCTCTTCGATGCCGCGATAGAGCCGCCCGAGCAACTTGTATTCGCCGTCGGCGGGGAACACGTGGCGCACCACCCGGCCGCCGCGGGTGCCGAGCGGCAACCCGTTGACGTGCTCGTTCTGCGAGAGGTTGCGCGGAATCAGGAACTCGGCGGTGGTCGGCGAGACCTTGGGGTCGCCCACGGCCAGCGTGCTTATGCGCTGCGCCGCGGTGACGTAGCCGTCGAGCAGCAGCGGCGACGTCGTCAGCGCGCTCGCGATGTTGTCGAAGCCGAAGTCGCCGCCGTCGTTGGGCAGCAGCGCCGACACGTCCACGTCGAGGGCCAGGAGATCGCGGACCGCGTTGCGGTACTCGACACGGTTCAGCCGGTGCACGACGTAACGGCCGGGCGTCGCTTTGCCCTGCCAGGCGCGATCGAGCGACACCGTCAGCCAGCCGGTGAAGTCGGTGTAGCTCGCTTCGGTCGGGTGGGGCATGCCCTGCGGGGGCATTGCCCGTACGTTGAGCTTGCGGAGCACGCGCTCCCAGACCTCGGCGTCCTTCGTGACGTCGTCGAGACTTGCCGTCTCGAGGTTGACTGGATCGTTGGCGGGCAGCGGGTTCCGCGTGTTGTGGCAGGTTACGCAGTACTGTTTGACCCAGGCCTTCTGCCGGCCGATCGCGGCCGGATCCACCGCAGGCGCCTGAACAGACGTCGCCCGTGGCTGGCCCGGCGCCGGCACGCTTCGCTGACCGCTCGGCGCTGGCGCGCTCTGCTGGCCAGTCGCGGCTTGCGCGCTCTGCTGGCCCGTCGGTGCTTGCGCACCGAGGAGCGCGACGCCGGCCCACGCCAGCCCCGCGCTGATGAATACCCGCTTGTTCACACGCCCGCTCCCACGTCGTCGGTGTCGCCCGGTTTCTTGTCGTCCTTCTTCTGCTCGGAGGCCGGCAGCGGCGGCGGCTTCGGCGCCGGGTCGTCCGCCTTGAGCCCCATCGCCTCGCGCAGCGCCGCAATCACTTCATCGCGTGTGTTGCGCTTCGGGCGGTAGGTGCGCGAATCCGTGTTGTTGCCCGGCGGCGGCGGCGGCTCCGGCTTCTCCGCCAGCAGCAGCGGCGTGAGGTTGTCCTTGTTCACGGCGTCGAGCTTCGCGCCCGCCGTGATGAGACTCTTGATGATCGGCACCTGGCGCGCGGCGACGGCCTGGTGCAGCAGCGTCGCGCCGTCGGGTGCCTTCGCATTCGGGTTGGCACCGGCAGCCAGCAACACTTTGATCGCCTCGTACGGCTCGCGGTTGGAGACCTCGCGGAACGGCGGCGCCGTGAGCCGATCGAAGCCGGGCCCGGCATTGAACGATGCGCCGCGACCTCCGTTGATGGCCACCATCATCGGCGTGCGGCCCACGTTGGGATTGCCACGGCCAGGGCCGGCGGCGACGCCATCCGGCTTCGGCTCCTTCTTCACCTCGGTCGGGCTCCACTCCACTTGCGCGCCCTTGGCGATCATGAGCTTCAGCGCTTCGACATCCGCGGCCTGCGCGGCACGGAAGAACGGCGAGGCGTTGATGTCGGCGTCGCAGCAGAGCGCGAAGTGGTGCAGCTTGCCGACGAAGGGCTTGTTCGGGTCGGCGCCCTTGTCGAGCAGGACCCTGACGAGATCGAGGGCGGTCAGCGTGTTGTCGAAGTCGGCCCGCAGCCGCGACCCGTCCTTCGCCCGCATGTCGCTGGTGGCGTCGTGCATATCCACCGCGAAATAGAGCGAGCCGTCGTTGGGGTCGGCGCCGAGGTCGAGCATCGTCTTCGCCAGGTCGAACCGGTCGTTGACGATGGCGATCGACATCGCCGTGGCGCCGTCGCCGTTGGTTCCCTTTGGATCGGCGCCGCCCGCGAGGAGCGCGCGGACCGCTGCTTCATGCCCCTCGCGTGCCGCATACATCAACGCGGTGAAGCCGCCGGTGGGGAAGTCCGAGTTCTTGCGCTCGGTGATGGTGTTGACGTGCGCTTTCCGGTTCGGATCGGCGCCCGCCGCCAGCAGCGTCTTGATGACGTCGGCGTGGCCTTCGGTGGCCGCCCACATCAGCGCGGTCTGTTCCTGGTAAAGGTCGGTGGCGTTGACGTCGGCGCCCGCCTCGAGCAGCAGCTTCACGCCGTCCACTTTGCCGGTGCGCGCGGCCGCCATGAGCGCCGTTTCGACGTCGACGTGGGCCCGCTTCGAGTCTGCGCCGGCGCGCACGAGCGCCTGCATCACGGGGGTGGCGCCGGAGCGGCTGGCCTGCAGCAGCGGCGTGACGCCGTAGCGGTTGGCCGCGTTGACCGACGCGCCGGCCGCGAGCAGCGCGCGCGTCATGTCGAGATCGGAGTGGTAGGCCGCCCACAAGAGCGCCGTCGAGCCATCGGCGCCGGGCTCGTTCACGTTCACGCGCTTGGCAATCAGCGAGCGGACGCTGACGAGATCACCGGATTTGGCGGCGGCGACGAGCGGAGAGTCGGTTGCGGCCTGCCCCTGAATGACGAGCAGAACCGTGACCAGAGGCAGCATCGAGAGCAGCCACTTGAGGGAACGTGCGGTGCGCATCCTGGCCCACCTTCTTTGATAGTCGAACGACCCGGCGACGGTATTCCCAGCCGTGCAAGACGAAAGCCGCACGCCCCAAACAGACGTACGTCCCCCGGTCCCCGCAGCCAGGTGGAAGTTGCTCCGGATCCTAGCATTTAGCGTGGCTTTTGCGCACCCCGAAAATGGGTCAAATTTCGATCACATGTTGTCCAGCCGCCGGGCTGGCCGGAGTCGGGCGAATTATGGATTTCCGCGCGAAACCAGGCGAGCAGTCAGGGGCAGGTCTGGGCAACCCGGCTGACCGACGAGACGTTCAGCCCATCCGCGCCGCCGGTGCCGAGCAGGATCCCGCTGGCGGACATCCGCTGACCGGCGAACGAGTCGAGCCGGCTGAGCACGAATTTGAGGGCGATCGTCCCCGTGCCGAGCGCTCGGGTGGCGTCTTCCTGGCCCACGCCGGCAGCGTCGATGCGTTCGGGCGCGGTGGCGTTCGTGAGCACCCAGCCGCTGCCGCTCTTGGCGAGACATCCGACCACCCGCGCCAGGCTGTTGGCCGGCAAGGCCGTCGAGCCGTCTTTGGGGACGATCTTCAGGTGCCCGGTGGTGTTCGGCGCGAGCTCCATGGAGCCTGGTGGCAGGCCATTCGACTTCAGGATGAGCGCCACGAGATCGGCGGCCATCGACGGCGACAGCGAGCCTTCGGCCCCGCTCGGCATGTTGGTGCGCACGAACGTCAGCAGGTCGCCGACGGTCTTCTGCGAGTACCCCTCCCAGAACGGCGTGCCCACCAGCTGGCCGTCGCCGGTTCCGCCGAGCGTGTGGCATTCCGCACAGTTGCCGCTGAAGGTGCTCATGGCGCGCACGGCCTGTGCATCGGTGAACGCGCCATCCCACACGGTGCCGGGCCCTGCGCCGGCAGCCGGGGCCTGTGCGGTCAGGAGCGCCGCGCCGAGGCTTGCGCTGAAGATGGCCGAGGCGAGGGCGAGACCGAACATCGAACGGGGCATACGACGATTTTAACGCGGGCGCGGCGTACCATCACCTTTGTGTCCCAGGCAGCGGCCGCGGCCGCCACCTTTTCGCGCTCGTCCACCAACCGCTTGACGCGCCACGATCTCGGGCGGTTCGAAGGGGACTCGTTGTTTGCCATGCTGGGTCGCGCCGTGTGCGACGCGGGGTGCCTGCCGCGCAAGGAGTTCTTCGAGGCGTGGGAAATGGCGCGGCGAGTCAGGCGGCGGTTTCGCGGCGGCCGCGTGGTGGACCTCGCTGGCGGTCACGGGCTGCTCGCGCACGCCTTGCTCATACTCGACGACTCCTCGCCGGCGGCCCTGGTGGTGGACAGGGCGCTGCCGCCGTCGGCCGCGCGGCTGCATGCCTCGCTCGTCGCGGCCTGGCCGAGGCTGCGCGACCGCGTCGCGTATGCCGCCGTGGATCTGGAGAGCGCCGTCCTCGAGCGCGGTGATCTGATCGTGTCGTGCCACGCCTGCGGGCGCCTCACCGATCAGGTCCTCGACCTGACCGTGCGGGCCCGCGCGCGCGTCGCCGTCCTGCCATGCTGCCACGACGAGCGCGACGCGCCGGCGATGCTCGACGGATGGATGGATGCCGCCCTGGCGCTCGACGTCGAGCGCGCCCAGCGGCTCGCGCGCGCGGACTATGAGGTCTGGACGCACGTCATCCCGTCCGACATCACGCCGAAGAACCGCCTGCTGCTCGGGCGGCCTGTTTAACGAGGGCGGGGTGTCGCCGTTGGCGCCGTGTTCTTCGCCGCCGCCTCGAAGCGCGCCGCGAGCTGGGTAAATCCCGGCTGCGGGCCCGCCCACTCCAGGTCGTCCACGCTGTCGAACGTGGGCGCGTCGGTTCGCAGCGTCGCCAGCGTGCGGAAGAGCAGCGCGAGCGCGCGATCCTTTTCGAGCGTGGCCGCGAGCGCCGCCGGGCTCGTGGCGTTGACGCCCCACGTGCGCCAGTCCGCCGGAACGTCTTCGATGTGGCCGAAGCGCGCCAGCACGGCGGCGGTGGATTTGGCGCCCCAGCCGCGCAGGCCAGGAAAGCCGTCGGCCGCGTCGCCGACGAGCGCGAGGTAGTCGGGAATCGACGCCGGCGGCACGCCGAACTTCGCCACGACGCCGGCTTCGTCGATGGTCGTGCGCGTCCGGCGATTGAGCTGCACGATCCGCGTGCCGCGGACGCACTGCGCCAGGTCCTTGTCGGGCGTGCAGATGACGACGCGGTCCACGCGCGGATCGGCCGCCGCGCGCAGGGCGGCGGCCGCCAGCGCGTCGTCGGCCTCGAACTCCACCATCGGCCACACCACGACGCCCATGGTGGTGAGCGAGTCCTCGAGCAGCTGGAACTGCGAGAGCAGCGCGGGATCGATGCCGGCGCTCGTTTTGTAGCCCGGCCACAGGCCGTTGCGAAACGACTCGATGACGTGGTCGGTGGCGACGCCCACGTGCCGTGCGCCGGAGTTGATCATGCCGAGCACGGAGTTGAGCACGCCGCGTACGGCGCCGACCTCGCGGCCCTCGGCGTCCCGCGCCGACGGCATCGCGTAGAAGTGGCGGAACAGCTCGTAGGTGCCGTCGAGGAGGTGGACGTCCACGCCGTATAATCGCACCGTTAGCCAGATGGCGGACGAGGCGCATCCTCTCGCGGCCGTGCGCAAGATGCCGGTGCCACGCGTTGCGGCTCCGCGGCGCGAGTGGCTGGCGCGCGCCGCTTTCGAAGGCACACTCATTGCCGCGAGCCTGGTGGCCGCGCTGGCACTCAACGAATGGAAGGACGCGCGCGACCGGCAGGCGCGCGTCACGGACGCGCTGGCGGCGATGCGGCTGGAACTGCAGGCCAATCGCCAGGAGATCCAACGCGTGCTCGATCGCAACGCGGAGGTCGTCGGCAAGATCAAGGAAGCCACCGCACAGGGCCGGCGCTACGGCGGGGGGCTCCTCCGGCGTGCACAGGTCGTGTCCACGGCCTGGGAGTCGGCGCGTGCCGCGGCCATCACCAACGACATGCCGTTCCCCACGTTGATGGTGCTCGGCCGGGCGTATTCGCTCCAGGCCGACTACCAGCGCGAGATGGGCTCCTTCTACGATGCGCTGCTCGCAGGCAGCATGGGCGACCTGCGCGCGAATCCCGAGCTGATGACCGGCCTCTTGCACGAGCTCGAAGAGAACGCGCTCAGGCTGCAACAGGAGTACGACCGGGCTTTGAAGGCGCTGCCCGCTCGCTGAGGCAGTGTCTGGCAAACCGGCTTGGCGCCGGTTCACTAGGCTACTCGTAGCGCATCGCGTCGATGGGCGACAGCCGCGCCGCCTTGAGCGCGGGGTAGGCGCCGAAGATCACGCCCACCGCCGCCGCGGTGCCCATGCCCACCGCCAGCGTGGTCCACGTGAACCCCGCGTACACGATGGCGCCGGTCTGGGCACGCATGACCGCCGTCGTGGCGCTGGCGCCGGCCACGCCGAGCAGCGCGCCCGCCATGGTTCCCGCCAGCGAGATGAGGAGCGACTCGGCAAAGAACTGCGCCGCGATGTCGCTGCGTGTCGCGCCCGCCGCCTTGCGGACGCCGATCTCCCTCGTGCGCTCGGCCACCGAAGCGAGCAGCACGTTCATGATGCCGATGCCGCCAACGGCAAGCGAGATGGCCGCGAAGGAGCCCATCAGGATCTTGAACAGCACCATCCCCTGATTGAGCTGGCGCAGCCGGTTCAGCCCGGTTGTCTGCACGGTCACCAGGCGATCGGCGCGCCAGCGCGGATAGGCGGCGTCGGCCCATGTCTCGGCGGCGGCGCGCGTGGCTTCGACGTCCTCGATCCGTGGCGCCTGCAAGGAGATCGTGAGCGCGCGGGGCGCCGGCGCAGCCACCATGGCGGCCTGCGCCGACGTGAGCGGCACCAGCACGCGAAACCCGCGTTCGCCGGCGACGCTGTCGAGCACCCCGACGATTCGCCTCGATCGGTCCGCCAGCGGCAGGTCGCGGCCGACGACTGTCGTGAGCGGTTCGCTCCCCGCGAGCTCGCGCGCCAGCACGTTGGACACCACCGCCACCGCGGCGTCGTCCGACAGCTCGCCCGGCGTTGGAAACCGTCCGTGCAGGAGCGGCGGGATCCCGGCCGCGTCCGGCGCGCCGGAGACGCCGATCACGGTGGCGGCGCGCGTGGCGGCGCCGGCCTTCGCCACGAACCTGCCGGTGCCTTGCACCGTGAGCGCCACTGCGGCGCCGGGTGCCGCCTGGGCCACGCCGCGCGCGTCGTCGATCGTGAACAGCGTGTAGCTGCCGCGGGGCACGGTGACGCCGTCAACCGTGTCGCTGGTGACGGCGTTCACGACGACCGACTGCAGGCCGTTCAGCTCGATCTGGCGCCGCGCGAACGCCTGAGACCCGTCGGCGAGCGAGAGCACGCCGACGAGCGACGCGGAGCCCATGATGATGCCGAGCGTCGAGAGGAAGGTACGGACGGAGTTGGCGCGCATGGTGTCGAGCCCGATGCGCATCGAGGGTAGGAATAGGGGCATCAAGACGAGATACGGCCCTTCGGGCCGTGTGTCACAAGGCCTTGGGCCCTGGGCCTTGGGCCCTGGGGGACGAAACTTGCGCGAGGACGACGCCGGCGAGGGCCAGCGCGGCGCCGGCAGCCTGCCAGGTGCTGAGGAATTCGCCGAAGAGCACGGCGCCGAGCGCGGTCGTCACGATGGGTTGGACCAGCACCGTCACCGACGCGGTTGCAGGTGGCAGGCGCCCCAGCGCCCACGCAATCGATCCCTGACCGCCGGCGTGCACCACGCCGAGCGCCACGCACGCTGCCCATCCGCCGGTCGTCGCCGGAAACACGCGTTCGCCCAGCAGCCACGCAATCGCCAGGAGCACCGGCACGCCCGTGAGCGACGACCAGAACATCACCGCCGTCGCGCCCTGCCGCCGCCGTGCCTCGCTCATCGCGAGGAAATACAGGGCATACCACACCGACGTCACCGCCGACAGCGTGTCGCCAAGCAGGGGGTTCGGTCCCGTGACGCCGAGTTCCTTCGAGAGCGCCATGACGGCCGCGCCGGTGACCGACGCCGCAACGGCCACCAGGAACAGCGGGGCCGGCCGCACGTGAAAGAACAGCCACGCCGCCGCGGTGACCACGATGGGCGTGAGGTTGGTGAGCACCGTGGCCTTGGCCACCGACGTGTTGGCGATGCCGTAGTGCCAGAAGGCGAGATCGAGCGCGAACGCCGCGCCCGCCATGAGCCCGAAGCGCGACGTGCCCGACAGCCCGTTCGGCGTGGTGAGCGAGGGCAGCGCCAGCAGCGGCAGAGAGAAGAGCAGGCGCCAGAAGCCGGTCGCCGCCGGGCCGGCGCCGGACAGACGCACGAGAATGGGCGCCAGGCCGATCACGCTGGCCCCGACGACGAGCATCGTCACCGCGCGCGCACGGCCGTCCGACATTTCGGAATTCTATCGTCTCGGTCACAATGGCGCCGCGAGGAGGAGACACCGACATGAAACAGTTCTTTCGAGCCGCGGCGATCACGGGCGCGCTGACGAGCGGGGTCGTGGCCTGGGCGCAAGCGCCGCCGCCGGCGCCGTGCACGCCAGCAGGCGGCCTCTCGTTCGTGTGCGGCATCCAGAACGGCGAGGACCTCGTGCTCGTGCCGAACACGCGGTGGCTCATCGCGAGCGGCATGGCGCCGGGCAGCGGGCTGCACGCCGTCGATACGCAGGCCAAGGCCGCGCGCATCGTCTACGGCGTGGGCACGGCCGCGACGCGCCCGGATCGCACGACGTATGCGAACTGCCCGGGCCCGCTCGATCCCAAGGCGATGGTGCTGCACGGCCTCAGCCTGCGGCCGGCGGCCGGCGGGCGCTACACCGTGTATGCCACCAATCACGGCGGCCGCGAATCGGTCGAGGTGTTCGAGCTGGCCACCGGGGGCGCCGCGCCTACCGCGACGTGGATCGGCTGCGTGCTGATGCCGAATGGGATGGCGGCCAACAGCGTGGCGGCGTTCACCGACCGCTCGCTCCTGGCGACCGTGCTGATCATGCCGGGCAAGACGTTCGAGGACGCCTTCGCGCTGCGGAACACCGGCGCCGTGTTCGCGTGGAAGCCGGGCGACAAGACGTTCCAGATGCTGCCGGGCACCGAGCTCTCGGCCAACAACGGCATCGAGACGTCGCCCGACGACCAGGAGTTCTACGTCGCCTCCACGACGACCAAGCGCATCCACGCGTACGCGCGCGCCAAGCCGGGCGTGGTGCTGCGGACGGCGCAGCTCAAGGAGGTCGGACCGGACAACGTGCGCTGGACCGCGGACGGAAAGCTGATCACGGCCGGCCTGATCGACAACGAGCCGTCGTGCGGCGGGCCGCCGAAGACCGAGGCGGGCATCCGCTGCCCGCGCGGCTACGTCGCGATGACCATCGATCCCAAGACCATGGTGGTGACCGAGTTCGCGCGCGGCCCCGCCACGCCGGCGTTCACCGGCACCGCGATGGCGATGCGCGTCGGCAACGAGGTGTGGCTGGGGTCGTTCTTCGCCGATCGTCTGGCCTATCGCACGATCAAGTAGGGCGGGTGGGACGAGTTAGGCGGGTAGGGCGGGGTAGGGAGTACGCAGAAAGGGCCGGCACTGTGGCCGGCCCTTCCGTGTCGATCAAGAGGAGTCAGTCTCAGCGACTGCCTCCGGTGCTATTTGCCATAGATGCACCTCCCGGCCGCGACCGTCTCGTGGTGCTCCCGGTTTCCGGAAGCGTGGTCGCTTGAAGCCTTTGTTTGGCGCCGAACTTCGGCGGTAATCCCAGTGTAGCAGACGCGTCAGGCTCCCGCCTCGACGGCGTCGCCGAGGAGCGCCTCGCGCACGAGGGCGTCGACCCCGAGCACGAAGCGTCGCACGAAGGGCAGCCGCAATGTCATCGCCGCCGATGGCAGGATGCCCTCGAAGAGCTGCACGAGCGCGCTGGTCGCGCGCTGCTTGACAGTCTTGTCGAGCAGCCACCACAGGAGCACCGCCAGGTGTACCAGATAGAGCAGCCGTCCAATGGCTTCGGCCAGCGGACGTGGCGGCGCATCCGAGGCGCCGACGACCGCCTGCTCGAAGACGTGCTGCACGCGCACGCGCGAGAAGGCGGCGTGCTCCCCGAACAGCCCCTCGTCCGGGTCGCCCACCAGCACTGGAATCAACCCGCGCAACGTGGTGCGATGCGGCGCGAGCACCTCGAGACTGGCGGTGAGGGCGAAGATCCCGCGGTCGCGCCACTTGCCCGGGCGCATGGCGGCCGTGGTGGTGACGTAATCGGCGCTCAACTCGTCGTAGAGCGCGAAGATGACCGCGCGCTTGCTGGGGAAGTAGCGGTAGAGCAGGCCGACGCTGACGCCGGCGTCTTTCGCCACGTCGCGAAGCGTCGTCATTTCGTAGCCGTGCCGCGCCATGCGCTTGACCGCAACCTCATAGAGCCGCTGCTTGGCCGCGGCGCCCTGCGCGGTCTGGCCAGGGGGGCGGCCGCGGCCGCGGGGCCGGGCCTCGGCCACGGGGCCTTCCGTTCGGATTGTGGGCGTATTTCCGCCTGGCTTGATTTTAGTAAACATGTTCACTAATATTAGAGCATGACGGATTCCACAGCGCAAGGGCCGGGCGGCGGAGATGGGCGCCACCTGCTGCTCTACGACGGGGTCTGCGGGCTCTGCGACCGCCTCGTGCAGTTCGTCCTGGCGCACGACGCGGGCGGCGTGTTCGATTTCGCGCCGCTCCAGAGCGCGACGGGGCGGGCGGCGGTGGCGCGGGAAGGGGGCGATCCCGACGCGCTCACGTCGTTCTACGTCGTGCGCGACTACCGGACCGCGCAGGCGCGCAGCCTCGTCAAGGCGCGCGCCGCGCTCTTCGTCGCGCGGACGCTCGGCTTTCCGTGGAACGTGGCAGCGCTCTTCGGGGTGCTGCCGACCGCCGTGCTCGACTGGGGCTACGACGTCGTGGCGCGCTCTCGCTACCGCGTCTTCGGCCGTTTCGATCAGTGCGCGCTCCCGCGGCCCGAGCAGCGCAAGCGCTTCGTCGATTTCTAAGGCCGGGAGAAAACCAGTGAAGATCGTGATACCGGGCGGCTCGGGGCAGGTGGGTACCGTGCTGGCGCGCGCCTTCGCACGCGACGGTCACGAGGTCGTGGTGCTGAGCCGCCGCCCGCGCGCGGAGCCGTGGCGGACCGTGGCGTGGGACGGCGTGACGGTTGGCGGGTGGGCACAGGAGCTCGACGGCGCCGACGCGGTGATCAACCTCGCGGGACGCAGTGTCAACTGCCGGTACACCGCGGCGAACCGCCGGGCGATTCTCGACTCGCGGGTGCGATCGACACGCGCCGTCGGCGAGGCGATCGCCGGGAGCACGCGGCCGCCCCGCGTCTGGCTCCAGGCGAGCACCGCCACGATTTACGCGCACCGCTACGACGCGGCCAACGACGAGTGCTCGGGCACGATCGGCGGCGACGAGCCGGGCGCGCCGGAGACGTGGCGTTTCAGCATCGACGTGGCGCGCGCGTGGGAAGACGCCCTGCGCGCCGCGATGGTCCCCTCGACGCGGAGAGTCCTGCTACGCTCGGCCGTCACGATGAGCCCTGATGCCGGCGGCCCGTTCGACGTGCTCCTGGGCCTCGTGCGGTGCGGGCTCGGCGGTGCCTCGGGCGACGGGCGCCAGTTCGTGTCGTGGGTGCACCACGAGGATTTCGTCCGGGCCGTCCTGTGGCTGATCGAGCGGGACGACGTGGAGGGGCCGGTCAACGTGGCGGCGCCGGAGCCGCTGCCGAATGCCGACTTCATGCGCGCGCTGCGCGAGGCGTGGGGCGCGCCGGTGGGGGTTCCGGCCCGTGGCTGGATGCTCGATCTCGGCGCGGCACTGATGCGGACCGAGACCGAGCTGGTCTTGAAGAGCCGCCGGGTGGTGCCGGCGCGGCTCCTCGACGGCGGCTTCGACTTTCGCTACACCAGGTGGGCCGATGCGGCGCGTAATCTCGTGGCCTCCCATCGGGCGTAATATCCTCGACAGCAGAACGGTTCGAGAAACGGCTTCGATTGGAGACAGCGAATGAAGCGAATGAGTAAGGCGGGCGCGGCAGCGCTCGTAGCGCTTGCCTTGGCCACGGCGGTGGCAGTGTCGGCCCAGCAGCCCGGGCCGCCCCCTCAAGCTCCGGGCGCGCCGGCCGGCCCGCGCCGGGGCGGTGGACCTCCGGGCGGCGGTCCCGAGAACGGCATGAATACCCGTCCGCCGAACGGCGTCGGGCAGATGCCGGCGTTTGCGGGTCAGACGCGCGTCACCGAGCAGAAGCTCGGCGTCGCCTTCGACGTCGTGACGGTCACCGAAGGGCTCGTGAATCCGTGGGGGCTCGCGTTCCTGCCCAACGGCAAGATGCTCGTGACCGAGCGGCCGGGCCGGCTGCGCGTCGTGAGCGCCGACGGCAAGCAGACGTCGGAGCCGGTGGCGGGGCTCCCGGCGGTGGACGCGCGCGGGCAGGGCGGCCTGCTCGACGTGTCGCTCGACCCGGCGTTCGCCACCAATCAGCTGATCTACTGGAGCTATGCCGAGCCGCGTGACGGCGGCGAGAACAACACCGCCGTGGCGCGCGGGCGCTTCGTGGACGGTGCCGCGCCGAAGGTGGAGAACGTGCAGGTGATCTTCCACCAGGCGCCCTCGCTGGCGTCGCCGCTGCACTTCGGCGGCCGGCTGGTGTGGGGCCGGGACGGCACGCTGTTCGTGACGATGGGCGACCGGTCCGTCACGCCGGGCCGTATGCAGGCGCAGAACATGGACAGCCTCATCGGCAAGATCGCCCGCATCAACTCGGACGGCTCCGTGCCCAAGGACAACCCCTTCGTGGGCAAGCCAGGCGTGCGCCCCGAGATCTGGTCGATCGGTCACCGCAACATCCAGGCGGCAACGCTGCATCCGGCGACGGGCGAGCTGTGGGAGGTCGAGCATGGCACGCGCGGTGGCGACGAGCTGAACGTGTCGCGCAAGGGCAAGGACTACGGCTGGCCGACGATTGCGTACGGCATCGAGTATCAGGGCCCGCCGATCACCGGCGGCATCCAGCAGAAGGACGGCATGGAGCAGCCGCGCTACTACTGGGATCCGGTCATCGCGCCGAGCGGCATGGTGTTCTACACCGGCCGGCTCTTCCCGGCGTGGCAGAACAGCCTGTTCATCGGCGGCTTGGGCAGCACGAACCTCGTGCGGCTGACGTTGAAGGGTGATCAGGTGACCGGCGAGGAGCGCCTGCTACAGGATCTCCAGCCGCAGCGCGAGCGCATCCGAGACGTCCGGCAGGGTCCCGACGGCGCGCTGTATCTCCTGACCGACAGCGCCACGGGCCGCATCCTCAAGCTGGCGCCCAAAAAGTCGTAACAAAATCGTGATCGCGTGCGCGCACGAAATTCGTGCGTGCACGCACTGCCCGCCGCTTGTAAGAACTTCCCATCCGCTGTCGCTAAGGTTTCATCAGGCGCACGTTCGGACCTGTAAGGGTTACCAGTTTTCCGCTCGCATCTGTACCGGTGAAGCTGGACCGCGCGATGTGCTCCTGCGCCGTCACGCTGCACCACCGCGTCTTCAGCGTAATCTCGCCGTTGGCGGGCACTATGATGCTGAGCCCAGTGAGGTTGTTGACGGTGAACCCGTCGAACGTGTCGATGCGGCTCTTGAAGGTCACCTCCGAGCCACCGTTTTCTCGAAGTACCTGTTCGTAGTACCAAGTGAGCTTGGCGCCTGAGCAGGCGGGGGCGTCCCTGATCGGCTCGCCGCTGAACGGCACCGGGTTCGGCACGACGTCCACCTGAACGCTGCCCGAAGTCGGCGGCAGCGTCGGCGCGACCGGGTTCGACGGTCCATTCGACGGTCCAGTCGGCGAGTCGTCGCCGCAGGTCGCACACAAGAGCGCCGCCCCACAGATCAGCAGCAGTCGCGGATAAGCAGCCATAGCCACGCTTCGCACCTCAACGAGGGCCGCGGTGCAAAGAGTGCTCCACCATTTGGCGCCGTCGACGGTCGGGGTGTGCACGCTTTATGCACATCCGCAAGCCGCGAGCGCATGAGGCTGTGTTGGTAGCCGCCAGCACAGCCGCGGCGCTCGACCGCGAGCGAGTGGGAGGGCCACTTGGTTGCGGCGCGGGGAGAGCACGTTGGCGGTTTGAAGAAGAGCACAAACCGAAAGGGGCGAAGCCTTGCTGCAGACGGATGGATCCGCGTGGTATGCCGTGTGGCTTCGCAGTAACTACGAGCACACCGTCCACCGTCAGCTCTCGGCCAAGGGCTTTCAACCGTTTCTCCCAGAAGTGCAGACGTGGTCGCGACGCCTCGGGATGCGTCGCGCCATCCGCACGCCGATGTTTCCCGGCTATCTCTTCGTCCGCGCCTCGCTCGACAAGCATCGCTACATCGATCTGCTGAAGGTTCAGGGTGTCGTGCGCGTCCTCGAGGACGGCTGGACGCGGTTGACGCCGGTGCCCGACCCGGAGATCGACGCCATTCAGCAGATCGCGGCCGCCGGCGTCACGGTCTTTCCGTGCGCCCACCTCCGCGGCGGCGAGCGCGTGCGTGTGCTCGACGGGCCGCTGGCCGGCGTGGAAGGGATGTTCGTGCACGACAAGCCGTCGAGGGGCCGGCTGGTCGTCTCGGTGGACATGCTCGGACGAAGCATCGCGGTGGAAATGGACGCGGCCGGCGTCGAGCCGTGCCCCTCGGCGCAGCCAATGGTCCCAGGTCTATGCGAACGACGTTTGTAATCGCGGTCGCGCTGATCACGCTGGCGGCGCGCGACGCTCGCGCGCAGTCGGAGATCACGGTGGTGCCCGCGGTGGGGTTCAGCACGACGTACGACGACAACATCTTCTCGGCGCCCACGGGCGTGGCCGACGTGGTCGCGACGGTCCGGCCGTCGCTCGAAGCGCGGGTTCTCGCGCCGCGGTGGAACCTGCAGAGCCTCGCGTATTTCGATGCGCAGCGCTCGACGAACCACGCGGCGCTCGACACCTTCGACGCGCGGCGGCACGTGATGGTGGATGTGCGCGGGCAGGCGTCGCCGGTCCTCAGCCTGGGCATCGCGGGCCGCTACGACCGGTCGCAGACGCCGGACGAGCTGAACTTCGAGTCCGGACTCTTGCTCGGCCGGCAGCGGGCGCATCGCACCCAGGTCTCGCCCTCGCTCTCGTATCGCGCGGCGCCGCGAACCACCATTTCGACGCGTTACGACTGGACGAGCGAGGAGCTGTCGGGATGGGCCGGCGGCGACCTGCAGGCGCTGCACGCTGGTGTGACACGTGAGCTCACGGCGCGGACGTCGGTGAACGCGCGCTTCCTGGGCCGCCTGTTCACCGGTGAGATCGACACACACTCGCAAGCGGTTCTCGGCGGTTGGGCGCGCGAGCTGTCGCCGGGGGCCAATGTCTCCGTCGAGGCCGGTCCCCGGATGACGTCGGACCGCGGGCTGCGCGCCGAGGTGCTGGCGGCGTGGCTGAAACGCACGCCGCGGACACGCTTGCGGCTCGATTACTGGCTTGGCGAGACGATCGTGCTCGGGATTCCTGGCCCGGTGGAAATCCACAGCGGCACGACCAACGTGAGCTGGACCGTGCGGCGCTTTTTCGACATCGGCACCCAGGTGGGCGTCTTCAGCAGCCAGACGCTCGAAGACACCTCCGCCGTCGTGTATCACGCCGCGATCGTCGGCGCCTGGAGCCGGCAGCCCTACATCCTGTCGGTGAGTTACGGCACCGACGTCCAGAAAGGCGATATCCGCAGCCGTGGCCGCGCTGACGAGTACATCCGGCGCGGCATCTTCCTGGTGCGCCTCACGGTTGCACCGCGCCTCAGCCGCGCGTTCAGACCGCGCGACGAGGCGGATCAGCCTCTGACCCCCCTCAAGGGAGTAATCGAATGAAAGCGCTACTCGCGATCGCATCCGTGTGCCTGTGCGGCGCGTCCGTCGCGCGCGCGCAGGAGCCGCCGCTGCGCGACACGAAGCCGGTGCCGTCCACGACGGCCGCGGCGGCCCCCCGTGCCGCCGATGCGGTGATTCCGTCCGATGACGGCGACTACAAAATCGGGCCTGAAGACGTGCTCGACATCTCGGTGTGGAAGAACCAGGAGTTGAGCCGCACCGTTCCCGTGCGGCCCGACGGCAAGGTCTCGATGCCGCTCGTCAACGACATCCAGGCGGCCGGTCTCACGCCGAGCCGGCTGCGGCAGGAGCTCACGCGCCGGCTCTCCGAGTTCGTGCCGTCTCCCGAAGTAGCCGTCATCGTGCGCGAGGTGCACAGCGCCAAGGTGTCGGTGGTGGGCGCGGTGCGGAGCCCCGGCCGCTACGAGGTGCGCAGCCCCGCGACGGTGCTCGAGCTGATCGCGCTCGCGCAGGGCTTCACCGACTTCGCCTCGCGCGAGCGCATCGTGGTGCTGCGCCAGAACGGCACGCCGGCGCGGATCACCTTCAACTACCGGAAGATCGCAGATGGCACCGACCAGGACAACTTCCTCGTCCAGGCCGGCGACATCATCGTGGTGCCATGAGGACGGCCATGCGGGACGAACTCGACACGCCGGCCTCCGACGAACCGTCCGCCCTCCGCGCCCTCGCCATCCTTCGCCGCCGCGCGGTGCTGGCGTTCGCGGTGTTCGGGGTGGTGCTGGTGGCCGCTGTCACCGTCGCCCTGTCGCTCCCCGATCTCTTCCGCTCCAATGCCGTGGTGCTGGTGGAGCGGCAGCTCCCCGAGACAGTGGTGCGGCCCGCGGTCACCGGTGAGCTCGAGAGCCGGCTGCACGTCATCCGCCAGGAAACACTGAGCCGCGCGCGGTTGACGGAGCTGATCCATCGCTTCGACCTCTATCCCGACCTGCGGCACACCGATATGGATCAGGCGATCGAGCAGGTGCGACGCGACATCGAAATCGAGCTCACCGGCCCGGAGCAGGTGAGCGGCCGCCTGAAGACGGTGGCCTTCAATCTGAGCTTCACCGGCGCCAAGCGGGACACGGTGGCGGAAGTGACCAACGCGATTGCGGCCTTCTACGTGAGCCAGAACACGCAGATGCGCTCGGACGAGGCGGCACGCACGACGCAGTTCCTCAAGTCCCAGATCGAGGCCGCGCGGTCGCAGCTCGTTCGCGACGAGCAGCAGGTGAAGGCGTTCACCACCCGCCACCTCGGCGAGCTGCCGCAGCAGGTCGAGGTCAACCTGGCGACGCTCGAGCGGCTGAACACGCAGCTGCGCATCAACAGCGAGCGGCAGCTGCGCACGCTCGAGCAGCGCGACAAGCTGTTCGAGACGCCGGCGCCGGTGCTGCCGCCGCAGCCGCCGCCCGTCTCGGCGGAGGACGCCCGGCTGCGCGCGCTCAGGCGCGAGCTCGCCCAGCTCGACGGATTTCCCGAGAAGCATCCCGACGTGCGCCGGTTGAAGGACGCGATTGCGACCCTCGAGGCGGAGACGCGGGCCGCGGGGCCCGGCGCGTCGGGTCCGGCGCTCGAGGCGGGTAGGAGCGCCGCCCCGCCAACCGGTCGCGCCCGCACCGTGGCGAGCCTCGACGCCGAGCTCGACGTGTTGAACACCGAGGAGGCGCGGCTCCGCCAGAACATCCTGGACGTCGAACAGCGGCTCGAAGCGGTGCCGTATCGCCAGAGCGAGTTCGCGCTGATCTCTCGCGATCACCAGGCCACGCGCGAACAGTACGAGTCGCTGGTCAAGCGGTACGAAGAGGCGAGGCTGGGCCAGAACATGGAGAACGAGCAGCAGGGCGAGCGGTTCCGCGTGCTCGAAGCCGCGGTGCCGCCGGCGGGGCCCACGGCCCCGAACCGGCCGCGCCTGCTCCTCATGGGCGTGTTCCTGGCGGGGTTGATGGCGGCCCTGGCCGTCCTGGCCCGCGAACAGATCGACACCTCGTTCCACAGCGCCGACGAGCTGCGGCAATTCACGAACCTGCCGGTGCTGGCGGCCATTCCGCGCCTGCAGCCGGCGGCGGGCGCGCAGTGGGCGCGGATCGCCGTCATCACCGCCTCGATGCTCGCCGGGGTGGTGCTCGTGGGCACGCTGTCGGCGCACGTCGCGCGAAACAACGAGCCGCTGGTGCGCCTGCTGGCGCGCGGCGGCTAGGCAAAAGGACCGGTCATGCGAACGCACAGAATCGGCACGCGCCGCGGAGCAACGCTGGCGCCGCCCGGGACCTTCGCGGCGGAGCAGTACCAGAACCTGCGCCTCAAGGTCGAACGGCTGCACGAGACGCGCGGCGTGCGCGTGGTGGCCGTCACCAGCCCGGGCGCGAACGACGGCAAGACGCTGACGTCGATCAACCTCGCCGCGGCGCTGGCGCGTGGGCCCGGCGCCCGCGTCCTGCTCATCGACGCGGATCTGCGGCGTCCGTCCGTCGGATCGCAGCTCGGGATCGCCGAGGACGGCGCGGGCCTCGCGGCGGCGATTGGCGACGCCGCCGGCAGCCTCCCGGACATTGCCCGGCAGGTGGATGGCGTCGCCGGCCTCACGGTGGTGCCCGCGGGCCCACCCACCCACGACGTGCACGAGCTGCTGCGGTCGCCTCGCTTCGAGCAGCTGTTGCAGGACGCGCGTGGTGCCTACGACTTCGTCGTCCTCGATACGCCGCCGCTCGTGCCGGTCTGTGACGCGGCCGTCATGTCTCGGCTGGTGGACGGCATGCTCGTGGTGGTCGCCGCCCACGAGACCACGCGGAAGCAGCTCGGCGAGGCCCTGAGCCTGCTCGACGAGTCGAAGACGCTCGGTCTCGTGTTCAACGGCGACGAGGGCGCGCGCGCCTCGCAGTACGACGCCTATTACCGGAACTGACGCATGAAGCCAGCCTCCCTCGATGTGTTCGTGTGCCCGCGCTGCCGTGGAGACCTGCGGCTCCGCTCGACTGTCGCCGACGGCGGGGAAGTCCTCGACGGCGATCTGACGTGCCGCGGCTGCGCCACGGTGTATCCGGTGACGCGCGGCGTGCCGCGCTTCGTGAGCTCGGGCGACTACGCCGGCAGCTTCGGCCATCAGTGGCACTGGTTCCGCGACGTGCAGATCGATTCGATGAACCGGATGTCGATTTCCGAGGAGACGCTGCGCTCGACGACCGGCTGGGCCGACGACGAGTACCGCGGGCGCCGCCTGCTCGACGCCGGCGTCGGCGCCGGGCGGTTCGCCGAACGTGCCGCGGCCAAAGGGGCGGAGGTGTTCGGCATCGACCTCACGCCGGCGGTCGACGCGGCGTTTCAGAACATCGGGCGGCTGCCGAACGTGCACTTGGCCCAGGCCGACATCTTCGCGCTGCCGGTGCGCCGCGCGAGCTTCGACCTGGCGTATTCGATCGGCGTGCTGCACCACACACCGAACCCGCCGCTCGCGTTCACGCGCGTGGCCGAGACGGTGGCGCCCGGCGGCCGGCTGGCCATCTACGTCTACTCGCGCTACGGCCCCGCGCATCGAATGTCCGATGCGCTGCGCGTCGTCACGACGCGGCTGCCGCTGCGGGTCGTGTGGGCGCTGTCGGCGGCGGCGGTGCCGCTCTACTTCCCCTATCGGCTGCCGGTGATCGGGAACGTGCTGCGGCTCGCGCTGCCGATTTCGATGGAACCGCACTGGCGGTGGCGATGGCTGGACACCTTCGACTGGTACACGCCGACGTATCAGGCGAAGTACCTCTACCCGGAAGTGTTCCGGTGGTTCCGCGAGAACGGCTTCGAGGTGGTGGACCTGCCCGAAGGGCCGGTGCGCGTGAGCGGCATCAAGAAACAGCCAGACGGAGCGATGCGTGACGGGACTCGAGAGTACCGCGGCCTGGTGGCGTCCTGAGGCACGCGCCGCGACTGCCGCGGCGCCGCCGGTCGAGGAGACGAGCCGCACGGCCTTCGCCGGACTGCTGGCTTTCACCGCGATCCTGATCGTGTCGCCGCAGGCGTGGTTTCCGGTGCTGGGCAGCCTGCGCATCGCGCTGGTGGCGGCGGTGGTGGCGATTGTCGCCGAGCTCCTCGATCGCGCAATGAACCACCGGCCGGTACGGCGCACGCCACGGGCGTTCACGCTGGTCTTCGCGCTCGTCGCCTGGGCGGTGCTCACGGTGCCGCTGTCGTACTGGCCGGGCGGCAGCGTGGCCGCTCTGACCGACCACTTCCTGAAGGCGATCGCCTTCTTCTGGCTGATCGCGACGCTCATCACGTCCACGGGCCGGCTGCGCCTTTTCTTGTGGCTGCTCGTGCTCGCGTCGCTGCCGCTCTCGGTGACGGCGCTCCAGAATTTCGCGTCCGGCAGCTTTCTCCGCGTCCCCGACGGCGCCGTGCCGCGTATTGCCGGCTACGCCACCGGGGGGTCGGGGCTGGCGGACAACCCCAACGACCTGGCGCTGATGATCAATCTTCTGATTCCGTTTGCCGCGGCCCTGATGGTGGCGTCGCGGCGGCTGCTGCCGCGCCTCGTGGCGGCCGCGGCGCTGCTGCTCGGCATCGCGGGCGTCATCGTGACCTTCTCTCGCGCCGGGTTCCTGACGCTGGCGGCGATGGGTCTCGTGGGGCTGCTCGCGCTCGGGCGGCGCCGCCCGCTCGCGCTGATGGCCGTGGTCGCGCTGCTCATCGGCGCCACGAGCCTGCTGCCGCAGGGCTATTTCGAACGCCTCAGCACCATCACGGACATCGCGTCCGACAGGACCGGCTCGGCACAGGGCCGGTGGAACGATTCGCTCGTGGCCATGGAAGTCGCGGCGCGAAACCCGATCACCGGCGTCGGCCTCGACCAGAACGTCCTGGCGCTCAACCAGGAGCGCGGCGCCACCTGGCGGGAGGTGCACAACGTGTATCTCCAGTACGCGGTGGACCTCGGCGTGCCAGGGCTGACGCTCTTCCTGGCGCTGTTCGTCTCGCTGTTCCGCACGGCCGGGCGGGTGCGCCGGACGGGGCGGCGGTGGCCGGAGACCCGTGAGGTGGCCGTGGTCGCGGGCAGCGTGCAGGTGGCGCTCGTCGCCTTTGCCGTGGCGGCCTTCTTCCACCCCGTGGCGTATCAGTTCTACTTCTTCCTCGCGGCGGGTCTCGCCCTCGCGGTCCAGAACGTCTTGCGGGCCGGGACGCCGGTTCCGGCGCGGCAGGCGGCATGAGTCGAGAGGCCCGCGTGGACGACCGGATCCGGCTGCTGAAGATCGTGCCGACGCTGCGGTACGGCGGCACCGAGCGTCAGTTCATGACCTTGAGCGCGTCGCTCGATCCCAGCCGCTTCCAGGTCGACCTTGCGTGCCTGCGGCCCGGCGGCGGGTTGGCGGCCGAGGCCGTCCGTCACGGGCTGCCGCTGGACACCTACGACATCGGCCCGTTTCACAGCGCCCGCACGCTGACGCTGCAGGCGAAGCTGGCGCGCGACATCGTGCGGCGCCGCATCGACGTGGTGCACGCCTACAACTTCTACGGCAACGTCTTCGCGGTGCCGCCGGCGCGGCTCGCCGGGGCGCCGGTCGTCATCGCGTCCATTCGGGACTGCGGGCCGTACCTGTCGCCCATGCAGCTGCGCGTCCAGCGCCTCGTGTGCCGCGCCGCCACCTGCGTCATGGCCAACGCGGGCGCGGTCCGGGACTGGCTGGTGGCGGACGGCTACGACCGCGACCGCATCGTGGTGATCCCGAACGGCGTGGACCTCGAGCGCTTCCGCGTCCCGGTCGACGTGGCGGCCGTCCGGCGTGGCCTGGGTATCGATCCTGACGTGCCGCTCGTCACCGTCGTCTCGCGGGTGACGCGCCTCAAGGGGCTCGAGCAGTTCATCACCGCCGCGGCGATCCTGACGGACCAGCATCCGCGCGTGCGGTTCCTCGTGGCGGGGGAGCCGGCGCCGGGCGACGACCTCTATCTCGCGTCGCTGAAGCGTCTCGCGGCGAGGCTCGGGCTCGGCGATCGGCTGGTGTTTGCGGGGCTGCGGCAGGACGTGCCGTCGCTGCTCGCGGCGTCCACGGCGGCGGTGATGCCGTCGCTCAACGAGGCGCTGTCGAACGCGCTGCTGGAGTCGATGGCGGCCGGCCTGCCCACCGTGGCGACCCGCGTCGGCGGCACGGCGGAAGCGCTGACCGACGGCGCCACCGGGCTGCTGGTGCCGCCCGACGACGCGCTGGCACTGGCCGCGGCGCTCGGCCGGCTGCTCGACGACCCCGCGATGGCCGCCGCCCTCGGGCGGGCGGCGCGCGTCACGATCGAGCAGCGGTTCTCCCTGGCGGCCATGGTGGCCGCCACCGAGCGGCTCTACATCGAACTGCTGCGGCAGGGCGGCACGGGGAAGCAGGCGGCATGAAGGCGCTGCTCCGGCATCATGCTCCGTCTGGGCCGGCGCTCTGGCTCGTCGTGGGCCGCGGCGTCGGGTTCGTCGTCATGTTTGCCGTGCCGCTCGTGCTGGTGCGGCTGTTCGATCAGGCGACGTTCGGCACCTACAAGCAGCTCTTCCTGATCTTCGGCACGCTGTTCGGGCTGGCGCAACTGGGCGTCGCCGAGAGCCTCTACTACTTCGTGCCGCGGCGGCCGGCAGACGCCGGCCGGTACGCGGCCAACGCGGGGCTCACGCTGGCGGGGGCGGGCCTCGGCTGCGCCGTGGCGCTGACGATCGGAGCGCCGGCGATCGGGCGGTGGCTCCGGAATCCCGAGCTCGCCGCCACGCTGCCGCTGATTGGCGTCTTCCTGGGTCTGATGCTGACCTCGGCGCTCTTCGAGATCGTGCTGGTCGCACGGGGGCGCTACCGCACGGCGGCGTTCACCTACGCGGTGTCGGACGTGGCGAGGGCCGGATTCCTGCTCGTGCCGGCGATGCTGCTCGGGGGGCTGCGCGGCCTGCTGCTGGGCGCGGTGGCCTGTGCCGGGCTCCGCCTCGCCGTCATGGTGTGGCTCTTGGTCGGCCGTCTCGATCTGACGCTGCGGCCCAGCCTGGCGATGTGGCGGCAACAGTGGGTCTACACGCTGCCGTTCGCGCTGGCCGTCGGCATCGAGGTGGTGCAGGCCAACCTGCACAACTACGTGGTGGCGGCGCGATTCGACCCCGCGATCTTCGCGACCTACGCCGTCGGCTGCCTGCAGATTCCGCTGGTCGAGGTCCTGACGACGTCGAGCGCCAACGTGATGATGGTGGCGATGGCGGACGACGGGCCCGAGCGCTCCGGTGGCGCGCTGGCACTCTGGCACGACACCACGCGGCGCCTCGCGGTCGTGATCTTCCCGCTGGTCGTGTTCCTGGTGGCTCTGGCGCCCGAAGTCATCAGCGTACTGTTCACGCGGCAGTATCTCGCCAGCGTGCCGGTCTTCCAGCTGTGGACCTGCGCGCTCGTGTTCGCGGTGCCGTGCGTCGATGCCGTGCTCCGGGCGCGTGCGCAGACACGGTTCCTCCTCGGCCTCAACATCCTGCGCCTGGCCATGGTGGTCGTGCTCATCGGGTGGTGCCTGCGCGCGTTCGGCCTGCCGGGCGCGGTGATCGCGATGCTGGCCGCCACCGCCGCCGCGCGCGCCATCGCGATCGTCCGCATCGCGCGGCTGATGAGCGTGCGCGTGCGCGCGGTGCTGCCATGGAAGACGCTGGGCGTGACGGCGGCGTGCGCGCTGAGTGCCGCCATACCCGCGCT
Source organism: Vicinamibacterales bacterium (assembly GCA_035646375.1). Taxonomy (GTDB): domain Bacteria; phylum Acidobacteriota; class Vicinamibacteria; order Vicinamibacterales; family UBA2999; genus DASYRM01. The sequence goes on from DASRPM010000119.1 coordinate 26,200, forward strand.
GTGGTTCTCCCGCGCGCTACCGATGCCGCCGCTCGTCGCGATCGGGGCAGCCGCGGCGATCTACGCAGCGGTCTATGCGCTGTGCCTGCGGTTGGCCGGTGGGCATGCGACCCCGCCGGTCGTGCCGGCGCTCCAGAACGCGGTGCGCTAGACCACGTCATTTTCGAGACCACTCGCCATGTGCGGTATTGCTGGAATCATTCGTTGGGACGGCGCCCCGGTCGTCGAGACCGAGCTGCGCGCGATGTGCCGTGCGATGACGCACCGCGGGCCAGACGACGAAGGGCTGTACGTCAACGGCAGCGTCGGGCTCGGCATGCGGCGTCTCAGCATCATCGACCTCGACGGCGGCCATCAGCCGGTGACCAACGAGGATCGATCGGTCTGGGTCGTCTTCAACGGCGAGATCTACAACTACCGGGCGCTGCGGCGCGACCTCGAACGCCGCGGCCATGTGTTCACGACCGAGAGCGACACCGAAACGATTGTCCACCTCTACGAGGACTACGGGCCGCACTGCGTGGACCGGCTGCGCGGCATGTTCGCGATTGCCATCTGGGATGCGCGCCGGCGCCAGATCCTGCTCGCGCGCGACCGGCTGGGCATCAAGCCGCTCTACTACGCCGAGCGCGAGGGCGAGCTGATGTTCGCGTCCGAGCTCAAGCCGATCTTGCAGCTCGGTCGCGTGCCGCGCGAGCTGGACTGGGAAGCCGTCCGCCACCTCTTCACGTTTCTCGTGACCCCGCCGGCGCAGAGCATCGTGGCGGGGGTGAAGAAACTCGAGCCGGCCCGTCTGGCCATCGCCCGCGACGGCAGCTCGCTCCGGCTGGAGCGCTACTGGGACGTGGACTTCGAGCCCGCGCGGGACGCCACCGAGCCTGAGCTCATCGAGCGGCTGCAGGCGCTGCTCAAGGAGTCCGTGGCGCTGCACCAGGTGAGCGACGTGCCGGTGGGCGCATTTCTGAGCGGCGGCGTCGACTCGAGCGCGGTGGTCGGCACGATGTCGCGCCTCTCGTCGCAGCCGGTCAAGACCTTCTCGGTGGGCTTTGCCGACGACAATTTCTCGGAGCTCGAGCCGGCGCGGCAGGTGGCGGCGCTGTACGGAACCGAGCACCACGAGCTGGTGCTGGAGCCCGACGTCGTACCGCTCGTGGAGGACTTCGCGTGGTTCCTCGACGAACCGTTCGGCGACACCTCGGCCATTGCCACCTACATGGTGTCGAAGCTTGCCGCCGAGCACGTCAAGGTGGTGCTGACCGGCGACGGCGGCGACGAGATCTTTGCCGGCTACGACAAGTACGTGATCGAGGATCGCGAGCGCGCGTACGACCTGATGCCCGCGACGCTGCGGCGCGCCGCGGGCGCGGTGGGCGCGGTGATGCCGGAAGGCATGCGCGGCCGGCGGTTCCTGCGGCACTTCGCGCTCGACGGTGCGCGGCGGTATCTGGACGCGCAGTCGATCGTGCGTCCCGACGAGCTGGACGCGCTGTTCACGCCGGAGGCTTCGGCGCGCATGGCGCCCTACGACCCGTGGAGCGCGCAGATCGGACACTTGGACGCCGGGCCGGACTGGATCTCGGCGGTCCAGTACGGCGATCTCCAGTCCTACCTGCCGCTCGACGTGCTGACGAAGGTCGATCGGATGACCATGGCGCACTCGATCGAGGCGCGGCCGCCGCTGCTCGATCACCGCCTGGTGGAGTTCGCGGCCACCATCCCGCCGCACCTTCGCTACCGTAACGGCACCACGAAGTACCTCTTCAAGCAGGCGCTCCGCGGCGACCTGCCCGACGCCCTCATCGACCGGCGCAAGCAGGGCTTTGCGGTGCCGCTGGCCCGCTGGTTCCGCGGCCCGCTGTTCGGGTACGCGCGCGAGGTGCTGCTCTCGACCAGCAGTCGGGAGCGCGGCGTATTGAACCCCGCGGCGGTGGAGCGGTACCTGCAAATGCACCAGCGGGGGCGCGACCTCGATCTGCAGCTGTGGACCATGCTCTCGTTCGAGCTCTGGTGCCGCCGGTTCCTCGACGGCCAGGGGGTGGCGTCATGACGGCCGGGCGCCCGCGCATCGCGATCGTCGCGGCGAGCCTCGACATCGTTGGCGGCCAGGGCGTGCAGGCGCGCACGCTCGTCGAGGCGCTGCGCGGCGACGGCTACCCGGTGGCGTTCCTCCCGATCAATCCGCGCTTTCCGCGCGGGCTCCGCTGGGTGCGGCGGATTCCGTATCTGCGGACGCTCCTGAACCAGGCGCTCTACGTCCCGAGCCTGCTCCGGCTCACGCGGGCGGACGTCGTGCACGTGTTCTCGGCGTCGTTCTGGTCGTTCCTGCTCGCGCCGCTGCCGGCCATGGCTGTCGGCAAGGCGCTGGGGGCGCGCGTCATCCTGCACTACCACAGCGGGGAAGCGGCCGAGCATCTGGAGCGCTGGGGCGTGCTGGTGCATCCATGGCTTCGGCTGGCGGACGTGATCGTGGTGCCCTCGGACTATCTGGCTGCCGTCTTTGCCGATCACGGACAGTCCGCGCAGGTCATCCGCAACGTCGTCGATCTCTCGCGCTTCGAGTATCGGGAACGCTCGCCGCTGCGGCCGCACCTGGTCTCGACGCGCAACCTCGAGCCCTACTACCGCGTGGACCTCGTGATCGAGGCGTTCGCGCGCGTGCGCGCCGAAAGACCGGGCGCGACGCTGACGGTTGCCGGCTACGGCAGCGAGGAAGCGCGCCTCCGGCGGCTCGCGGGGGAGGGCGTGCGCTTCGTCGGCAAGGTCGATCCCGACGCGATGCCGGCGTTGCTCCACGACGCCGACATCTTCGTGAACGCGTCGGCCGTGGACAACCAGCCCGTGTCAATCCTCGAGGCGTTCGCGTCGGGAGCGCCGGTGGTGTCCACGCCGACCGGCGACATCGCGGCGATGGTGCGGCACGACGAGACCGGGCTGATCGTGCCGCTCCTCGATGCCGAGGGGCTGGCGGCCGCCGTGCTCGGCCTCCTGCGCGCGCCCGACCGGGCGGCGCGGCTGGCGCGGCGGGCGCGCGGAGAGATCGCCGCCTATACGTGGCCCTCCGTTCGCGGGCAGTGGGCGTCGGTGTATGCGGCGCCGTCCGCCGCCGAACAGCCGGCGCGGGTGCCGGCGGCGGAGATCCGGTGATGGAAATTCGCCCGGCCGCGCTCCAGCGTCTGCGCTCGATGTCGCTGGCCGAGCTCGCCTATCGCAGCCGTCAGGAGGCGGCGAAGGCCCTGGAGCGCCTGGCACCTGCCGGACGCGCAACCGGCGCCGACCAGTGGGCGCGCGCCCACGCGCCGGGCCTCGAAGCTCCGGATGCCGCGCTCTGGTTCATCCGGGAGCTGGCGCCGCGACGCTTCTTCGCCGGCGTCGCGGACGTGGCCACCGCCGGCGTGCTGCGGGCACGGTTTCCCGAGGAGTGCCAGGGCATCGTGACCACCGCGGACGCGGCGCTCGCCGGCCGCTTCGATCTGCTCGGGTATCGCGAGCTGACGTTTGGCACCCCCATCGACTGGCATCTCGATCCGGTCTGGGGCCGCCGGGCGCCGCGCCTGCACTGGAGCCGTCTCGACCCGCTCGATCCAGCCACGGTCGGCGACAGCAAGGTGGTCTGGGAACTCAATCGCCACCAATGGCTCGTGCGGGTGGCGCAGGCGTGGGTGGTCACGCGGGACCCCAAGTATCCAACGGCGTGCGTCGAGACGATCGAGGCCTGGCTCCGCGACAACCCGCCGGGGATCGGCGTGAACTGGGCGAGCAGCCTCGAAGTGTCGTACCGCCTGATGTCGTGGTGCTGGACCATCCTCCTGATCAGGGACTGGCCCGGCCTCTCGAACCGCTGGGCGCGCGATGTGCTGGCGGCGTTGTGGCAGCACGCGGTGTACGTGCGCCGCTACCTTTCGTTCTATTTCTCGCCCAACACGCACCTCACGGGCGAGGCGCTCGGCCTGCTGCACGCGGGGCTGGTCTTTCCCGTGTTCCGCGAGGCGGCGGACTGGCGCACCGTCGCGCTCCGTGTGCTGAAGGACGAATGCCGCCGGCAGGTGCACCCCGACGGCGTGCACTTCGAGCAGTCCACCTGCTACCAGCGCTACACGGCCGACACGTATCTGACGCTCCTGATCCTGGCGGCGCGCACCGCGGTACCGCTGCCGCGCGACATCGCGGAGCAAACCGCGCGCATGGTGGACGTCCTGGCGGCGCTGCAGCGCCCCGACGGTACGATGCCGGCGCTCGGCGACGCCGACGGCGGAAGACTCCTGCCGGTGACGGAACGCCAGTCCGACGACAGCCGCGGCACGTGCGCACTCGGGGCCGCCTTGTTCGGGCGGCCGGACTTCGCGTGGGCCGCGGGCGCCGTCGCCCCCGAGCTGCTGTGGCTGCTTGGACCCGAGGGGCTGCGCCGTTTCGAGGCGGTGCGGCCGGAACCTCCGGCGGCGGCGCTGCGCGTGTTGCCCTCGGGCTACGCGGTCATGCGCTCGGACGCCACGCCTGCCGCGCACCACCTGATCGCCGATGCCGGACCGCTCGGCTGCCCGGCGAGCAGCGGGCATGGGCACGCCGACCTCCTGAGCGTGCAGCTGTCGATCTTCGGCGACCCGTGCCTCGTGGACGCCGGCACCGGCGGCTATACGCCGGAACCGCTCTGGCGCGACTACTTCCGCGGCACACCCGCACACTCGACGGTGCGCGTCGATGAGGTCGATCAGGCCGAGCCCGCCGGGCCGTTTCGCTGGCATCAGCGGCCGGCGGCGCGCATCCGCGACTGGCGCTCGGACGCGGTGGCCGACGTGCTGGACGGCGAGCACGACGCCTACGCGCGGCTGGCCGACCCAGTCACGTGCCGGCGGCGCATCGTCTTCGTGAAGCCGGATTACTGGCTCGTGGTGGACGATCTGCAGGGCGCCGCGACGCACCGCATCGAGGTGAACTTTCAGTTCGCGGCCGGCGTGCACATCGCGGCGGGGCTGGAACCGTGGATCCGCGCCGAGACGCGCGGCGGCCACACGCTCTGGATGCTGCCGATGGCGTCCACGCCGGTGACGACGGTGATCTCGTGCGGCGAGCTCGAGCCGCCGCGCGGGTGGGTGTCGGCGTCATACGGCCAGCGCGAGCCGGCGCCGGCGGTGGCCTTCACCGCGGAGGCGCGGCTGCCATGGCGGGCCATGACGCTGCTCGTCCCGGTGGCCGGACCGTCGTCGGAACCGCCGCCGGTCATCGAAGTGCACGACGCGCAGGGGCGTCCGTCCGGGTTCCGCTTCGAGGCGCCTCGACGTTCTGTGCGCGTGACCAGCGACGCCGTCGTCGTGGATTAGCTCCCGTTCCTCCTTCTCCCCCGATTCGTCATTCATTCCTCCTCCGATTCGTCATTCATTCATCGCCATGTGTGGCATTGCCGGCATCGTGGCCCGTGAACCGGGCGCGCGCGTAGACGAACGCCGTCTCGCGCGGATGCGCGACGCGTTGCGGCATCGCGGCCCCGACGGGTCGGGACTGCTCGTGGACGGTCCGGTCGGGCTCGTGCACACGCGCCTGGCCATCGTGGACGTGGCGCGCGGCGAACAGCCGATGAGCAACGAATCCGGGGACGTGTGGGTGGTCTTCAACGGCGAGATCTACAACCACGCCGATCTGCGCCCGGGGCTGGAGGCCGCGGGGCATCGCTACCGCACGCGTTGCGACACCGAAACGATCGTGCACCTCTACGAAGAACAGGGCGAGGACGTCGTGGACGCGCTGCGCGGCATGTTCGCGTTTGCCATCTGGGATCGTCCCCGTCAGCGGCTGCTCCTCGCGCGCGACCGGCTCGGCATCAAGCCGCTGTACTACCGCGTCGCCGACGGCGAGCTGCTGTTCGCCTCCGAGATCAAGGCGCTGCTGGCGGCGTCCGCCGAACGGGTCGAGTTCAACGACGCCGTCCTGCCGGAATTCCTGTCCACACGGTTCGTCTCCGGCGAAGAGACGTTCTTCCGCGGCGTGCGGAAGCTGCTGCCCGGGCACGTGCTGACGTGGTCGCCGGGCGAGCCGCCGCGGACGCGCCGCTACTGGCAGCTGCCGGCCCCGGTGCCCGCGGGCGCGGCACCCTCGAGCCGCGATCTTCGCGCGCGTCTCGAGGCGGCGGTGTCGAGCCACCTGATGAGCGACGTGCCGCTCGGCGTGTTCCTCTCGGGCGGCATCGACTCCAGCGCGCTGGCCGCGATGGCCGCGCGCCAGTCATCGGAGCCGCTCCAGACCTTCGCGGTTGGCTTTGCCGAAGCCGAGGCGAACGAGCTGCCGTACGCGCGGCTGGTGGCGGACCACATCGGCGCCACCCATCGCGAGGTGACGGTCACGCCCGAGTCGTTCTTCGAGGCGCTGCCGCACGCGCTATGGCACGAAGACGAGCCGATGGCGTTTTCGTCGAGCGTGCCGCTGTTCCTGCTGGCGCGCCTCGCGCGCGAGCACGTGAAGGTGGTACTGACCGGCGAGGGCGCCGACGAGCTGTTCCTCGGCTACAACCGCTATCGCGTTACGAATTGGAACGCGCGGTTCGGGCGGCCGTACTGGGCGGCCATGCCGGGCGCGGCGCGTCGTGTCATCCGCGACGCGGTGCAGGCGCTGCCCGCGCCGTTGGCGCGCGTCGCGCGCCGCAGCTTTCTCGGCCTGGAGCCCGGGATCCGGGGCGTCTATCACGAGAACTTCGCCGTGTTCCCGCTGCACGTGCAGCAGCGGCTCCTGCGGCGGCGCGACCTGCTCGACGGGCGCGATCCGTATGCCACGCAGACCGCGTACTTCGACGAGGCGTCCGGCAGCCTGCTGGATCGCATCGGGCGCGCCGAGCTGCGGTCGTACCTGCTCGAGCTCCTGATGAAGCAGGACCAGATGAGCATGGCGTCGTCGATCGAGAGCCGCGTGCCGTTTCTCGACGACCGGCTCGTCGAGCACGTCGTGGCGATGCCGGGAGACGTGAAGCTGCCTGGCTGGACGACCAAGGTACTCCTGCGTGAGGCGGTGCGCGATCTGCTGCCGGCGCCCATCCTCACGCGCCGCAAGATGGGATTCCCGGTGCCGCTCGGCGACTGGCTGCGCGGGCGCTTCGCGCCCGTGGTGGACGAATTCGTGCTTGGCCCGAGAGCGGCCGCCCGAGGCTATTTCGATCGCGACGCACTGCGGCGGCTCGTGCTGGAGCACGGCTCGCGGCGGGTGTCGCATACCGACGCGCTGTGGCTGCTCGTGAACTTCGAGATCTGGCAGCGCGTGTTCGTGGACGGCGAAGCGCCGGGGGATGTGATGGACGTCCTCGCCGTGCCGCGCGCCGTCGCCGCGCCACATTCCACCGACCTCGCATCATGCGCATTCTCTGGGTAAAGATGGGCGGCCTGTGGCCGCCGACGGCTGGCGGCCGCATCCGCAGCCTCGAAACGCTGTCGTGCCTCTCGCGTCAACACGACGTGACGGTGGTGACGACGCACGGGCCGGGCGACGACCCGGACGGGCTCCGCCGGCGGCTGCCGAACTGTTCGCACATCGTATCGGTGCCGTTCGTGGCGCCGCGCGCCGGTACGGTGCCGTTCGCGCGCGCGCTCGCGGCTTCCTGGTGCACGTCCGATCCCGTAGACCTTTGGAAGTGGCGGTCCGCCGCCGTGTACGACGAGGTCCACACGCTGCTGGCCCGAGGGGACGTGGACGTCTGCGTGGCGGACTTTCTGGTGGCGGTGGCCAACATCCCGCGTGCGCCACGGGTGCCGGTGGTGCTCTTCGAGCACAACGTCGAGCACCAGATCTGGCGCCGCATCGCCGGCCTCGAGCGGCGTCCCTGGCGCCGCGCGCTCCTCGAGGTCGAAGCATGGAAGGTCCGCCAGGCAGAACGTCGCGCGTGCGCGGCCGCCGATCTCGTGGTGGCGGTTTCCGACGACGATCGACGGCGGCTGCAGGCGCTGGCGCCGTCGAGCCGCTGCGTGGCGACGCCCACCGGCGTGGACACCACCTATTTCAGACCGTCCACGGGCCGCGAAATGCCGAATCGGCTGGTCTTCACCGGGTCGATGGATTGGTTTCCGAACGAGGACGCCATCCAGTTCTTCTTCGACGCGATCCTGCCGCGCATCCGTGCCGACGTGCCCGGCGTCACGCTGAGCGTCGTCGGCCGCAATCCCTCCGCGGCGCTGCGTGCCGCGGCTGAGCGCGCCGGCGCCTTGGTGACCGGCACGGTGGACGACATCCGGCCGTACGTCGAGGAGGCGGCTCTGTACGTGGTGCCACTCCGCGCTGGCGGCGGCACGCGGCTGAAGATCTTCGAGGCGCTCGCCATGGGCAAGGCGGTGGTGTCGACGAGCGTCGGTGCGGAAGGGCTGGCCGTGACACCGGGACGCGACGTCGCGATCGCGGATCGGCCGGGCGAGTTTGCGCGCACGGTGGTGGCGCTGCTGCGCGATCCCGCGAAACGGCTGGCGCTCGGAACCGCCGGCCGGCTGCTCGTGCAACGCCGGTATTCGTGGGAGCAGGTCTCGCGCGAATTCGACAGCTATTGCGAGTCCGTTGCCCGGATCCGCCCGGCAAGAAGCGGCACGCGGCTTGCTCTCGCTACGAGGCAGAGCTCGTGATGAAGGTCGCGGTTGCCACTCTCACGATCGTGCTCGCCAGTAGCGGCGCAACGAATCCCGCGCCGCGCGCGCCGATCGTGAAGGCCGTGGCCGAGGCGCCACGCGCCACCGTGGAGACGTCCACCATTCCGCGCACAGTCCGTCGCGTGCGCGTTCCAGCCGGTGGTGATCTCCAACGAGCGCTCGACACCGCGCGGCCCGGCGACTGGATCGAGCTGCAGAGTGGCGCGACGTACACCGGTCCGTTTCGATTGCGACGTCTCGAGGGCACCGGCTGGATCGTCGTAACGTCGTCGGGCGCGCGCGGCCTGCCGGGCCCGGGCACGCGCGTCGGGCCGATGCAGGCGCCGCTCATGGCCAGGCTTCGCGCCTCGTCGGGCGCAGTCGTCGTGGCCGACGAAGGCGCGCATCACTACCGGTTGATCGGTCTCGACATCGCGCCCGCGCCCGACACGTGGCTGGCGGCGCTCGTACAGCTCGGTGGCGACGAGCCGTCGGTCGATCGCCTGCCGCACGACATCATCGTGGACCGCAGCTACCTGCACGGCGATCCTCGCAAGGGATCACGGCGCGGGGTCGCGCTGAACGCGCGCCGTGCCGCGGTCGTGGACTCGTATCTCGCCGACTTCAAGGAGGCCGGCGCCGATTCGCAGGCGATCGCCGGCTGGAACGGTCCTGGCCCGTTCGTGATCCAGAACAACTATCTGGAGGCGGCGGGGGAGAACGTGATGTTCGGCGGCGCCGACCCGGCGATCCACGGGCTGGTGCCCTCAGACATCGTGGTGACGCGCAATCATCTCGCCAAGCCGCTGCGGTGGCGCAGCGGCACGCCCGGCGCGGAGACCACGGCGTGGACGGTGAAGAACCTGTTCGAGCTGAAGAACGCCCGCCGGGTGCTCGTGCAGGGCAACCTGCTCGAATACAACTGGCCGGCAGCCCAGAACGGGTTCGCGGTGCTGCTGACGGTGCGGAACCAGGACGGCGGCGCGCCGTGGTCGGTGATCGAGGACGTCACCTTCACCGCGAACGTCGTGCGGCACGTCGGCGCCGGCGTGAACATCCTGGGGCGAGACGACGTTCATCCCAGTGGTCAGACGCGGCGCATCGCGATCACCGGCAACCTGTTCACGGACGTGGGCGGCGAGTGGGGATCGGGCCGGCTGTTCCAGGTGCTCGACGGGACGCGCGACGTGCGGATCGAGCGCAACACCGCGGTGAACACCGGCTTCGTGCTGTTCGGCGGCGACCACGCGCCCCACACCGGGTTCGTGTTCGATCGCAACATCGCCCTCCACAACGAGACGGGCATCGCGGGATCGGGAACGGCGAGCGGCCGCGAGAGCCTCGAACGGTATTTCCCCGGCGCGTCGGTGACGGGCAACGTCCTCATCGGAGGCGATCCTGGCCGGTACCCGCCCGGCAACTTCTTTCCTGCGTCGATCGCCACCCCAGCCGACCACCATGGTGCGGGGGTGGACGTCGTGGCTTTGACGCGCGCGGCGGCCCGGGTGGCGAGTCCGGGTGTGCATCTTGTCGAGCCGCTCGCCCCGAACGCGAGCGACGGGTCCACCGGGCTGCCGGTTCCGTGGGAGCCGCGTACTGGCGTCGTCTTGATGTTCTGGGGATCGCTGTTCCTCATCGGGTACGTCTACGCGGGCTACCCGTGCATCGCCTGGCTGCGCGCGCGGGTGCGGCCGCACCCCGGCCGCCGGGCGCCCATCGAGCCGATGGTCTCGATCGTCGTCGTCGCGCACAACGAAGAGGCCTCCATCGAGGCGCGCATCGAGAACCTGCTGGCGCTGGACTATCCGGCCGACCGCCGGCAGATCCTGATCGGCTCCGACGGATCGACCGACGACACCGTGGCGCGGGCGAAGCGCTTCGCGCCCGAGGGCGTGCTGGTGGTGGGGTTCCGGCACTGGCGCGGGAAGGCCGCGGTGCTCAATCAGCTGGTGCGGCATGCCCGCGGCGAGATCGTCCTCTTTGCCGACGCGCGGCAGACGTTCGATCCGCAGGTGCTGCGCCGTCTGGTGGCGCGCTTTGCCGACGAGCGCGTGGGCGCGGTGAGCGGTGAATTGATGCTCACCGACAGCACCGGCACGCCGATGGGCCGTGGCGCGTCGTTCTACTGGCGCTACGAGAAGTTCATCCGCGTGCAGGAGGGGCGCGCCGGATCGACGGTTGGCGCGACCGGCGCCATCTACGCGATCCGGCGCGCGCTCTTCCGCGCGATTCCGCCCGACACCGTCCTCGACGACGTGCTCATTCCGATGCGCATCGTCCAGCAGGGCTACGTGGTGCAGTTCGAACAGGAGGCGCGCGCCTACCAGGCGGTGTCGCGGACCACGCACCAGGAGTACGTGCGGAAGGTGCGGACCATTGCCGGCGCCTTCCAGCTCTTCGCGCGCGAATGGTGGCTCCTGAGCCCGCGCCAGAACGCGCTGTGGTTCGAGACCGTGTCACACAAAGGGCTGCGCCTGCTGCTGCCGGTCTTCCACCTGGCGCTCTTCGCGGCCAATCTCGAGCTCTCGCGCGTGCCGTTCTACGGCGCGGTCTTCGCGATCCAGACGGCCTTCTACGCGGCCGCGATCAGGGGGCACGAGCGCCGGCACGCGGCGCGGCGGCCGATCTACATCAGCGTGCCGTACGCGATGTGCTGCATGCTGTGGGCGACGGTGCACGCCTTCCAGCGGTTCGTCACCGACCAGCAGCAGGCGACCTGGGAGCAGGTGCCCGCGTTCGATCAGGGCCGCGCGAGCGTGACCGCCGTCAGCGTCGCCCCGAGGTCGTAGATCGACGTATCCACCAGCAGGGGATACACCGGCGGCACGGTGCTCGTGTAGAACACGGTGCCGTTGATCGAGTAGGTGACCGCCCCCGCCCGCAGCGTGACCCGCAGGACGTCGCCGGCCGCAATGGCCCGCTCGCTCTTGTAGACGCCCCTCTCGCGGACCTCCACCCGTCCGTTCTGCACCCGCAAAGCAAATTCGATCTCTTCTGGCCCGGTGCCGGTGTTGCCGGAACCGAGGCCGATCGCGCGGAGCGCCTGCGTGTCGCCGGCCACGAAGGCCAGCTCGCCGTCGCCGGAGAGGATGGTCTCCGCTGACGCCGCGCCCGCATCGGGGCAGCCCGAGCACCCGCCGCTCTTGCGCAGCTCGGTCGCCGTCGCCGTGACGTTGACGAGCGACGTCCAGTTCACGGCCTGCGCGGTCGTGGGCGCGGGGGTGGGGGAGGGCGAAGGGGCAACCGGTGCCGGTACGGGAGCGGGAGCGGGTGCGGGTGCGGGAGCGGGGGCCGGCTCCGGCGCCGAGGAGTTGCTGCCCGAGAGCTTCGGGATCCGCACCAGGAACGCGTCGAGACGGTTGGAGCCGGCGTTGGCGGTCCAGATGAAGTATTCGCCGGTGACGTCGATGTTGCCCTTCGGCAGCTTCGAGTAGTCGTCGCTGCCGCCGCCGGCCGCATTCAGGTCGGTCAGGTTCGGCGCCACCACCATCGTCTGAAGCGATCCGTCCAACCGGAAGCAGACGATCTCGTTGACGCGCGGCAGCGCCTCGCGGCTCGCGTTGCTGGCGCAGGCCAGCTGCTGATCGATCGGCTTCGACGATTGCGCGTTGCCGTAGGCGATGTGTCCGACACCGCTGGACCACGAGGCGAGCTGATACACGAGTTCGCCCTGGCCGGACACGGTGGCGGGCTGACCGCCGCGCATGTCGAGCGACAGGTTCCAGCGGCGCACGGCGCCGGGCAGGCGATTGAAGTTGTCCTCGGCGATCAGGTAGCCGAACCCCATGTCGGAGTGGCCGCTCGCGCCGTTGGGATCGGTGAGCACCTGCTCGGTGCCCGACTGCAGATCGACGACGCGGTTGTCCTCGCCGTGCAGGCCGTCCACCTGCTCCTTGATCACGAGCCACCGGCCGCTGCGATCGATCTGGCACTCGTCGAAGTCGCCCCGCTTGGGAAACCAGCTGGTGCGCCGCGTGCTCTCGTTGTAGACGACGCACCCGAGCATCTCGTAGGTGGAGGTCTGGCGCAGGGTGGCGGAGTGCACCAGATCGTCGGCGCTCGAATGTGCCTGCCAGAGGTATTTGTCGCCCCCGAACTGGGTGGTCGCGTCGAAGGCCGTTTCGAGCGTCTTGCTGGCCACGTCGTAGCGCAGGAGGCGCGGCCCATCGTTGGCGTAGATCGCGTTCTGGCGCGTGCCGCTGAAGTACCACCCTTCGCCGGTGCTCCAGCTCAGCGGGTGCTCGGCCGGGAAAATCGGCCCGAGGTTGGCCGTTTGACCGGTGCGTTTGTTGAAGCTGAACAGCGTTGGTCCCCCTCCGCCCTTCTGGCGACTGAGGCCCAGGAACACCAGGATCGTGTCGCTGCCGGAGTGATTGTTGAGGTTGCTCCAGTAGGAGTAGCCCACCGGCAGCACGCAATCGGCCCCGCCGCAGTCGCTGGCGTTCGACAGGCGTACGCCGCTGGTGCGGTACGGCGACGGAAACGTGAACGTCCCGCGCTCAGGGAGGAAGGTGCGGATCTCCGCGGCCGAGAGCAGCGGCCGCAGGCCGACGGCGGTGGCGGATTCCGTGAACCCGCCGGGCGCGGCGCCATTCTGTCCGTGGACGATCTGTTGTGAGAAGTGCGCGAGGAGTGTGCCGAAGACGACGGATGCCGCGACGAATCGAATGAAGCGATGTGACGCGTGGAGCATCGAGAACCTGCCCTGTCTTCGCGCGGGCGCAGGCGTGCTCCGCCGGGCACACTACTACCCTCATTGGCACTGCTGGGGTTTTCAGGGGCCCTTGCAGGCGCTATGTTTTTTCGGCGGCGGAACGTGGACCCGGCCCGCTGCTTATCCCATCGGCTGTAGGCAGGCAGACATCCAGTGGGGGCTTTCCGAGGAAAGTCCTGGGAGTCGCCGGTCGTTCGCGTGTTGGGGCTTCCGCGTGCGACGCGGAAACGGGCGGCTGGAGTTTACGAAAGGGAATTGCTCAGGTCAATTTGGGAAGGTCCCCGGGTGCAGGATCGCCAACGCTATGCAATTCCGGTTGGGCGATTACCCGCGTCTGAGCGTTCGAGAGGCGGGAGAGAGAGAGACAGAGGGAAACGACGGAGGCGTCCGCCGTCAGTGCGGGAACGTGCCCATGACCTCCACGTGTGCCCGCGCCGTCATGCCTCGCTTGCCGTCGCTGCCGATGACGGTGGCCGTGACCTCGTACTCGCCCGCCGGTACGCTGTCTATCCTCAGCGTGTTGACGGTGGGGGCGCGATCGCCATCGAGCTGCACGCGACTCAGTCGGTAGAAGTCGCTCGAGTCCACGACGATCTCGAGCGCCCGGTTCTCGGGCTGCCGCGCCACGTTGACGCGAATGGCGAGCGTCGTCGGCGCCACGGCGACCGAGGGGTTTACACGAACGGAGACTTGATCGCCCGCGGCAACGAGTGTGGCCGTCGAGAGCATCAGCCCGAGGAGCCACAATCGTGAGCACCGCATGGCGTGCATTCCTCCTGGACTGCGGCGGTGCAACGTTCGATCCATTTCCGCCCAGGTCGAGCTGGCGCGTCGTCCCGTGAACGGTTTTCGATCACTCACTGGAGATTGCTGCATAGCGCGGGGGCGTCGCCACGCGATGCGCGCCCGCCATTTGATCGTCGCGCGCGGCGCGCTTGTTGCTGCTCAGTGCTAGTCCAGAGCGCTAATCCAGAGCGGTAGGGGGAACTGCATGGCGACGGACAGGAGTGTCGAGCTAGCGGCCGTCTTCGACTGCAGCCTTCGAGAAGGTGGCCTCGACGAATTCGAGCCCGAGCCCGAGGCCGAGGCCGATCGTGGCGGACTGTGGCTTCGTGTGGCAGCCCCGACTGTCGCCGACGTACAGCGCTGGGATCCGTACGTTGCGCCAGTGCGATCGCGATCGTGGCCGCTCCTGATGACGGTGGTCGTGGTGGCGGCGGCGATCGCCGGCGGCGGGCTGTCGTGGGCCGGCGGTGGGCTGTCGTGGATCGGCCTGCAGACAAACGACGAGCCCCCGGTGCCTCCCGCGCCGCGTGCCGCGAGCGCGAGCATCGCGAGCACAGAGCCCGACACCGCGCCGGCCGCAGCGGCGCCGCCCGTCCTTGAACCTGCCGTGAGCCCGCCGTCGCCGGCGCGCGTCGAACCGCCGACGCCGACAGCTGCTCTTTCGCCGGAGGCCGCACCAGTGCCTGCGGCACCAGTGGCCGTCGAACCCGCGTTCGAGCGCACCCTGGCGGCCGTCAGCCACTCGTACCGCACGCTCGATGCCGCCACGCTGACCACGGTGTGGCCCGGCGCGGACACCGCGTCGCTGTCGCAGGCCTTCTCGACGCTCAAGTATCAGACGCTCTCGTTCGATCGCTGCCAGATGCGTCCGAACGGCGACGCCAGCGCCGTGGCCTCGTGCGACGTGTCGATTGCCGCGGCGCCCAACTGGGGCGACCAGGCGCTGCAACGGCGCCGCGAGTCGTGGACGCTGGTGATGAATCGATCCGGCGATCGCTGGACGATTGCCGGCGTCAGCAAGCGCTGAACTCCCGCAAAGTTTTCATTCCCGTTCTCCGCCAGAGACGGCACCGTCATTCCAGCCGCGTAGCGTGAGTCTGCCCGCCGCCGCGCCGGGTCCTGCGGGACCAGCGCATGCGGTGCCGTTCTCGAGTGGGCGCGCGAACGCGTCAAGGGCATCACCCGCTCACGAGGAGAACATCCGTGACGTGTGTCTCACGCTGGGCGCTTGCCGTCCTTTGTGTGTTGTTGAACATCGCTTCCGCGGCGGCCCAGACGGCTGGTCGCGGATCGCTCGAGGGGACCGTTGCCGACAGCAGCGGCGCCCGCCTTCCCGGCGTCACCGTGGACGTCAGATCCAATGCACCCTCGCGCACCGTCGCGAGCGTTGTCACCGATGCGGAAGGCGCCTTTCGCGTGGCCGCGCTCGTTCCCGGGAACTACACCGTCGAGTTCCAGCTCGAAGGATTCGCGCCCGTGCGCCACAGCGTCCGCATCGACGCCGGCGCGACGGCGACAGCCGCGGCCACGTTGTCGGTCGGCGGCCTGCGGGAGACCGTGCAGGTATCGGCCGCCGCCGTCACGCTCGACATCTCCACCGCCACGCAGACGGCCAGCTTCTCGAACGAGGTGCTGACAGAGCTGCCGAGCGCCTCGCGCAACTACACGCACGTCATCGTGGCCGAAGCCGGCGTCAACGCGCCGCTGCCCGATCGGACGGGCAAGGGGCTCAACCTCGCCACCGCCCCGGGCACCCAGGCCGAAGACGCCTCGCAGTCGCTCAATCCCAGCGTCAACGGAGCCCGTCCCACCAACAACGGGCTGCGCATCAACGGGATCGACACCACGAACATGCTCAACGCGAGCGGGAGCCTGGGCGCCAGCGTGGCGCTGCCCCTCGAGGCGCTCGAAGAGGTGGAAGTACAGACGGCGCTGCCGTCGGCTGCCAGCGGCCGCAACGGCGGCGGAAACATATCGCTCGTCACACGCGCGGGCGGAGACCGGTTCTCGGGGTCCGGCGGCTACTACTTCCAGCACGAGAAGCTCAACGCCAACGAGTTCTTCCTCAACCGTGCCGGCGTGGCCAAGCCGGAGTTCCGCCGCAACGACACGACCGCGACACTCGGGGGGCCGCTGCGGCGCGGCCGCACGACGTTCTTCGCGGCGGGGCAGCGTCAGGCGTTCAAGTCCGGATACGCCTCGAATGCCAATGCCGCCACGGGTCTGCCCACCGGGCTTTCCGACGTGCGGAACGCGACGACGATTGCGGCCGCGGCGAACGAGTGGCTCCGCACCGGCGCCCAGGACGATCCGCGGTTCGCGCAGAACTTCATGAACGCGCTGCGCGCCTTTCCGGCGGAGCAGCAGGCGGGCCTCATCGCCAAGTTCTTCGCCGACCCGGCCCGGCTGACGTTGCGTGAGCTGACACCGGGCGATATCCATCCGGTGGCGCTCAACATCCTGAACGTGAAGCGCGACGGCCAGTACCTGATTCCATCGCCGCAGACGGGCCAGCCGGTGCTCGCCGGCAACGGGACCTTCGGTCGCGAATTCCTGCAGCAGCAGGTCATCCCGACCGAGCTGGAGGCGATGTCCGGATTCCTCTCGGTGCAGCACCAGCTCGGCTCGTCGAATCAGACGCGCTTCACCTTGAGCCGGTCGATCCAGGACGTCTCGGAGGCGTTCGGCTGGGCCGACGCGTCACCGTCGCCGACGCTGGGGCAGACGCCGGCGTGGCTCGGGGGACTTTCGAACACCCACGCCTTCGGCTCGCGCGTGCTGCACGAGGCCAACGTGGGCTACTACGACCTGCAGAACACGCGCATCTCCAAGCACCGCGACATCTTCAACTCGACCCTCGGCATCAACAACCCGCTCGAGCACGCGATAGGCGGCCTGGCGGCCCTGATGCCGACGATCGACATCGTCACGCAGCGCAACTCGGGCGGCATCGGCAACGCCTGGGACTTCTGGGACATCCAGCGCGTGTGGAGCGTGACGGATCGCTGGTCCGTCGTCACCGACCGTCACTCGCTGCAGGCCGGTGTCGAGTACCGCCAGATCGGCCTCGAGGGCGAGTACATGGCGCGCACGAACGGCGACCTCGACTACGACAACTGGGTGCTCTTCTTCACGGGGCACGGCGCGGCCGGCGGCGGATCGGACCTCGATCAGGGCGATACCCGGCGCAACTACTTCACGAAGGACATCGGCGGCTTCGTCCAGGACGACTGGCGGCTGGGCGGCGGGCTGACGCTGAACGCGGGGCTTCGCTACGACGTGTTCGGCACGTTCTCCGAGCGCAACGGCCGCATCGGCAACTACTACCTGCCCGATGCCGCCGCGACCCTGGGAGTGGCACCGGGGTTCCAGGTGCCCGGCAACGCGCCCTTCTTCGAGCCGGCCTTCGATCCCTTGCAACTGGGCCTCTACGTCAGCCCGGGGACGACGATCGACCTGACCCAGATCCACGAGGCGAAGTACGAGTCGACCGTGCGCGGCGACTACAACAACGTCGCCCCCCGGCTCGGTCTGGCGTGGCAGCCGTCGTTCGCGCCGCGCGTGGTCATCCGCGGCGGCTGGGGCGTGTTCTACGAACGCACCGGCGCGAGCTACAAGCGCGACTTGCAGCTGGCGGCGCCCTTCTTCGTGCTGCAGAACGTGCCGGCCCCGCCGGACATGGCCGACCCGTATCCCCGGCTCAACATCAATCCGTTCCAGATCCCGCTGAACGTGCGCATCGGCGTGGATGCCAACGGCGCGCCCCGCTGGCTGCGTGCGGACGGGACGACGTTTCCAGCCTCCGAACCGTTCACGGCCAAGAGCAACGTCTTCATCGACCCGCTGCTCCGCACGCCGTACCTGCAGCAGTGGACCTCGAGCTTGCAGTATGAGCTGCGGCGAGGGATGGTGATCGATGTGGGTTACGTGGGCTCGCGCGGCGTGGGTCTGCTCGGCAAGATCAACCGCGCCGTGCCGATCGACCCGCGGGTGACGCCGGTGAACGGGTTCACCGACATCTACGACCGGCTCGGCCGCGCCATCAACCCGGACTTTTTCGTGCCGGCCGAGTTCCTGGGCCTCAACCGCAACGGCGGCTTCCAGCAGCTCACCAACATCGGACGCTCCACGTATCACAGCCTGCAGGCAAAGCTCCGCGCGAGCCTCGGCCAGACGCTGACCACGAACATCGCCTACACGCTGAGCCGCTCGATGGACACGCTGTCGTCGGACGGCGGGCTGGTGGAGCACGACCCGGCGCGTCCGGAGAACAACTTCGGCCCGTCGGACTACGACCGCACGCACCGGCTGACGACGAGCTTCGTGCTGCAGGTGCCCGGGCTGGGCGGGAGCGGGTCGTTCGGCAGAGCGCTCACGAGCGACTGGAACGTGTCGGGCATCTTCACCTATCAGACCGGCACCCCGTTTTCGGTGATCGGCAACCCGACGAGGAACGCGTTCTTCGCGCAGGTGGCGCGTCCGCGCGTCGGCTTCGCGCCCGGGATGGACATCGACGACGCGGTCGGCTCCGGGCGGGTCCAGGATCGCCTCGACAACTACTTCAACGTGAACGCGTTCGCCGACTCGCTGGATCAGTGGGGCAACACGGGCCGCAACATCCTGCGGGGGCCCTCGCAAATGCAGCTCGATCTGATTCTGGCCCGCTCGCTGCGGCTCGCGGCGACCCATCGGCTGGAACTGCGGTGGGAACTCTACAACGCGCTCAACACGCCCGTCTTCGCCAATCCGGCCTCGACGTTCGCGGCCAACGGCACCGGCACCGCCGGTCGCATCACGTCCACCATCGGCGGCCCGCGGACGATGCAGCTCGCGGCGCGCTATCTCTTTTGAGGCGTCTATGCACCTTCATCATGCTCGCATCGTCATCGGCGGTTTCCTTGGCCTCTGCCTGGCGGCCACCACACTGAACTCGCAAGGGGCCGGCGGCCAGGCGGCCGGGCCTGCGTCGAGCGCGGCGCCATCCGTTCAGGCGCGTTGGTACAAAGGGAATACGCACACGCACACCATCAACCAGGGCGGGGACAGCACGCCGGACGAAGTGGTGCGGTGGTACCGCGAGCACGGCTACCAGTTCGTGGTGCTCACCGATCACAACCTGCTGACGAAGGTCGACGGGCTCAACTCGATCTACCGCCTCGACGAGCAGTTCGTCGTCGTCCCGGGCGAGGAGGTCACGTCACGGTCCGGCGACAAGCCCGTACACGTCAACGGTCTCGACGTCCAGCATGTCGTCAAGGCGCACGAGGGCGGCAGCGTGGTGGACACGCTCCAGGGCAACATCGACGGCATCCGCTCGGCGTCGGGCGTGCCGCACATCAACCATCCGAACTTCGGGTGGGGGCTGACCACGCAGGACCTGCAGCAGGCGCGCAACTACCGCCTGTTCGAAATCCACAACGGCCATCCGACGGTGAACAACCTGGGCGGCGGCGGCGTGCCCGGCATGGAGGAGGTGTGGGATCGCCTGCTCTCGGCCGGCAAGGTCGTCTACGGCATCGCGGTCGACGACGCGCACGTGTTCAAGCAGCCGGGCAACCCGAGCGTGTCAGGTCCGGGGCGCGGCTGGGTCACCGTGCGCGCGGCGCGCCTCGAGCCGAAGGCGCTGATGGAGTCGCTGGAGCGCGGCGACTTCTACGCGTCGACCGGCGTGGTGATCGAGGACGTGCGCGCTACGGCAAAGGACCTGACGGTGCGGGTCAAGGTGGAGGGCGTCACGAAACACCGCATCCAGTTCATCGGACGCGGCGGGAAGCTGCTGCGCGAGGCGACGGACCCGATCGCGACGTACGAGTTCGCCGGCGGGGAAGGCTACGTGCGCGCGAAGGTGATCGACAGCAACGGGCGGATGGCGTGGGTGCAGCCGGTGCAGGTCAGCGGTGCAGGATCGACCGCGTGGCTCCGGCAGGCGTTTCACGATCTGCTTGCGCGATGGTCGTGACCGTCGCGCCGAGCCGCTCCTGAATCTGCCGCTGCGAGCCTGCGTCCAGGGTAAACGTCCCTGAGCGGAGGTCCGTGAACTCCCGCGGCTGGAAACGGGCGCGCATCAGCCCATGGTTCGCGTGCGCGCCGCTTTCCAGCAGGTAGTGCCCGATCTCGTGGGCGACCGCGCGTCCCAGCACCGTGCCGAGACGATGCTGGACGACCGAGTCGGGGACGCCGTGCGCCCGCCCGCCGCCGGCGGCGCGCACGACGGCCTCGGCGAGTGGAACCGAGGCGACGGCCACGGCGTCGCCGTTGTCGAAGCGTCGTAGTTCTCCCACAACCCAGGTGTCGCCGTGGGCCGTCGGTAGCGGACGCTTGGCCACCAGCACGCGCAGCGTGGGGCCCGGGGCGTCCGTGTCATGCGCATCCGCCCACCGGAGCCGAACCCCGGCCTCCCGCCAAATCGACTCGACCTCGTGAAGCAGGGCGTGCCGCGCGCCGTCGGTCAGATCGGCGATCGTCAACGACGCCTCGAAAACGGCGTCGCCGGCGCCGCGCGCGTGCGCTCCCATCATCAGGATGGCGAGCGAGCTCGTGACCAGCACGCGCCTCGACGCCAACTGAACCAGTCCCACACGGCCAGCGTAGCAAGGCGACGATTCCTTGTCGATGGCATGACGTTGATGTAAACAGTCGGGTGACGACCCTCGAAGTGTCCCGCTGGTGGACGTCCCCATCCCGCTCGCGAACATCCCGCTCGCCGGCCCAGGCGACCGAGGTGGCTAAACCATTGCGCGCAAACGCCCATTGTCCAACCGCGCGCTGGCCCGCTGATTGAGACGCTGCGAACCGTGGCAGGGATGGGAAACGAGATTCGGCAGGCCGTGCGCCGACTCCTGAGCGCGCCAGTGTTCACCGTTGCGGCCGGACTGACGCTCGCGCTTGCCATCGGGGCCAACGCGGCGATCTTCGCCGTCGTTCAGCGCGTCGTCCTGAACCCGCTCCCGTATCCGCAGTCGGAGCAGCTGATCCGGCTGGAGCACGGTAGCCCTCGAATCAACGTGCTCTCGGGCATCGGCATGACGAGCGGGCTCTATTACCAGTACCAACGGGCCCGCGCCCTGCAGAGCCTTGCTATTTACCGCGCGGGCGAGGTGACGCTGGTGGGGAAAGGCGAGCCGCTGCGGATTCAGGTCGCCCGCACGACGACCTCGCTGTCGCCGGTTCTGCGCGTCTCGCCGGCGCTCGGCCGCTGGTTCACGGCCGATGAGGGGCGTCCCGGCGGAGCGCTCGTCGCGATTCTGTCGCACGGTCTGTGGACGCGACGGTTTGGGGGCGATCCCGGCGTGCTCGGCACATCCATCACAGTCGATGGCGTCGCCGCGACGGTCATCGGCGTCATGCCCGCGTCGTTTGCGTTTCCCGATCCCCGGACGGAAGCGTGGTTGCCAGCGCCGATCTCGCCCGCGAACGGGTTCGGCCTTCCGTTCGGCTACGTCGGCATCGGACGGCTGCGTGCGGGGGCGACGCTGGCCGACGCGCGCACCGAGCTGAACACGCTGATTGTCGACCTTCCGCGGGCGTATCCCGGAGACTCGGGCGTGCTCGGGAACGTCGCCGGCCGCGACGGCCTGCGCTCGACGGCGACCATGCTGAAGGAGGCGACCGTCGGCGACGTGTCGCGCACTCTCTGGATCCTCCTTGCGGCCGTCGGTGTGGTGCTGCTCGTCGCCTGCGCCAACGTCGCGAATCTCTTTCTGGTTCGGTCGGAGGCGCGCCAGCGCGAAGTGGCCGTGCGGCGGGCGCTCGGCGCGAGCGGCGGCGCCCTGGCGCGCTTCTTCCTCACCGAGAGCGTCCTGCTGTCGGCCGTCGGAGGTGTGATTGGCCTGGCGCTCGCATCCGGCGCCGTGCGTCTTCTCGTCTCGTGGGGGCCCGCCACGTTGCCCCGTCTCCAGGAGATTCGCCTCGACGCGGTGGTGTTCGCCTTCACGTTCGTCCTGACGCTGCTGATGGCGCTGGCGTTCGGCTGCATTCCGTTGTGGCGTGTCGCCGCGCCGGCCGACTCGCTGAACGAGGTGGGCCGCGGGAACACCGCGAGCCGCGGCCGCCACCGTACACGCCAGCTGCTCATGGGAGGTCAGGTGGCGCTGGCGCTCGTGCTCCTGATCGCCGCCGGTCTGATGATCCGCAGCTTCCAGAACCTGCGCGCGTTCGATCCCGGCTTCGATGCCACGTCGGCGCTGACGTTCCGGATCGGCCTGCCCGAGCGGGCCTACCCGACGAGGGCCGCGGCAGTGGCCGCGCACGGCGTCCTCGTTGATCGCCTTGCCGCGATTCCTGGGGCAACCGCCGTGTCGGCCTCGACCGGGCTGCCACTGGCCGACGCCTGCTTCGGCAACGGGATCCTGGTGCAGGGGCGCGCCGTCACCGACGACAGTGCATTTGGGCTCGCCAGGCTGTGCGCCGTGTCGGCCGGCTACGTCGAGACGATGCGTATGCGGCTGCTCCGCGGCCGTACGCTCGGACGGGACGATGTCGAGCGCAGCCAACCCAATGTCCTTGTGAATCAGGCGCTCGTGGATACCTTGTTTCCGAATACGGATCCAATCGGGGCGCGGATCCGATCGAACGCGCCGCCGCGCGCAGCGGTGACGGCGCCGATCCCGGCCGGCTCGGCCTGGGACGGCGGCCCGCCGCCGTGGCTGACAATCGTCGGCGTGGTGTCGAACACGCCGTTCACGACGCTGGCGGAGCGCGTTCCGGCCCCGATGGTCTACATGCCGATGTCCATCGCCGGGGGGCCGGACGTCCCGGCCATCGCCATGCTCGGTCCCCCCGTGACGGCGATGAGCTACGTCGTGCGCACCGGACAAGCGCCTGCGCAGCTCCTGCCCGCGGTGCGTGCGGCCGTCGATGCCGTCAATCCGACGCTGGCCCTCGCGCAGGTCGCCACGCTCGAGGAGATGGTCGACCGCGCCTCGGCGCAGATGGTGTTCACCATGGCGCTGCTGACGATTGCGGCGGCCGTCGCGCTGCTGCTCGGCGTGATTGGCATCTACGGGGTCGTCTCGTACATCGTGAGCCAGCGTGCTGGCGAAATCGGCCTGCGTATCGCGCTGGGCGCCCATCCGCGCGCCGTCGCGCGGTTGATCCTCCGGCAGGGTGGCACGGTGGCGCTTGCCGGCATCGCTGTCGGGTTCGTGGCGGCGCTCGCCGGCGGCCGGCTGGTGGAGTCGCTTTTGTACGGCATCAGCCCGCGCGATCCCGGAGTGCTTGCCGCCACCGCGATGGCGCTCCTTGGCGTGGCGCTCCTCGCGTGCTGGCTGCCGGCCCGCCGCGCCTCGCGCATCAATCCGGTCGAGACGCTGCGGGCCAACTGACGGCCGCCCGCGAACACCCACCGTCCCAGCATCGGACGATGCCCGCGCTCTCCGCGGCTGGTTCTGGCCGAATCCTGAATACATAGACAGTCTTGGCAATGGCCCGGGACTTGAAGGCGCCTGGGTGGCCGCCCGGAGACCAACCATGCCCAAGACGCCCAACGCGCTGCTGCACGGATCGCTCGACGCCCTGATTCTCAAGACGCTGGCGGGCGGTCCGCGCCACGGCTACGCGATCGCCAAGTTCATCGAAGACGCCTCCGGAGACAGCGTCGTCGTGGAGGAAGGCTCGCTCTATCCCGCGCTCTACCGGATGGAGCGCCGGGGGTGGCTCGAGGCGGAATGGGGTGAGTCGGAGCTCGGGCGTCGCGCCAAACTCTATCGGCTCACACGCCAGGGGCGAGCGCAGCTCGCCGCTGAAACGGCGGCGTGGCTCCAGTTCACCTCGGGTGTCTCCCGCATCCTGCTGGCGCAATGAGGCGATCCCTGCGGTCGTGGCTGTGGCGGGTGCCGATCGAGCTCGAGGTCGAGGAGGAGCTGGCGTTCCACCTCGAGATGCGCCGCCGCGAAGGCAAGCCGGTGGATCCGGCCGACGTCGAGCGCGTCCGGCAGGCGTGCCTGGTGATTGCGCGCCAGAGGGATCGAAAGATGCGGCTGACGACGTGGTTCGAGGAAGCGTGGACCGACATCCGGTTCGCGCTGCGGCAATTGCGGCAGGCGCCGGGCTTTGCGGCGGTGGCGGTGCTGACGCTGGCGCTGGGGATCGGCGCCAACAGCGCCATCTTCGCGCTGGTGGACGCCACGCTGCTGCGGTCGCTGCCCTATGCGCACGCCGATCGCCTCGTCGTCGTCGAGGAGCGTTCCTCGATTCACAGGGGCCGGCTCGCCAGCCGGATCGCCCCCCTGAACGTCCTCGACTGGGAGGCGGAGAGCCGGAGCTTCGAGGTGATGGCGGCCGTCTACGCATCGCCCGGAGGCGGCGGGCCCGCCCTGACCGGCACCGACGGCACGCCGGAGATCGTGCCGAGCCAGACGGTGACGGCTCGGTTCTTCGACGTGTTCGGCGTCCGGCCGCTGCTTGGCCGCACGTTTCGCGAGGCGGATGAAATCGCCGGCCCCGATGTCGCCGTCATCGGCGAATCGTTGTGGCGGTCGCGGTTTGGCGCCGATCCGTCGATTGTGGGGCGCGCCTTTGTCTTCGATGGCCGGCCGAGGACGATTCTGGGCGTGGTGCCCGCCGACTTCCAGTTCCTGCAGACGGCGGGCATGTGGACGCTGTATCCGCGGCCGCGGGAGGACCGCGGGCGGCGTCTCTTCGTCGGCCTCCTCGTCGTGGCCCGTCTCAAGCCCGCGAGCCGCGCCGACGTCGCTCAATCGGAGCTGACCCTCCTTGCCGAGCGTCTGGCACGCGATCACGGTGACGACCGAATCGGGCGGCGCGTTACGGTGTCGCCGATGCGCGCCTTCCTCTTCGGCGACGAGCTCCGGCGCACGTCGATGCTGTTCCTGGCCGTCGTCGCCTGTGTCCTGCTCCTCTGCTGCGCCAATGTTGCCAACCTGCTGCTGACGCGGGCGTCGGCGCGTGCCCGGGAGATGGCCGTGCGATCGGCCGTGGGTGCCGGGCGGCGCCGCATCATCAGGCAGCTCCTGACCGAGAGCCTGGTGCTGGCCGCGTTCGGCGGAATGTTCGGCGTCGCGATCGGTGCGTCCATCCTGGCGGCGGCCCCGAATGCCATACCACCGGGGCTGCTGCCCGGAGCGGTGGCGCTCGAATTCGACGCGCGCCTGGTCGCGTTCTGCGCCATCGCGTCGCTGGTGGTCGGCGTGCTGTTCGGCCTCGCGCCGGCGTGGCAGAGCGCGCACGTCTCGCAGGCGCAGGCGTTGGCCTCCGACGGGCGGTCATCCACCGGGCGGGGCGGCCGGGTGCGGCAGCTGCTGGTGGTCGCGCAGGCCGCGGCGGCGGTGCTGCTGCTGTGCGGAGCGGGGCTGCTGCTGCGCACCGTGCTCGTCCTCAACGGCTTCTCTTCCGGCGTCGGCGCCGCCAGCGAGTCGGTGCTGACGATGGACGTCACGCAGACACGGGGCGCCAACGGGTTGCAGCGGCGTAGTCCCGAATCCCAATTGGCGTTCTACGCCGCTGTCGAACGCGAAGTCGGCGGAGCGGCCGGTGTCCGCGGTGTCGCGTGGGCTACGACGCTGCCGCTTGGCAACGCCCAGGTCGGGAGTCAGAGATTCCAGATCGTGGGAGACCGGCCCCTGCCCGAGGCCGAGCGGCCGCACGCCAACTACCAGCTCGTCAGCCCGTCGTATTTCGCCACCGTCGATCTCCCGCTCGTCGAGGGCCGTGTGTTCACCGACTTCGACTCGTCCAGGAGCGATCCGGTGTGCATCGTCAGCGAAGCCTTCGTCCGCCGGTTCCTCGGCGGCCGGAGCCCCATCGGCCAGCGAGTCGCCATCGGCCGCTTCGGCGACGCCGCGGCCGGCCGCGCGACGGACGGCATCCCGGAGCGGCGGATCGTCGGCGTCGCCCGGCAGGTCAAAGGGCGCGCCGACGAGACGGAAGACATGGCGCAGATCTACGTGCCGATCGCGCAGGACGTGTGGAGAGAGTCGTATCTGCTGGTGCGGACGACAGGGCCAGCCGACACCTACCTGGGCGCCATTCGTGCCGCGATCGCGCGAGTCGATCCACATCTGCCGGTTCGAACCGTGCAGACGCTCGCGGCGGTGGCCCGCGAGGCTACCGCGCGCTACCGGTTCCGCGCGGTGCTCGTGGTGATGTTCGCCGGGCTGGCGCTGGTGCTGGCGCTCGGCGGGCTGTTCGGCGTGCTGGCCTACGCCGTCCAGCAGCGGCAGCGCGAGTTCGGCCTGCGCCTCGCGCTCGGTGCCGCTCCCGCTCACGTGCTTTACCTGGTGATGCGTGACGCCGGCGTGGTCGTCGCCATCGGTATCGCCATCGGACTTGCTGGTGCGGCGGCGGCCGGCCAGTCGCTGTCGGCGCTCCTGTTCGGCGTGCGGCCGCACGACCCAGTCACGTTTGTGGGCGTGGCGGTAATGATGGCGCTCACCGCCGCCGTGGCGGCCGGCGTGCCGGCGTGGCGGGCGACGCGCGTCGATCCGGCCACGGCGTTCCGGGACGAGTGATGAAGCGTTCGCTGCGGTCGTGGTTGTGGCGCGTGCCGGTCGCCCAAGAAGTCGAAGAGGAGCTGGCCTTCCATCTGGAGATGCGCCGCCGCGAGGGCAGGCAAATAGATCCGGTCGAAGTCGAGCGCGTCAGGCGGGCGTGCCTGGAGATTGCGAGAAGGAGGGAGCGCGAGATGCGACTGACGACGTGGCTCGAGGAACGGGGGAGCGACATTCGTTTTGCGTTGCGGCAACTGCGGCGCGCGCCCGGCTTCGCGACCGTGGCGGTGCTGACGCTGGCGCTCGGCATCGGCGCCAACAGC
Organism: Vicinamibacterales bacterium; assembly: GCA_035646375.1. Lineage (GTDB taxonomy): Bacteria > Acidobacteriota > Vicinamibacteria > Vicinamibacterales > UBA2999 > DASYRM01. The sequence continues at coordinate 53,054 of DASRPM010000119.1, forward strand.
GCGATGTTCGCGCTGGCCGACGCGACGTTCCTTCGGGCGCTGCCGTTCGCGCACCCGGCCGACCGTCTCGTG
>DASRPM010000120.1:0-4566 GCA_035646375.1 Vicinamibacterales bacterium
CGCACTCTGCCTCGGGCACTTCGAGCGGGCGGCGGCGCTGGCGCCTGGTGCGACGCGCGAGCAGAAGCAGTTCGCGCTGACGATGTCGGCGCTCCGGGGCAATGCCGCGGCGGTGTCGGCCGCGATCGGGTTCGGCGCGGACCTCGCGGCGCCGAGCCCCGATCTCTACCCGCACGCGACGGCGCTGCATCACGCCGTCGGGTCGGGGTCGCTCGACGCCGTGCGCGCGCTGGTCGAGGCGGGCGCGCCGCTCGAGGTGAGAGACACCGTGTACGACGGCACGCCGTTCGAGTGGGCGGAGTTTGGCAAGAAGACGGAGATCGCCGCGTATCTCAGACAGCGCGGCGCGCGCTGACCTCCTACCTGCCTCCTGAACGCGGCGGTCGAGCATCTCAGGCTAGATTCGAGCCATTTTGGGAACCCGGGAAGCGGACGCTCCAGCTATTTGACTCGAAGCCTGAAGCGGGTGCGTGGATATCCCGAAAAGCAGGCGACAGTCGGGCAACCACCGCCCGCTGAATGGAGTGTTCAGAATGAGAGTCATGCTCGCGTTGTTTACGCTGCTCGTTTCTGCAAGCGCCTTCGCGCAGACGCCGCGCGTCTACATCGAAGCCAGTGAAACCGTGGACGCCGGAAACGCGGCGCAGAAGGCGAAGCAGGTGGACTTCGGCTCGGCCATCTCTGCGGCGCTCGTCAAGAAGGAAGTCCCCGTCACCGTCGTGACCGATCCCGCCAAGGCGCAGTGGACCATCAAGACGGTGTCCTCTCAGAGGGAGGACAGCACCGGGACCAAGGTGGCGAAGCTGGCGTTTGGTTTCGGAGGAGGCTTCACCAAGTTCGAGGGAACAATCCAGGTGATCGACCAGGAGAGTTCGGGTGTGCTGTACGCCTACAACGTCAAGAAGGGCAACTTTCAGTCAGCGGCGGAGGCGTTCGCCAAGCACTTCAAGGACGACTATCTCAACAAACGCTAGTCGAAGACCTGCCCCCTACGAAAAATCCTGAGGCGGGTCTGAAGACCGCCTCTACGTCCTACTGCGCGGCCGCAGACCCCGGCCGAGCCTCAGAAGAGTCCGGACCTCGCCGTGCACCTCGATTTCGCGAAGCAGCGCCTCGAACTTCTCGCGCGGCTCGGCGGTCCAGCCGTTGATTCCACGCTGCGATAGCACGGTGAAATGGATCCACCCGCCGGCCGCGAGCAGGACCCCGAGGGGGGCGTAGGCCCAGGGCCGTCCCGCGGTCTCGATCAGCACCAGCAGCAGGGTCAGCAGCGCGGCGAACTTGGCAAGCCGCCGCCAGGCTGGCTTGTGCTGGTTGAAGTGGCCGAAGACCACCGTCAGCACGGCCCATAGCGTCGAGAAGGCGGCAACGTCGAACCAGCGCGAGTCGGTCGTCCACATGCGCCAGCTAGGCCCGGGGGGTGATGCGCTCGAGCCACGCGCGGATCGCCTGCCGCTGCGAGGCTGAGAGCTCGAAAGGAAATCGGAGCGCGTTGCCGCGGATGCGTGGCGCCTGGGCCAGACGCCGCATCACGTCGATCGGCAGGCGCCCGCTCCAGTAGTCGGGAGCTCCTTCCGGGAGCGATGTGTTCGACGGTGATGCCGAGAGATTGACGATCTCTATACCATCGAGCTCGAACCACAGCTCGGCACGGGGCGCCCAGAACTGGCCCGCAGAGGCCTGCACCTCCACCTCGCGCGGCGGCGCCGTTTGACGCTTGCCGGGAAACCGGCAGGTAAACGTCAGGATCGGGGCGCGCTCGCCCTTGAGCGTTCGTGGCTCGAGCGTGAGAAAGATGTCGGTGACGTTCTGCAGCTCCCAGTACACGGTGCGGATGTCGCCATCGCCCGCAGGCGGCAGGAGTTGGGCCGCGCCGAGCGCGGCGAGCAGGACGAAGGCAAACGGGGCTGAAGCCATGGTGAACCTCAGGGCGGTCTGAAGACCGCCCTCTACTTTTACTTACCTACCCGCCCCACCTGACCCACCCGGCCCACCTGACCATTTATTGTTCTCGCACTGGTTCTCCAGCAGATCGGTGTCCGGCTGCAGGATGAACTTCACCATGGTGGACCACTTCCGCGTGAAGGTCTTGGGGTCGTCGAACGTGAACTCCACGTCCATGTGGCCGAAGTCGTGGCGGCGGAACCGCTCGGTGGTGCGCAGCGCCTCGGTGTGCGGCGTGCCGCCGGCGTCGAGCCACGACTTGTCGTTGAACCCGGCCGTCTCGATCACGAACTCGTCCTTGTCCCAGCGGCCGATCGAGTAGCCGAGCCACGCCGGCTCGGGGTCCACCGGCAGTGGCCGCCCGTCGGTGAACACCTGCCGCCAGTTGTTGAACTCCTCGAACAGGATGATGGTGACGCCGGCGGTCTGGATCATCTTGAAGGGAAGCGTCCGCGTGAGCATCGCATCCGGGATGCCGTGCGGCAGGCACTTCTCGCTCGGCGCGCCCACGCCGAGCACCTTCTGCCGTGCGTTCCACACGTCTCGTGCCCACGGTTGGAACGGCGCCGTGCCGCCGGGGAGATCGACCCCGATGTTGTAGACGTACTTCGAGCGGATGCGCCCGTCCGTGGGCATGACGAGATCGCCGACCACGTCCCAGACGCCGCTCAGATCCGGACGGCCGTCGGCGGCGCGTGGCGTGGGTGCCGAGAGATTCGGCGTCCCGTCGGGGAGCCGCGGCGTGCCCGGCGTGGGATACCGCAGCCACTGCGGCGCAGCCGATGCGGCGACGAGCACGGCGGCGAGAGTGGCGGCGGCGATCCGGACGCCGCTCACTGCGGCTCGCCCGGCTTCAGCGCGATGCGGTCGTAGTGGACGACGTTGTACACCGACGGACCCGTTTGGTTTTCGCGCCTGAAGGTGATGGTCATCGTGCGGGCGTCGGACGCGATCACGCGGCGCGCGACACCGTACACACGCCCGGCGTGCGACAACACCGCCTCGGAGGTGTACTCGTCGATGCGCTTCAGGACGACATGGTCGTAGTCCTCGGTGCCCATCACCGGGTACTCGCGGTCGAAGTTGGCGGTGTACTCGATCCGATCGGTCCGGCCATTGGGGAACGTTCGCCGGATCACGCCGACGACGCTGTCGCCTTCGCGGGTGTAGGTGCGCGTTTCGCTGGTCGGGGCCGGGCCGGGGAAGTAGCGCGACTTCGCGAGGTTGAGCTGCCAGACGCCGACGAGGTGATCCGGCATCTTCGGCGAAGCCGTCCCGCGCTGTGCCGCGGGCGCGGCGGTGGCGGCGAATGCGACGAGCGCGACAACGGCGAGATTCGAACGGAGGCCCATGACGACCCTCCAAGGGCGCGCGAGGACGCGCCCGTGCAGCGCCCATCCTAGCGCGTTCTCGCGCGTTCCAGGGCGGCGATCGCGGGTGCTGTCGCGAGGCCCGCAGTAGACTGAGCGGATGGGTTCACCCTCAATCATTCCGGGCCCCGCCGCGGCCGCGTTCCTGTCGAGCCCGCGCCAGATGCTCGTCGGCGCCGACTGGCGCGACGCCGTCTCGGGGCAGCGCCTCGACGTGCGCGACCCCGCCACCGGCGAGGTGGTCACCTCGGTGCCGGCCGCCGGCGCCGCCGACGTGGACCTGGCCGTCAAGGCGGCCCGCGCCGCGTTCGAGTCGCGCGAATGGGGCGCCGCGCGTCCCGTGGATCGCGAGCGCTGGCTGCTGAAGCTGGCGGACCTGGTCGAGGTCCACGCGCCAGAGTTGGCCGAGATCGAGACGATCGACAACGGCAAGCCGCTCGTCATCTCGCAGCGCGTGGACGTGCCGTCGGCGGTGGACTTCCTGCGGTACTGCGCCGGCTGGGCCACGAAAGTGGAGGGCACGACCATCGAGCCGTCGCTGCCCGGGTTCCGCAAGAACGAGTTCTTCGCCTACACCCGCCGCGAGCCGGTGGGCGTCGTGGGCGCGATCATCCCGTGGAACTTCCCGCTGCTGATGGCGGTGTGGAAAATCGGCCCGGCGCTCGCGACGGGGTGCACCATCGTGCTCAAACCCGCCGAGGACACACCGCTCACCGCGCTGCGGCTGGCGTCGCTGGCGCTCGAGGCCGGCGTCCCGGCGGGCGCGCTCAACGTGATCACTGGTGACGGTCCCACGGCGGGCGCCGCCCTGGCGGCGCATCCCGGCATCGATAAGGTGGCATTCACGGGCTCGACCGCCGTCGGCAAGCGCATCGGCCAGGCGGCGCTCGAGAACATGACCCGCATCTCGCTCGAGCTCGGCGGCAAATCGCCGGTCATCGTGCTCGACGACGTCGATCCGGCCGTCGCCGCGAGCGGCGCCGCCAACGCCATCTTCTTCAACTCGGGCCAGGTGTGCGTGGCGGGTTCGCGGCTCTACGTGCAACGCAAGGCCTACGACGCGGTGCTCGACGGCGTCAGCGCCATTGCCGCCAAGATGCGCATCGGCCCTGGGCTCGAGAAGGGCACGCAGCTCGGTCCGCTGGTGTCGGAACGCCAGCTGCAGCGCGTCTCGGGCTACGTGCAGGCGGGGCTCGACGAAGGCGCGACGCTCGTCGCCGGCGGCGCGCGCCACGGCACGCGCGGCTGGTTC
>DASRPM010000121.1:0-11958 GCA_035646375.1 Vicinamibacterales bacterium
ATCGGGGGACGTGTCACGGCGCTGCTCGGCAAAGAGCTGACGGACCTCCGCGGCCGCCCCGGTCTGTTCTTCCCGGCGATCTTCACCGGCGCGGTGGCCACCCTGCTGCCGCTGTTCATCACGGTGCTCGTGCCGGCCTTCACCGGCGAGCGGCTGTCGGATTCGGGCGACATGCAGATCGCGCTCGAGCTGTACCGCCAGCAGCCATCGGCGCGGGCACTCGATCCCGAGGCCGCGATCCAGGCGTCGCTCTTCCAGCAGTTCCTCGTACTGCTCGTGCTGTCGCCGGTGGCGGCCTCGATGTCGATTGCCGCCTACAGCGTCATCGGCGAGAAACAGGCGCGGACGCTGGAGCCGCTGCTGGCGACGCCGATCACCACGTTCGAGCTGCTGCTCGCGAAGATCCTCGGCGCCTTTCTGCCGGCGCTGGCGCTCTCGCTCGCCTGCTTCGCCGTCTATGTGGGTGTGGCGGCAGCCTTCGCGCAGCCGGGCGTGGCGGCGGCGCTGCTCACGCCGCGGCCGCTCGGCGTGCTGTTCCTGATGGGGCCGATGGCGTCGCTGACGGCGTTGACGCTCGCGGTGTGCGTGTCGTCGCGCGTCAACGACGCGCGCAGCGCGCAGCAGCTGGCCGTGCTCGTCGTGCTGCCCATCACGGGGCTGCTCATCGCGCAGATCGCGGCCGGGTTCGTGGTGACGGTGCCGGTCATCCTGTTGATGACCGGGGTGATGGCGGTGGTGAACGTCGGCCTGATCCGCCTGGGCGTGTCGCTCTTCGATCGGGAGACAATCCTGACGCGATGGAAATGACCGCCGCCGGCGCGCTGAACGAGTTCGGCCGGCTCACGCAGGTCGCGGTGAAGCACCCGCGAGACGCCTTCGTGAGCCCCGAGGTGATCGCCCGGCAGTGGGCGTCGCACGGGTTCACCGCGGCGCCGGACTTCGACGCCGCCTGCCGCGAGCACGACGCCTTTCTCGAGATCCTCGCGCGGCATGGGGCCGAGCCGACGCTCCTGCCGGCCGATGCCGGCACCACCATCGACTCGATCTACACGCGCGATGCGTCGCTCGTCACGCCGCGCGGCGTCGTGCTGTGCGCCATGGGCAAGGCGGCGCGGGCGGGCGAGCCCGCCGCGCAGGGGCGGACGTTCAGCGCGGCAGGCCGGCCCTGGACGACGATGGCCGGCGCAATCGAGCCGCCCGGACGCATCGAGGGCGGCGACGTCGTGTGGCTCGACGACCGGACGATAGCCATCGGCCGCGGCTACCGGACCAACGGCGCCGGCATCGGCCAGCTCGCGTCGCTCCTCGGGCCCGGCGTGGACATCATCGAGGTGCCGCTGCCGCACTGGAAGGGGCCCGGCGACGTGATGCACCTCATGTCGCTCATCAGCCCGGTCGATCGCGACCTTGCGGTCGCCTACTCCCGACTCCTCCCTGTGCCCTTCCGCGAACAGCTCCTCGCGCGCGGCATCACCCTCGTCGACACGCCGGACGAAGAGTTCGATTCCATGGGCACCAACGTGCTGGCGCTGGCGCCGCGGCTCTGCGTGATGCTATCCGGCAACCCGCGCACCCGCGCCGCGCTCGAGCGCGCCGGCGCCACGGTCGTCGAGTACACCGGCGTCGAGATCAGCGTGAAGGGCGCCGGGGGACCGACCTGCCTCACGCGCCCGCTCGTGCGGCACTGAATGCCGCTTCTCCGGATTCTCGGCGTCGGGTTCGGGCTGGCCGTGGTGGTCGGCGGCTCGATCGGCGCCGGCATCCTGCGCACACCCGGACCGGTCATGGCCCACGTCGGATCACCGGCCATCGCCCTCCTGGTGTGGCTGGTCGCAGGGCTCTTCACGATGGCGGCGGCGGCCTGCCTCGCCGAGCTCGCGGCGACGGTGCCGAAGTCGGGCGGGTTCTACGTGTTCGCCCGGCGGGCCCTCGGCGACGGCTTCGGCTTCGTCGCCGGATCGGCGGACTGGTTCGCCAACAGCGCGGCGGTGGCGTACGTCGCGGTGTCGGCGGCCGAGTACATCGGCATCCTGGCGCCGGCCCTCGCATCGCACCAGGCGCTCGTGGCGTCCATCTCCATCGTGCTGGTCGCATCGTTGCAGTTCGCCGGCATGCGCGTGAGCAGCCGTCTCCAGGAAGTCACCAGCCTGATCAAGGCCGTCGGCTTCACGGCGCTCGTCGCCGCGCTGTTCACGGCGGATCCGGTGCCGGGGCCCGCACTGCCGGAGAGTGGGCCGACGCTGATCTCGCTGGTGTCGCTGGCGCTGGCGCTGCAGCTCACGATCACCGCCTACGACGGATGGCAGAGCGGCGGCTACTTCGCCGGCGAAGACACCGAACCGGGCCGCAACATGCCGCGCGCGATGGTGGGCGGTGTCGCCATCGTGATGCTCGTGTACGTGCTGCTGAACATGGCGGTGCAGCACGTGTTGTCCGCCGGCAGTATCGCGGGCTCGACGCTGCCCATCGCCGAGGCCGCCTCGCAGGTGTTCGGGTCTCGCGGCGCCACGGCAATCACGCTCATCGCGATCTGGTCCCCGCTGTCGCTCATGAGTTCCACCCTGCTGTGCCTGCCCCGCATTCTCTACGCGATGGGCAGCGACGGCCTGCTGCCGGCCGCGCTTGGCCGCGCGGACCGGCTGGGCACCCCCGTGGCCGGGCTGCTGTGCTCGACGGCAGCCGGCCTGGCGTTCGTCCACGTGGGTGGATTCGAGTCGGTGGCGACCGTCTTTTCCGTCTTCGCGATGACCGGCTACCTGAGCGCCTTCGTGTCGCTGCTCGTGCTCCGCCGGCGTGAGCCGGGCCTGGCCCGGCCGTTCCGCGTCTGGGGCGCGCCGTGGACCGTGCTCGTGGTCATCGCCGGCTACCTCGCGGTCTTCACCGGCGTCGTCGCCGGCGCGCCGCGCGACGCCGCGATCGGGATCGGCGTGCTCGTCGCGGGCTATGCTGTGTATCGCATGTACGCGGCTGCGGGTCTCCAGACCCGCCGGCCTGACTAATCGATGATCATCCGTTCCGTAGCCGTGCTGGGCGCCGGTGTCATGGGCTCCCAGATCGCCGCGCACTTCGCCAATGCCGGCGTGCCGTCGCTTCTCCTCGACGTGACCGCCGACGCCGCCGCGCAGGGGCTCAAGCGCGCGCGCGGCCTCAAGCCCGATCCGTTCTTCCTGCCCGATGGCTGGACGCTCGTCAGCACCGGCTCGTTCGACGACGGCATGCCGCGGCTGGGCGAGGCCGACTGGATCGTCGAGTGCGTCGTCGAGCAGCTCGACGCCAAACGCGCGCTGCTCGAGCGCGTGGACAAGGCGCGCCGCGCGGGCAGCGTCGTCAGCTCGAACACGTCGGGCATCCCGATCGGCCTGCTCGCCGAGGGGCGCAGCGACGACTTCCGCCGCCACTGGCTGGGCACGCACTTCTTCAACCCGCCGCGCTACCTGCGGCTGCTCGAGCTCATTCCGACGCCCGACACCGATCCGGCGGTGCTGGCCGGCGTGGCGTCCTACGCCGATCTGCATCTCGGCAAGGGCGTGGTGATCGCCAAGGACTCGCCGAACTTCATCGGCAACCACCTCGCGCTGTTCGACGTGGTCCGCGCGCTGGCGCTCGTGGCCGCGGGCACCTATTCGATCGAGGAGATCGACGCCATCACGGGGCCGCCGATCGGGCGTCCGAAAAGCGCCACCTTCCGCACGCTCGACCTGGCCGGCATCGACATCCTGGCCCACGTGGTCCGCAACCTGCACGAGCGGCTCGACGACGCGACGGCGCGCGGCGTGTTCGTCCTGCCGCCGTTCGTCGAGGCCATGCTGGCGCGCGGCTGGACCGGCGAAAAGTCCGGACAGGGGTTCTACAAGCGCGTCAAAGGAGCCGACGGCGAGTCGCAGATCCTCGTCATCGATCCGGCGACGCTGGAGTACCGCCCGCAGTCACGCCCGAAGCTCGGCGCCCTTGCCGCGGCCGAATCAGTGGCAGACACCGGTGAGCGCATCGCGAAGCTGTTCGCGGGCAAGGACCGTGTCGGCGACTTCCTGCGGCAGACACTGGGGCCGACGCTCGACTACACCAGGACGGTGACACCCGCGATTGCGCACTCGGCGGACGACGTGGACCGCGTGATGCGCTGGGGCTTTGGCTGGGAGCTCGGACCGTTCGAGATCATGCACGCCATCGGCCTGCAGCCTGCGACGGCGGGGCTGAACCGCCTTCGCCAAGGCTCCGGCGAGTCTCGCCGAAGCGAAGCGGAGGCGGAGCCCCGCCCTGCGTCGCTGGTGCCGCCGGCCGGGCCCGGGCTCGAGCTGCTGCGCGCGGCGCGCGATCGCTCGGCGATCGTGAAGTCGAATCCCGGCGCCAGCCTCGTCGATGTCGGCGACGGCGTGCTGTGCGTGGAGTTCCACTCGAAGATGAACACCATCGGCTCCGACACCGTGCAGATGCTGCAGGCGGGCGTCCGGGAGGCGGCAAAGAACTTCGCGGCGCTCGTCGTCGGCAACGAGGGCGTGCACTTCTGCGCCGGAGCCAACCTGATGCTCGTGCTGCTCGAAGCGCAGGACGAGAACTGGGACGAGCTGGACCTGATGGTGCGCGCCTTCCAGGGCGCGATGATGGGGCTGCGCTACGCCGACGTGCCGGTCGTGGTGGCGCCGGCCGGCCTTGCGCTCGGCGGCGGCTGCGAGATCGCGCTGCACGGCGATCGCGTGCAGGCCGCGGCCGAGACCTACATCGGCCTGGTGGAAGTGGGCGTCGGGCTCATCCCCGCCGGCGGCGGGACCAAGGAGATGACGGCTCGCGCGGCGGAAAGCGTGGCGCCGGGCGCGGACCTGATGCCGTCGATTCAGAAGGCCTTCGAGACGATCGGTTTCGCCAAGACCTCCACGAGCGGCCCCGATGCGAGGCGGCTGGGCTATCTGCGGGCATCGGACGGCATCACGATGAACCGCGCGCGGCTGATCGCGGACGCCAAGGCGCACGCGCTGCAGCGAGTGGCGGACGGATACCAGCGGCCGGTACCGCGGGCGGCGATCCCGGTGGGCGGCGACGCGGTGCTGGCCTCGCTGAAGCTCGGCATTCACCTGGCCTGGCGGGCGGCCCGCATCAGCGACCACGACGCCCTGATCGGTCGCAAGCTGGCGACGATCATGGCCGGAGGGGCGGTGCCGCATCCGACGACGGTCAGCGAGCAGCACTTGCTCGATCTCGAGCGCGAGGCGTTTCTGAGCCTGCTCGGCGAGCGGAAGACGCACGACCGCATCCAGCACACGCTCAAGACCGGCAAGCCCCTCCGTAACTAGTCGGGAACGAAAGTCGCGAAACGGGTCGCGCGACCCGGCAGCCCATACAATTCAATGATGAGGGTCGTAGACCGCGGGAGCGGGGTTCCCGTCGTCGTCGTTCCGGGCATCCAGGGCCGCTGGGAGTGGATGGCGCCGGCCGTGGACGCCCTGGCACAGCGCTGCCGCGTGATCACGTTCTCGCTCGCGGACGAGCCGAGCGCCGAGTGGCCGGGGCGCGGCACCGGGTTCGACGTCTACGTGGAGCAGGTGACACAGGCGCTCGACGCGTGCGGTCTCGAGCGGGCCGTGGTGTGCGGCGTGTCGTACGGCGGCCTGGTGGCCGCCGCGTTCGCACGGCGCTACCCGGAACGTGTGGCGGGCCTCGCGCTCGTGTCGGCGCTGCCGCCGTCGTGGCGGCCCGACGCCCGCGCGGCGTTCTTCATGCGGAGCCCGAACCTGCTGCTGCCGCTCTTCCTGCTGTCGTCGCTGCGGCTGCACCGCGAGATCGCCGCGGCGCACGGCGGCTGGTGGCGCGGCGTGTGGCCGTCGATTCGTCAGGGCGCCCGGTCGCTGGCGCACTTTCCGGCGCCCGGCCGGATGGCGCGGCGCGCGCGGATCGCGGCGGACGCCGCGCTAGACGGCCTGGCGTCGGTGCGCGTGCCGGTGCTCGTCGTCACCGGCGAAGCCGCGCTCGACCTCGTGGTGCCGACGGCACTCACCGCCGAGTACACGCGCATCTGGCCGCACGCGACGGCGGTCACGCTCGACCGAACAGGTCACCTGGGGCTGGTCACGCGGGCGGGCGCCTTCGCCGACGTCATCGTGCGCTTTGCCACCGAGGTCGAAGCGGGTCTAAAGGCGGGTCTAAAGACCCGCGACTACGCACGGGAGACACCGGAGAGACTGGTTGGCTGACATCGTTCGCGAGATTCCGGGCGCCGTGGGGCCGCTCGAGTGCCTCATCGAGCGCCCGACCGGCGCGCCTCGCGCGGCGGTCGTGTTCGCGCACCCGCTGCCGATCGAAGGCGGCACGATGCACACCAAGGTCGTGTACCAGAGCGCCAAGGCGCTGGCCGACATCGGCTGCGCCGTGCTCCGGTTCAACTTCCGCGGCGTCGGCCGCAGCGCCGGGGCGTGGGACGAAGGGCGTGGCGAGATGGACGACTACCGGAAAGCCGTGGATTACATGGCGAGCGCTCATCCGGGGCTGGAGCTGTGGGCCGCCGGCTTTTCCTTCGGGTCCTACATCGCGATGACGAGCGGTGCCGACGACGACCGGATTTGCGCCATGATCGGAATTGCCCCGCCGGTGGATCGCTACGAGTTCGGGTCGGTGAAGCTGTCTACGAAACAGAAGTTCGTGATTCACGGCGAGATGGACGAGCTCATCTCGCTCAAGCTGGTGCGGCAGTTCTACGCGCAGCTGAAGGACCCGAAGGAGCTCGTGGAGGTCGACGGCGCCAACCACCTCTTCGAAGGCCAGGCCAGCGAAGTGGGCGACGCGCTGCGCGAGCTGCTTGCGGATTTCACATGCACGACGCCGTAATCGTTTCCGCCGTCCGCACCCCCGTCGGCAAGGCGCCGAACGGCGCGCTCAAGACCGTCCGCCCCGACGAGATGGCGGCCACGGTCATTGCCGAGACGCTCCGCCGCGCGCCCGGGGTCGAGCCGCGCGAGATCGACGACGTCATCCTGGGCTGCGCCATGCCCGAGGCCGAGCAGGGCCTCAACGTGGCACGGATTGCCAGCCTGCGCGCCGGCATGCCGGTGGAGGCGTCCGCCGTCACGATCAACCGCTTCTGCTCGTCGGGCCTCCAGGCCATCGCCTTCGCGGCGGAGCGGATCATGTGCGGCTGGGCGAGCGCCATCGTCGCCGGCGGCACCGAGTCGATGAGCCTCGTGCCGATGGGCGGCAACAAGGTGTCGCCCAATCCGGCGCTCGTCGAAAGCTATCCGGACGTCTACCTCACCACCGGTCTCGTGGCGGAAAACCACGCGCGCGAGCACGGCATCAGCCGCGACGAGCAGGACGCCTTCGCGCTGCGCAGCCACCAGCGCGCGCTCGCGGCCATCGAGGGCGGACGGTTCGCGGACGAGATCGTTCCGCTCGCGTACCGCGTCGCAGCCCCCGACGACAGCAGCGGCGGCGCACTGTCTACCGCAACCACGGCGCCTGCGGCGCCGCGTTGCTCGGTGCGCGACGTCACCTTCGCGCAGGACGAAGGCCCGCGCCGCGACACGTCGCTCGAGGCGCTCGGCAAATTGCGGCCCGCGTTCCACGCCACCGGCACGGTGACGGCCGGCAATTCGTCGCAGACGAGCGACGGCGCCGCGGCGGTGCTGGTGACGTCGGCGGCGTTCGCGAAGGAGCATGGGCTGCAGCCGCTCGCCCGGTTCGTCGCGTATGCGACGGCGGGGGTCGAGCCCGAACGGTTCGGCATCGGCCCGGTGCCCGCCATCCGCAAGGCGTTGAAGCTCGCCGGCCTCACGCTCGAGCAGATGGATCTGGTGGAGCTCAACGAGGCTTTCGCGGCGCAGGTGCTCGCGTGCCTGCGCGAGCTGCCGATCGATCCCGGACGCCTGAACGTGAACGGCGGCGCGATCGCGCTCGGCCACCCGCTCGGCTGCACCGGCGCGAAGCTGACCGCTACGATGCTCTACGAAATGCGGCGGCGCAACGCGCGCTACGGCCTGGTGACGATGTGCGTCGGTGGCGGCATGGGCGCGGCGGGAATTCTCGAGAGAATGTAGACAGGCGGATATGACCACAACGGCAGACAAGCAGATCAAAGGCGGATCCTGGCTCTTCGAAGAGCCCGGCGAGACCTTCACGCCCGAGAAGCTCACCGAGGAGCACCGCCTCATGGCGCAGACCACGGCCGAATTCGTCGAGGCCGAAATCGTGCCGGCGCTGCCGAAGCTCGAAGCCAAGGACTGGGCGCTGTCGCGCGCCCTCCTCAAGAAGTGCGGCGAGCTCGGCCTGCTGGGGCTCGGCGCGCCGGAGCAGTACGGCGGCCTCGATCTCGACAAGGTCTCGTCGCTCGTCGTCGTGGAGCGCATCGCCCGCGCGGCCTCGTTTGCCACCACGTTCGGCGGCCAGGCCAACCTCTCGGTGCTGCCCATCGCGCTCTTCGGCACCGAGGCGCAGAAGGCGAACTATCTGCCGCGCCTCATCACCGGCGAGATCGTCGGCGCCTACGCGCTCAGCGAGTCCGGGTCCGGCTCCGACGCGCTGGCAGCGAAGACGCGAGCCACACGGCAGGCCGACGGCAGCTGGCGGCTGTCCGGCGAGAAGATGTGGATCTCGAATGGCGGCTTTGCCGATCTCTTCATCGTGTTCGCGAAGGTGGACGGCGAGCAGTTCACGGCGTTCCTCGTCGAGCGTGCCTTCGGCGGCCTCAGCTCCGGCAAGGAAGAGCACAAGATGGGCCTCCACGGCTCGTCCACGACCACCATCCTGCTGCAGGACGTGCCGGTGCCGGCCGGGAACGTGCTCGGCGAGATCGGCCGCGGCCACAAAGTGGCGCTGAACACGCTCAACTACGGCCGCTTCAGCCTGGGCGCGATGTGTGCCGGCGGCAGCCGCGGCGCCATCGGCGACGCGGCGAAGTACGCCGCGAGCCGCAAGCAGTTCGGCCAGCCGATCGCCGCGTTCGGCGCGATCAAGCACAAGCTCGGCGAGATGGTGGCGCGCACCTACGCCGCCGAGAGCCTGGCCTATCGCACCGCCGGCCTCATCGACGCCGCCATCGCGCAGTCGGGCCACGACGGCGCGTCGATGGCCCGCTCGTTCGAGGAGTTCGCCATCGAAGCGTCGATCTGCAAGGTGATGGGCACCGAGACGCTCGACTTCGTGCTCGACGAGAACGTGCAGATTCACGGCGGCAACGGCTTCGTCTCGGACTACATGGCCGAGCGCTACTTCCGCGACGCCCGCGTGAACCGCATCTTCGAGGGCACCAACGAGATCAACCGCATGCTCATCCCCGGCATGCTGGTGCGCCGCGGGCTCAAGGGCGAACTGCCGCTCATCGCGGCGGCGAAGCGGCTGCAGGACGAGGTGCTGTCGCCGTCGATTCAGGCCGCCGCCGACGGCGACGCGCCGCTCGCGGACGAGGCACGGCTCGTGGCGTCGTTCAAGAAGGTGGCGTTGATGGTGATCGGAACCGCGCTGCAGACCTTCGGCGACCGTCTCGAATCGGAGCAGGAGGTCCTCAGCTTTGCCGCCGACCTGCTGATCGACACCTACGCGGCGGAGAGCGCCGTCGCGCGCGCCGCCGCCGCGGTGCAACAGCGCCATCCACTGGCCGGGCTGCACGAAGCCGCCGCGCGCGCGTTCGTGGCCGAGGCGGCCGGGCGGGTAGAGGCGGCCGCGAAGAGCGCGCTTGCCGCCACGGCCGAGGGCGACACGCTCCGGACCCTGCTCGTCGCGCTTCGCCGCGTGCTCAAGCCCAGCCCTGTCAACGTGGTCCGCCTCCGCCGTCAGCTCGCCGAGGCGGTGACCGAACGCGGGTATATTTTCAATTGATGCGCCCATTCCTGCTTGCCGCGCTGGCCGCGGCCCTCGTGACCGCGTCCTGCACGTCGGGTCCCCCGCCGCCGGTGGACGCGCAGGCGTACGTCAAACAGATCACGGAAGCACGCGCGTTCAAGGACAAGAGCTTCCGCGAGGATCCCGAACCGATTCCCCGGGACAAGGTGGACGTGCTGCTGCCGCTGCGCTACTACGCGCCGGACCCGTCCTACACCGCACCAGCGGAGCTCAAGCTCGCCAATGAACGGCCGGTGTTCGAGATGCCGACGTCCACCGGCACCCTGCGCCGCATGGAGCGGGTTGGCGTGCTGGAGTTCTCGCTGCGCGGGCAGCCGATGAGCCTGGCCGCGTTCGTCGGGGAAGGGGAGCGGCTCGAGGTTCTGTTTGTGCCCTTCGCTGATCTCACGACTGGAAAGGAAACCTATCCCGCCGGGCGCTATCTCGAGATCCGGCCGACGTCCACGGGGTTCTACAACATCGACTTCAATACGGCCTTCAACCCGACGTGCGCCTACAACGCCACGTACGAATGCCCCTTTCCGCCGCCGTCGAATCGCCTGAAGGTCGAGATCCTCGCCGGCGAAAAGGCTCCCGGCGCGTGACCTCCGCGCTGCAGGCGATCATCTTCGACTTCGACGGCGTGATCGCCGACAGCGAGCCGCTGCACTTCCGGGCGTTCCAGCAGGCGCTGGCCGAGGACGGGCACGAGCTGGAGCCGAACGAGTACTACGCGCGCTATCTCGGCTACGACGACGTGGGGATGTTCCAGGCATTCGCCGAAGACCACGGGCTGCCCATGGACGCGGCGCGGGTGGCCGGGCTCGTCGCCCGGAAGGGCGCGAAGCTCCAGGCGATGATGCATGCCGGATCGGTGCTGTTCCCCGGCGCGGTCGAGTTCGTACGCACCGCCGCCAGCTCGGTGCCGATCGCGATCGCATCGGGCGCGCTGCGTCACGAGATCGTGGAGGTCATCGAGGCAGCCGGGGTGGCGCACCTCTTCGCGGCCATCGTCGCCTCCGGCGACACGCCCGAGAGCAAACCGTCGCCGGAGCCCTACCGCCTGGCGTTCGAGCGACTGCGGGACGCGACGGGCGCGCCGCTCGATCCCCAGCGCTGCGTCGCGATCGAGGATTCGCGCTGGGGGCTCGAATCCGCCCGGGGAGCCGGGTTACGCTGTGTAGGAGTGACCAACAGCTATCCGGCCGATGAGCTCCGGGGGGCGGAGCTGGTCGTCAGTGGGCTGCAGGCACTGACGCTCGACGCGCTCGATCGCCTGTGCGGGGGCGAGAGGTAGCCCGGGATGCGAACGGATCTGGTGGAAGCGATCACCGCCGCGGCGAACGCGCCTGGCGGCAGCCTGGCGCAAGCCGCGCTCGTGATCGCGCGTGTCGAGTACCCGCGGCTCGACCCCGAGCCGTACCTCGCGATGCTCGACGCCATGGGCGAGGCCGCCCGCCGTCATATCGCACACCACTCCGACTGCAGCGGCAGCTCCACGCCCGCCGCGTGCGTGCAGGCGCTCAACACGTACCTGTTCGACGAGCTCGGCTTCGTCGGCAACCGGAAGCAGTACGAGGACCCGCGCAACAGCTGCCTCAACGAGGTGCTCGAGCGCCGCACCGGCATCCCGATCACGATGTCGGTGGTCTACATGGAAGTGGCGCGCCGCGCCGGCCTCCGCATCGACGGCGTCAATTTTCCAGGCCACTTCCTGGTGCGCTGCTGCGAGGGCAAGCCGCGCACGGGCGCCGGCCTCATCATCGACCCGTTCCACGGCGGCGCGCTGCTGACCGAACACGACTGCCGCATGCTGCTGCAGCGCCACGTCGGCGACGAAGTCGCATTCAGCAAGTCGCTGCTGGCGACCGCGACGCGCCCCCAGGTGATCTCGCGGATGCTGCTCAACCTCAAGCGCCTCTACGTGCACATGCGCTCGTTCCCGCAGGCGCGCGAGGTCACCGAGATGCTCCTGGCGCTCACGCCGTCGTCGCTGAGCGAGCTGCGCGATCGCGGCCTGCTGGCGTATCACCTCAACGACTTCACGTCGGCGCTGCGCGATCTGCAGGCCTACCTCAAGCTCTCGAGCATGACCGAACTCGATGACGACACGCGCGAGGAGCAGGAGCAGATCTGGGAGCACGTGAAGACGCTCCG
>DASRPM010000122.1:0-27626 GCA_035646375.1 Vicinamibacterales bacterium
GCGTCGTCGGCATGCGCATTGGCGGGCTGCGCCGTCTGACCATTCCGCCGGATCTCGCGTACGGCTCGTCGGGACAGGGGCCGATCCCGCCAAACGCCTCGCTCGTCTTCGATATCGAGCTGCTGAGCGTGCAGTAGCCGCTTCACCCGGCGACGCCCACCAAGCGCAGCTCGCTGCCGAGCCGGGCGAGGACGCGCTCGGCCGACGCAAGGTCGGCCGCCGGCATCGCGGCCTGCAGCTGCCGCACGGCGTCCTCGAACGTGCCGGCGCGGCGCCGGTTCATCCCGCGCCCCTCGACGGTGAGCGTGAGGCCGGCGCGACGGCCGTCCGCGGGATCGATCACGCGCGACACGTAGCCTGCCGTCTCGAGCCGGCGCACGATGCCCGACACAGTGCCGCGGTGCAGGTGCAGCAGATCGGCCAGCTCGCTGGCCAGAATGCCTGGGCTGCGGCCGATGAACAGCAGCGCCATGCGCTGCGGGATGGTGAGCCCGAGCCGCGCTTCCATCCGCTTCGACACGCGCTCGAGCTCGTGGTCGATCGCCCAGATGAGGCGCATGAAGCGCAGCACGTCGTCGAGCGGGATCTCGCGGACGCGTGCGTCGGGCACCGCCATGGGCGGTCCGCTACGGCCTCGGGTCGCTGTGACCCTCGGCTCTTGCCGCATCCTCGCGCCGGCCCGCCAGCTCGATCCGGTACAGCACGACGAAGATGACGATGCAGGAGATGGTGCTGAGCGCCGCGAATGTTTCGAACATATCGGTCCAGGGCCTCTTCGTGACAACTAGTTGCAATTACAACTTTACCAGCGGCACACCGGAAGGGGCAACGGGGCCAGCTTCGGTGGCAGAATTGCACCCGTGAAGCGCTCGGGTGTCGCCGATCTGCCGCTCCACGGCGGACGGGTGCCGGCGTGGCTGGCGAGCCGCATGGAGCGGCTCGGCACCGGCATCGTCGAAGCCGTCGTGCATCACTACGGGCGCGAGGCCGTCCTGACACGTCTCAGCGATCCGTTCTGGTTCCAGGCCCTGGGATCGGTGATGGGCATGGACTGGCACTCCTCCGGCATCACGACGTCGGTGATGAGCGCGCTCAAGCGGGGCCTCAACCCGCGCGCGCAGGAGCTGGGTCTCTTCATCTGCGGCGGCCGCGGGCGCCAGTCGCGGCGCACGCCGGAGGAGCTGCGGAGTCTCGCGGATCGCCTCGGCCTCGACGGCGACGCGCTCGTGCGCACCAGCCGGCTCACGGCGCGCGTGGACAACAACGCCGTGGACGACGGCTTCCAGATCTATCTGCATTCGTTCGTGCTCGCCGCCGACGGGCAGTGGGCCGTGGTGCAACAGGGCATGAACGAAGCCAGCGGCCTGGCACGCCGCTACCACTGGCACTCGCCCACCGTGCGCGACTTCGTGTCCGATCCCCACGCGGCGATCGTCGGGGAATCGGCCGGGACCATCCGCAACCTCGTCGATCGGCGCGCCCGCCCCGCACAGGAGGCGCTCATCGCGATCACGCGCGAGGATCCGGCGCGCACGCTCGCCGAGGTCCGCCGTCTCGAGATGCCGGCGCACCACGACGTGCGCCCGCGTGACGTGCAGGAGCGGCGGCTGGGCGCGGTCCTGGCGCTCGCCCACGAGCGCGACCTCCGCGACTTCGCCTCCTTCCTGCTGCTCGAGCAGCTCGGACCGCGCACGCTGCAGTCGCTGGCGCTCGTGGCCGAAGTCGTACACGGTGCGCCGGCCCGGTTCGACGACCCGGCGCGCTTCTCCTTCGCGCACGGCGGCAAGGACGGCCACCCGTTTCCAGTGCCGCTGCAGATTTACGACGAGTCGATCGGAGTCTTGCGGCGGGCACTCGATGCCGCCAAGGTGCAACACACCGAAAAGCTGGATGGATTCAAGCGGCTCGACGCCTTCGCGCGCGTGGTGGAACAGGGCCGCCAGCCGCTGGCCGACGTCGCCGCCACCATCGCGCACGAGCGCGCCATCTCGCGCTCGCTGGGCGGCCGCACCGTCCTCGACGATCGCCGCCAGGCACGCCTGCGGCCGTCGAAGGGCCAGCTCAGTCTTTTCCCTGAGCCCTAAGCCTCAAGCCTTAAGCCGCAAGCCGTCCTTTCCCCTCTTGACATGCCACAGTTGTAGCATTAGGCTACGTCTGTCGCACACAGAGCGCATGAGGACGGGATGCCGACGCCGCCACAGAAACTGACGCGCCGCGAGCGCGAAATCATGGACATCCTCTTCGGGCTCGGTCAGGCGGCCGCCGAAGAGGTTCGCGAACGCCTGACCGATCCGCCGAGCTATTCCGCCGTCCGCACGATGCTGGCCCGCCTCGAAGCGAAGGGCATCATCCGGCACCACGAGGAAGGGCTCCGATACGTCTACACGCCGACCACCTCGCCTTCCGCGGCGCGGCGCAGCGCCCTCAAGCAGCACGCCCGCACCTTCTTTGGCGGCTCGTTCGGCGAGCTCGTCACATCGCTGCTGCGTCAGGAGACCTGGACGGACGACGAACTGGACAGCCTGCGCGACGAAATCGAGCGGGCTCGCGCCGAAAGGAAGAGGAAGCCATGACGCCCGAACTCGACATCCTGACGAAGATCACGCTGGTGCTGCTGCTCGGCCTGATCGCCACCCGGCTGGCCGCGCGGGCCCGGGCGTCGGTCCGGCATCTCCTGCTCGCCTCGACGCTCGGCGGGCTCATCGCACTGCCGCTGGCGGCGTCCCTGGCTCCCGAGCTGGTCGTGGCCATCCAGCTGCCTCTGCCCGCCGATCCGGGCGCGCCACCGGTGGACGCCACCGCGTCGGCTCGCGCCCAAACGGCGGAGCGACCAGATGGCCTCGTGTCCGCCGCGGCCCCGGCGCTCGAGAACGCACGAGGCGCATGGCTGGCCACGACCGGTGTGTCCCTGGGAGCCGCGCTCCGGCTGTTGTGGGCGGCCGGCGCTCTCCTGCTGCTGGTGCTGCTCGCCAACGCCGTCAGGACCGTGCGTGCGGTTCGCCGCAGCGGTATTCCGTGGCTCGCCGGCCAGGCCACGGCGGCGGCGCTGGCCCGCGAGTCCGGCATCCGCCGGCCGCTGACCATCGTCCTGCACGAGGATGTGCCGGCACCGGTCACGTTCGGATGGGGCCGTCCGACCATCGTGCTGCCGATCGACGCCCGCGACTGGAGCGAATCCGATCTGCGGCGGGCCTTGGTGCACGAGCTCGAACACGTCCGCCGGGGCGATTGGCCGGTGCAGCTGGCGGCGCGCGCGATCTGCGCGGCGTACTGGTTTCATCCGCTCGTCTGGGTCGCGTGGCGGCGGCTCTGTCTCGAGAGCGAGCGCGCCTGCGACGATGCGGTGATCGACCGGGCGGAGCAGACCGACTACGCCGACCAGCTGGTGACCCTGGCGGAGCGGCTGTCGCGCAGCCACTCGCAGCCGGTGCTGGCGATGGCCAATCGCAGCGACCTGTCCGTGCGGGTCAGGGCCGTACTCGATCGCACGCAGCTTCGCGGCCGTGCCGGCGCGTCGCTGGTCGTGGCCACGATGGCAGCCGTGAGCGTCTTCGTGCTCGCCCTTGCCGCGGTGCGCGTAGAGGCTGTTCCGGAGCAGCGGGCCAGTACGGGAAGCCGCCGTGCCGCCGGCAACGACACCGGACGCGCGTCCACGCGAGCGCTCAGCATCGCGCTCGTCGAGGCGGCACAAAAGGGAAGAATCGACGAGGTCACCGAACTGCTCAACGAGGGCGTCGACGTCAATGCTGTTGTCCGTGGCGATGGGACCGCCCTCCTCGTCGCCGCGCGTGAGGGCTACCGCGATCTCGTGCGCTTGCTGTTGGATCGCGGGGCAGACACCGATATCGGCGTCCCGGGCGACGGCAACGCGCTCACGATGGCTGCCCGTGAAGGCTTCCGCGACATCGTCACCATGCTGCTCGAACGGGGGGCCGACGTGAACGCCGGCGTCGAAGGCGACGGCAACGCGCTCATCATGGCCGCGCGCCACGGCCATCTCGGCATCGTCACCATGTTGCTCGACCGCGGCGCCGTCATCGAGGAAGTGGTCCCGGGCGACGAGAACGCCCTCATCGGCGCCAGCGGCGCCGGGGAGCTCGACATCGTCCGGCTGCTGGTGAGCCGCGGCGCCAACGTGAACGCGCGCGTCTGGGCCGAAGGGGGCTGGCCCGATCGGCAGGGCGAGTGGCGAACCCCGCTGAACATGGCGCGGCGAGCCGGTCACACGCCGGTGGTCAGGTATCTGCAGTCGGTCGGCGCGGTCGAGTAAACTCCCCGAACCTTTATTCGGAGAGAGCCATGACGATGTTTCGTGTCTGGAGCGCGGCGACGCGCGCGCTCGTGCTCACCTGTCTCGCGGCGCCGGCCGCACAGGCCCAGAACCCGCCGCCCGCGGCGGCGCCGCCCGCCGATGTGACGGTCGTGGCCAAGCCCACCTACACCTCGATTCCGCTGGAGATCATGGTGGACCGGCCGGCGGCCGATGTCTGGAAGCGCATCGGGAAGTACTGCGACATCGGCGAATGGTTCCGCATCCCCTGCACCATCACGCAGGGCAAGGACGGCGAGTTCGGCGCCGTGCGGTCGGTCGCCAACGAAATACTGGTCGGCAAGACGGAGCTCTCGTACACGTATACGCAGCCAGTGCGCGCGGGACGTCCCTACGATCTCTACCACGGCACGCTGGAGGCACGCCCCGTCACGGCCACGACGTCGAAGCTGGTCTACACGCTGGTGTACGACAATTCGATGCAGGCCGACGACGCGGCGAGGGCCGCCGACCGCGCCCGGCGCACCGCCACCTTCACGACGGCGCTGCAGAACATGAAGATCCTCGCCGAGGGCGGCACGCTTCCACCGGCGCCGCCTCGCGGCGGTGGCCCCGGCCGCGGCAATCAATAACGCCGGCGGGTCTGAAGACCCGCAACCACGAGTGCGGTGGTCTAGCGCAGGGCGTCGACCATGGCGCCCACGGCAAAGCCGGCAAGCGCCGGCGGCGCGCAGACGTTGAGCATCGCGCGGGGGATGTCGTCCGATCCGCCGTGCGATGCGACGATCAGGGCCGAGTCGGCCGCCGCCTCCGGCGCGATGCCCATCACGGTTGTGACAACCAGCAGTCCCGCAAGTGGGATTTTCATGACACTCCCTATGCAAGCAAGGTGTCATCGAACGGTGATGCTCAGGGGGAACCTTCGCGCAAAGCCCGGCGTCTAAGGCCGACGACAAAACAGGGGGACGTGTCATGAGCCGAAGACTCTTCGCATCGATCGGTTTCGGCGTCGCGCTAGCGCTGGGAACTGTCGCGGCTCAGCAAGCGCCACCGGTGTTTCAGCTCGCCTGGGTAGACCGGCAAGGTGCCCGGACTCCGATCGGCGCGCTGCCGCCGGGCGCATTCGCCCCTCGCATCTCGCCGGACGGCCGGCGCGTGGCGTTCGACACCTTCGACGGCTCGGTCTGGACCGCGGAGCTCGCGAACATCGCGATGCCGCGCCGGTTCGCGGCAGGCCGCTTTCCAATGTGGGCGCCCGACGGCACGCGCCTGCTCTTCGCGGGACCGCAGGGATTCCAGCTGTTCTGGCAGGCTTCGGACGGAACCGGCACCGCCGAACTCATCGCCGACGACACGGCGCGCGCGCCGGAATCATGGTCCACCGCGCTCGGCCTCGTGAGCTACATCACGCTGACGGGCGGGACCGACTACGACGTCTGGGCGTTCTCAACCGGCGACCGCTCGAAGCGGGCGATCGTGTCCGAGCCCACGACGGCGCAGATGGGCAGCCGCTTCTCGCCCGACGGCAAGTGGCTCGCGTATCAATCGAACGAGACGGGCCGGCACGAAATTTACGTGGAACCGTTCCCGCGCACCGGCACGCGCACGAAGATCAGCGACGCGGGCGGCGAGCGGCCGGTATGGTCGCCGGACGGGCGCGAGATCTTCTACGACAGGGACGCCACGTTGTACGTGGCGTCGATCACCGCGACCGCACCCTTCACCGCGCGGCCGCCGGTAGCGCTGCCGATCAAAGGATTCGTGCAGAGCACGGGCCGCCGGCTCTGGGAGCTCGCTCCCGACGGCACACGCTTCCTGCTGATGTTTCCCTGATCGGGTGGTGTAAGCGCGGCGCTGCAATTCGCGGTGCGCGCGGTTGTAAGGCCGGGCTGACCTCTTCTCGGGACGAGGTAGGTGCTGCGACCGATAAGTCCCGCTCTCACACCACTTGCCACATTAGCATTGCCAGGCGTGGTTGTTGCAGCCCTCCACCTCGGAGGATTGTTATGACCTACCTCGCAGCTCACGCGCGGTCCGGCCGCGCAGCGCTTCTCGCCGGTGCGGTGGCCGTGTGCCTCGTCGCCGGCGACAGCGTCACTCAGGCGTCGGCACAGGGACTCGGCCGCTCGCGCTCGAATCTCACTGGTACGTATCAGTTGAACACCGCGCAGAGCGACAACCCGTCTACCATCGCCGACCAGGCGGCGCGCGCGCTGCCCGGCCGCGAGCGACCGCGCTTGCGCAACCAGATTCTGCAACGGCTCGACGCGCCCACGGAATTCGCGATCGAGCGGCGCGGGCGGACGATCACGATGGTGTCCACCAACGCGGATCGCGTCACCTTCGAAGCCAACGGGCAGGCACAGATCGATCAAACGGCCAACGGCCGCTCGATTCGCACGACGGCCAACCTGGTGGGCGATCGGCTCGAGATCAACTCCACCGGCGATCGCGCGCTCGACTACCAGATCACGATCGAGCCGATCAACAACGGGCGCAACCTGCGCGTGACGCGCCGCGTCAGCGACGTCGGGCTGAACCAGCCGGTGATCTCACGCAGCGTCTACGACCGCGTCTCGACCGACGCGCGCCTCGACATGTACTCCACCGGCGTCCGGAACGGCAACGGTAACGGCAACGGCCGCTACGCGCGACCGCGTAACGGAGTCAATCGCGCCGGGGCCGGCACAGCAGCGGCCAACGACGTGCCCGACGGCACTGAAATCGTGGCGACGCTGGACAGCCGCCTGAGCACACGCGACGCGCAAGCCGAGGATCCGTTCACGCTGACGGTCGTGTCGCCAGGACAGTTCCAGGGTGCACGGATCGACGGCCGGCTCCTCGGCGTCGATCGCTCGGGCCGCGTGGCCGGGCGCTCGGACATCACGTTCGACTTCGACCGCATCCGCTTCCGCAACGGGCGGACGGCTGATTTCGACGGTGTCATCGAGAACGTGCGCACGCCCGACGGCGACAACCTGCACGTGGAGAACACCAACGTGGGTGAAGACGAGAGCCAGACGTCACGCACCGCGACCCGCACGGGCATCGGCGCGGCGATCGGTGCGGTGATCGGCGCCGTGACCGGCGGCACCAAGGGCGCGGCGATCGGCGCGGCCGTCGGCGGCGCCGCCGGCGCCGGGTCGGTGATCGTCCAGGGTCGCGACGACCTGAACCTGGAGCCCGGGTCCGAGTTCAGGATTCGCGCGCTCGGACCTCGGTAGCGCGCCTCAGGTCAGGTAGGTCAGGTAGGTCTTACCTACCTGGCCCACCAGACCCACCTGACCCACCTGACCTTAGTTGCCGTCCGTTTCAGCGGCATACGCTTTGCTCAGCCAACGGCCATGACACGTAAAGAAGCCCTGCTGACGGCCGGCTTTGCTGCTGGTGGTGTATTGATGGGAGTCGCCCTGGCGGCCGAGGCGCGACGGGCACGCCGCGCCATCGAACTGGACGGCCAGGCTGCCCTCGTAACTGGAGGGTCGCGCGGGCTCGGACTGCTCATCGCGCGAGAACTGGGACAGCACGGCGCCAAGGTCGTGCTCATGGCACGCGATCAAGCCGAGCTGGACCGTGCGGAGCGCAAGCTGCGCGCCGAAGGGCTCGAGGTCTCGACGATAGCCGGCGACGTCAGCCACGAGGACGACGCGCGCCGCGCCGTCGACACCGTGGTCTCACGGCACGGCGCCATCGACATCCTGGTCAACAACGCCGGCGTCATCACGGTGGGCCCGCTGGAACACGTCACCCGGGCCGACTACGAAGAAGCGATGGCCGTGCACTTCTGGGGTCCGCTCCACACGATCGAGGCCGCTGTCCCCCACATGCGGAAGCAAGGCGGCGGGCGCATCGCGAACATCTCGTCCTTTGGCGGCAAGATCGGCGTGCCGCACATGGTGCCGTACTGCGCCAGCAAGTTCGCCCTCGCGGGCCTCTCGAGCGCATTGACGCCCGAGCTGGCGCACGACAACATCGCCGTGACCACGGTCTGTCCCGGCCTCATGCGCACCGGCTCGCCCTTCAATGCCTCGTTCAAGGGCCAGCACCGCGAAGAGTTCGCGTGGTTTGCCGTCGCCGATTCGCTGCCGCTGCTCTCCACGAGCGGCCGGCGGGCGGCCGCCGAGATCGTCGAGGCCATTCGCCACGGCGACGCCGAGCTCGTCATCACGTGGGCCGCCAAGCTCGCCATCATGGCGGCGGCGCTCATGCCGAACACCGTGGCGCTGGCCCTGCAGGCCACGAGCGCCCTGTTGCCCGGCCCGTCGCTGGCCGCAGGTGATGAGCGCTGGAGCGGGTGGCAAAGCATGTCCGACTGGGCGCCGTCGGCGCTGACCCGGCTCGCCGAGCAGGCGGCGATCGAGAACAACGAGACTGGCGGCAGCGCCCCGTTCGAGAAACGCCCGCCGAGGGCCTGACGCGCGTCAGGCCCTCGGCCGGTGCGGCTCGTCGAGCACGTGTGTCGTACCGAGGTCAGGCTCGGTGCCGGTCAGCCAGCCCTTGACCACCTCGTAGAGGAAGACCGGCCGCGGCTTGTTGACCTCGAGGAACACGGCGGCGTGCACGTTCACCCCGATGAGCACCATGCGCGGGTCGTCCGGCGTACCGTGGCGCAGGTCGCCCTCGTCCGGAAACCACAGCTTCCAGTCGGGCGCGTACAGCGCGTGAATCGTGGCGCGGTCCGTCGAGACGAGCGCCGTCCCCGAGACCGAGGCCCACTCGGCAGTACCGGTTCTGAGGTAGCCGAGGTTGACGTGCGGATCGCGCGACAGGTCGTCGAGCTTCGGCGATCCGGCCGTCGTCACGAACCACAGATCGGCGCCGGGGGCCCGCCTCTGCGTTGCCATCGGACGGGACTGCAGATGGCCGTCGGCGCGCCGGGTGGTCATCATGGCCACCTCGACGCGGTCGATCATGTCGTAGAACGTCTCGAGATCGCTCTTCACGGCGTCTCCTCCTGAGCTACATTCGCCGCGCGAAACCGAACTCTCCGAACTCCGAATGCGCACCGTTGATGCCGGGCTCGGCCGACGTCCGGCTGCGCCGCAACAGCTTGATGGCGGGCACCGTCGTCGCGGCGCCCAGCCCGAGGAGGGCCAGCCCGATCCGCTTGCGACGCCCTTCGGGTATGCGACTCGCCACCAGCAAGCCGACACCGAACGCCAACGCCGCACGCGTCCCGACCAGGAATCCGAATTGCCGCGGCTTCAGGTTGAAACTCTTCATGTCAGCACCCCCTCGCTCGTACCGCACGCAAACTGTGCGCCGGGCGGGGCACCCGCCCCATCTGTCGTATCCTTTCCGCACCATGCACAAGGTTGGTATGACATTGCGGCGGTCACTCGGAACTGCGGCAACGGTAGTGCTCGTCGCCGCCACGACCATCGGCGTGACGCACGCGCAGACCGCACGGACCGCACAGGACGGCGTCTACACCGACGCCCAGGCCGCACGCGGCCAGGCGGTGTACGACAAGCAGTGCGCCTCCTGCCACGGCCAGGGGCTGAAGGGCTCGGCGGCGCCACCACTCGTGGGTGATGGGTTCGCGGCCAGTTGGCAGGGGCAGCCGCTGCTCGAGCTCGCGACGAAGATCCAGAAGACGATGCCGGCCGACGCGCAAGGCACCCTGAGCGCCACGGACACGGCCGATCTCGTGGCCCTCATCCTGAAGAGCGGTGGTTTCCCCGCCAGCCGCACCGAGCTCGCGTCGACTGAAGCGGCGCTGAAGACCGTCGGCTGGCCCGCGCGGCCGGCGGCGGCACAGGCGGCTGGTACTGTGAAGGCCTATCCGCCGCTCGGCAACATGGCGCAGCTGATGCGCGGCATCTACTTCCCCAACTCGAACCTGCTGTTCACGGTGCAGACACGCGATCCGGCGGCGCCGGCCCCGAAGCCGACGCCCGAACAGCAGTCGCAGGGCTTCTCGGTCTTCGACTGGGGCCAGGGCATCTACGGCGGGTGGCAGATGATCGACAACGCGGCCCTCGCGCTGGCCGACGCCGCGCCCTTGATGCTCGCGCCCGGCATCCGCTGCGAGAACGGACGCCTCGCGCCGGTCAACGACCCAGACTGGATCAAGTTCACCGAGGACATGATCGCGGTGTCGCGCCGGATGTACAAGCTGTCGCAGTCGCGGAATCAGGAAGCCGTGGCGGAGGCGACCGGCGACCTCTCCGATTCGTGCGCCGCGTGCCATGGGGCGTATCGCGAGGTCCGGCTTCGCGGCCGCGCCCCGGACCCCACCGATCCGTCGAACCGGTCGAACCGCTGTCTTTCGCGTTCGACCACGAAGTAGCAGGGCCCCGGTCAGTTCGCGGAGCGATCCCTTTCAAACAAACCCAACGGATGGGGCAGGGGCTTGTCAGCTCCTGCCTTTTTGCGGGCCACTGCCGCATCGGATCCTGCGCCGAATACCATGGCGAATGAGACGGCCAGTCCGACGCCAAGGGCGATTCCCACGCCGACGTTCTGCGCGGCCGCCCCGAATGCGACTCCGAAACACAGACCCAAGCTGACGCCGACGCCAACGCCTGCGTACTTGCTGTTCATAAAATCCTTCAATCTACTGCCTGACGAACTTGACGAGCGCGCCGTTGACCGAATCGGCGACGAAGATCTCCTGCTTCGGGCTCACCGCGATGAAGTGAGCCTCGCCGAACTCGCCAGGCCCCTTGCCGGGGCGGCCGACGACCGCCAGCACCTTGCCCGCAAGATCCATCCGGACCACCTGGCCGGCGAAGCCGTTGACCATGTAGACGTACTCGCGGCCGATGTCCATCGCGCACGGCAGCCCGGCGTACTTCATCTCGCGGACGAACGTGCCGCGCTGATCGAACAGCTGGATGCGCTGATTTTCACGGTCGGCGACCCAGAGCAGCCCCTTCGCGTCGATGGCGACGCCGTGCGCCACCTCGAACTGGCCGGGCGCGGTGCCCTTGCCACCCCACTGCGTCAGCAGGCGCCCGGTCTTGTCGAACTTGAGCACGCGCGCGTCGCCGCGCGGTCCCGGCGTGTGCCCCTGCACGATGAAGATGTCGCCGTTGTCGGCCACGACGACGTCGTTGGGCTGATTGAGCTTGCGTGAGCCCGTCGCCTCGTTCCACTCGCCCGCCTCGCCGGCCGTGCCGAGGGTGAGGAGCAGCTGACCGTCGCGGCTGAACTTGCGGACCGTGTGCGCCCCCACGTCGCCGGCCCACAGGTTGCCCTCGCGATCGATTCGCAGGCCGTGGGCGCGCGTGAAGAGCTTGTCGCCGAACGAGCGAACGTAGGCGCCCTTCTCGTCGAACTCGAAGAAGGCCACCGCGCCGCGCGTGAGCACCCACAGGTGTCCCCTGGCATCGAACGCCACCGCCGCGGTGGCGCCCATCGTCACGCCCTCGGGCAGCGTGACGGCCGACGGCGCCGCCACGTAGTCCATGGCGGGCGCCTCCTGCGGCACCAGCAACGCGGGATCGGACGGGCGCTGCGCGGCGACAGAGCCAGCCAGCAGCAGGACGGCGGTCAGGCAGGCGGCGCTTGTTCTCATAGCGCCGCCAATATACAGCGGAGTGAGCAGAGTGGGCAGAGTGGGTAAAAAATGTCTCCGGTGTCAG
The DNA here is from genome assembly GCA_035646375.1 of Vicinamibacterales bacterium. Classification (GTDB taxonomy): domain Bacteria; phylum Acidobacteriota; class Vicinamibacteria; order Vicinamibacterales; family UBA2999; genus DASYRM01. Next base: position 11,860 of record DASRPM010000122.1, read on the forward strand.
CGCGAAACCGTTACTTGCGCTGACGCGACCTTGGTCGGGTCGGCCACGGACGTGGCGCTGACGTTCACGGTGGCGGGCGACGGCACCTTGCGCGGCGCGGTGTAGACGCCCGTCTGGCTCACGCGGCCGACGGTGTTGTTGCCGCCGGTGACGCCGTTGACCTTCCAGGCCACCGACGTGTTCGTGGTGCCGGTCACCGTGGCCGTGAACTGGCGCTGCTGCCTGAGGCGCACCGTCGCGGACGACGGCGAGATGGTGATGCCAACCACGACGGGAGCCGCGACGGTGACGAACACGCTGTTCGACACCGTGCCGTCGCTCATCGTCGCGACGACGGGCACCGATCCCGGAGACGACGCGGTTCCGGTGGCGGTGAGCCGGATCGGCGACACGACGGTGGTCGGCAGCGGCATGCCGCCGAACGACACCACCGCGCCGGACGTGAAGCCGGCGCCGTTGACGGTCAGCGTGAAGGGCCCGGCCGGCAACGACGACGGGCTGACCGACGTGATCGACGGCAGCGGCAGCACGGTGACCATGGCGGATCCGGTGGCGGTCGGCACGGCTACGCTCGCCGCGCGGACCGTGACGACGTTCGGGTTCGGCTCGGACGCGGGCGCGAGGTATCGGCCGCCGGTATCGATGGTGCCGACGCCGCCATCGCCGCCCGGCACGTCGTTGACGCTCCACGTGACGCCGCCGGTCGCGCCGGTGACCGTGGCCGAGAACGTCTGCATCTGTCCGACGCGCACCGACGCCGACGACGGCGACACGGTCACGGCCGCGCCGTTCTGCCGCGCGGCTCCCGAGTCCGGGCTGATGCGGAGCACGGTGGCATCGACCGCCTCGAAGTTCGAGCCGAGGAGCTGCGACAGCGTATGGAGGTTGTCGTCGTCCCAGCGCGGATCGGGTTTGCCGGAGATGAACCAGGCCGACCCGTTGTCGGCGAGGATGATGCCGTATTTCTTCATCGCCCGCAGGATGACCTGCACGTCGGCCGGATAGGGCGAGATGTCGAACGACGCCTTGAGACGGAAGCGTTCGCCCATGCGCGGATACTGCGTGCCGGTGAGCGACGACGCGTAGTGCCGCGCGGGCCACACGAACTCGCGGCGCGTCTGCGGGGCCGTGAAGCGGATGGCGTGACGGATCTCGCCGCTGAGCACTTCGTCCACGGTGACGAGGCCCGGCATGATCGGCAGCCCGGCGGCGTCGGCCGACGTCCACGTCGAAGGACGCAGCGCGTTCGAGCGGAGATCGAAGAGGGCGCCGGAGTCGGCGGTCCACGACGAAGCCTGCGGGAACGCGCGGTAGAGCTCGTAGAGGATGCAGTTGGTGGTGTCCACGGCAATCGCATGGCGATCGCCGGTGGCGTTGGCGCCGCCCTCGATCGGCGCATTCAGCGGCACGGCGTACGGCCCCGGGTCGCTTTCGTCGTCGTAGAGGAACGACGCCGGGTACTTCGTCTGCGTGCCAGGCACCGTGATGAACGGGATGCCGATGGGGCCGCCGTCCCACATGCCGGCGCCGAAGTCCGCGTGGAAGCCACGGCTCGCGCCAATCGTGTTGACCATCGTCGCCGAGTTGGCCAGCACCGGCAGCGTGTCCACCGGCGTGTTCCAGATGTTGTCGGCCGGCAGCACCGGGCAGCCGCCGATCATCGGTTGCGCCGAGGCCGGGCCCGCATACGCGGCAGCGAGGGCGATGACGAAAACCGTCGATCGGATCATGAAGGGCCCTCGTGGCAACAGACGTGCCGGCCGGGGAGTGCAAGGATTTTGCGCGCGCGGTCGTATCTCTGGAACGAATCTGGTGGCGCGCGTGCAGTTTTGACAGGAATCCGCCTCGAAACGCTACTCGCCCCCGCGCTAAAATCGGCGCGATCGGAGAACCGGTGACCCATTTGAGACTCGTCGCGTGGCTGGCCGCCGTCCTGGCAAGCGGAGTGGCCGGCGGGATGACGCTGGTCGATGCGCAGGGACGCGGCGGCCGCGCCGGCGGCCCTGGCGGACCACCAGCGGGCGCAGCTGCGAAAGGCACCGTCGAGCAGATCGTCGTGCACGGCCGATCGCTCGAAGGCAACCTCGAAGGCGACTCACCGGATCGCGAGGCGACCGTGTATCTGCCTCCGAGCTACGCCTCCTCCCCGACGCGTCGATATCCCGTCCTCTACCTGCTCCACGGCTACGGCGGACGCCAGGACACGTTCACCACGCGGCTCGCGAGCCTCGCCGAGAGCCAGGACCGCCTGGCCGCCGCGCAGGGGTTCAGCGAGTTCATCGTCGTGACGCCGAGCGCCTACACGCTGCACAAGGGCAGCATGTATTCCGTGTCGCCGACGATCGGCGACTGGGAACGCTTCATCGCCGAGGACCTCGTGGCCTTCATGGACGGCCGCTACCGCACGCTCGCCACGCGCATGAGCCGCGGCCTCGCGGGGCACTCGATGGGCGGCTACGGCGCGCTGCGCATCGGCATGAAGCGGCCGGACGTGTTCCTGTCGCTCTATCTCATGAGCTCGTGCTGCTTGTCGGCGAACCGCAACCCGAACCCCGACGCGATGGCGGCGTCGGCGGCGATCACCACGCGCGAGCAGGCGGTGGAGGCGGCCGCCGCGCCCGGCTTCGGACCGTCGACCAGCCTCGCGTCAGCCGCCGCCTGGTCGCCGAATCCCGCCAACCCGCCGCTGTTTCTCGATCTCCCGGTGAAGGACGGCAAAGTGCGGCCGGAGATCGTGGCGAAGTGGGTGGCCAACGCGCCGCTCGAGATGCTCGAGCAGCACGCCGCCGCGCTCAATCGTTACTATGCGATCGCCGTGGACGTCGGCGCGCAGGACCCGCTGCTCGGGTCGAATCAGCGGCTGCACGAGGCGCTGACGCGCCTCCACGTGCCGCACCACTACGAGGAATACGAAGGCGACCACACCAACAAGGTGCGCGAGCGCATCGAGCGCAACGTGCTGCCCTTCTTCTCGAAGAACCTCGCGTCGCCGGTGAACCCGACGTCGCCCCTTCCGGCGCAGTAGCCTCGTACGTCGCAGGGGCCGCCTTCAGGCGGCCCCTGGTCGGGCCGGCTAAAGCCGGGCCCCCGCGTACGAGCTACCGCGTGCCCAGCCGCTGCACCGGCTCGATGCGAATGATCGGCGTCGGCTTGCCGTCGCGGTCGTCGGTCACCAGGTAGATGAAGCCGTCGGGACCCTGACGGATGTCGCGGATGCGGCCCTGGCGCTGCACGAGCAGCTCCTCGTTCACGATGGCGCGCCCGTTCAGCGTGAGGCGCGACAGCTGCTGCGCGGCCATCCCGCCGATGAACAGGTTGCCCTTCCACTCGGGGAACTTGTCGCCGGTGTAGAACATCATCGCCGAGATGCCGATCGACGGCACCCAGATCTTGGCCGGCTGCTCCATCCCGTCGCGGTGCGTGCCGCGATGGATGGCGAGGCCCGTGGTGTAGTTCACGCCGAAGCCGATCACCGGCCAGCCGTAGTTCTTGCCCGGCTCGATGCGATTGAGCTCATCGCCGCCCTGCGGCCCGTGCTCGTCGGCCCACACCTCGCCGGTGTCGGGATGAATCGCCAGCCCTTGGACGTTGCGGTGACCGTAGCTCCAGATCTCGGGCTTCGCGCCCGCGCGCGCGACGAACGGGTTGTCGGCGGGCACGCGGCCGTCGTCGTGGAGCCGGACGATCTTGCCGTGATGGTTCGTCAGGTCCTGCGCCGGATGTTTCTCGAGCTCGCCCTGGGGCGGCACCTGCCGATCGCCGAGCGACAGGAACAGGTAGCCGTTGCGATCGAAGGCGATCTTGCCGCTGTAGTGGCCCTGGCCCTCGGACACGGCCTCGAAGAGCGTCTGCACTTGCGTCAGGCGATCGTTCTCGAAGCGTCCTCGGACGAGCGCCGTGCGCGACTGCGTATCGGTGGCCCCCGGCTTGGAGAAGCTCAGATAGACCAGCCGGTTCGTCGCGAAGTTCGGGTGCGGCATCACCTCGAGCAGGCCGCCCTGCCGCGAATGGAAGACCGCCGGTACGCCTTCCACGGCGTTCGGCAGGAGCTTCCCTTGCCGCAGGATGCGCAGCCGTCCGGGCCGTTCGGTGATGAGCGCGTCACCACCAGGAAGGAACGCAATCCCCCACGGCTGGATCAGGTTCTCGGCGACGGTCACGACTCGGTAGTCGTGCATGGCCGAGCGGTACACCGATTGAGCCGAGAGCGCCGCCGAGATCGCCACGATCAAAGACGCCGTCGCCAGAAGCAGACCTGTTCGCCGCATGTGTGTCCCCCCTCGCCAGCCGAGTTCCCGCGAATATACCCCCGGAACGGGTCTTTTACGCGATCGCCAATTTAAACTACTATGTTTGACAAATGGCGAAGCGCGAGAGTCCCGGCCAATTCGAACAGGTCGTCCTCACCGCGGTCCTGACCCTGGGCGACGACGCGTACGGGGTGTCGATCTTTCGCAGGGCTCAGGAGCTCGTGGCCCCGCGCACCGTGTCGCTCGGCGCGGTGTACGTGACGCTCGACCGCATGGAGGACAAGGGATACCTCACCTCGTGGCTGTCGGATCCGACGCCGCAGCGCGGGGGGCGCGCGAAGCGCCGCTACAAGCTGCAGGCGTCGGGAGAAGCCGCCCTGCAGGATTCCGCGGCAACGGCCCGCCGCATGTTCGACGCCATCGCTCGCGCGCTCGGTCCAGGCTGGCTGACCGTGCGGAACTAGGACGGAGTCTCCGATGCCCTACCTGCCTTCCCGCCGCCTCGAGGCCATCGCCGCGGCCCTGCTGCCACCGTCCAGCCGCGAGCACGTGCTGGGCGACCTGACGGAGTGCGCGCACACGCCCGGTCAGTACCTGGCGTCCTTCGTCGCGGTGCTGCCGAAGGTCGTCTTCTCGGAGCTGCGCCGCAAGCTGCGCGCGGACAGCGGACTGGCGCTGGTGGCGGCTCTCACCGCGGCGGCGCTCGGCATCGCGGCGGTGGCCACGCGCGGCCGCGCGCTGGCCGTGCCCGGGGAGTGGCTGCGCTGGACCGCGCCCGGCGTGGTATGGCTGATCGGGTGCGCGCTCGCCGCGGCGTACGGCCGCGCCGGCACGCGGCTCTGGAACGGCTGGTGCGTGCTGGGGGCGTTCGTCGCCAGCATCGGCGCGGCGGCGCTGGCCGGCGCGCATCTCGCGGCCGCCACCACCGCCGTTGCCGTGGCGGCCGCCGCGCACATCGCGATCACGCTGCCCCGCGCCGCCAACGAGCTGGCGCGCCTGGCGCCCGCACGAGCCCCGCTGTCCTTGGACAACCTCGACGAGCGCGCCCGCGACTTCCAGCGCAAGATCTGGTGGCGCAACTTCCGCGAATCGGCTGCCGGCCTCGTGGTCCTCACAGCCAATTTCGGCAACATCACGAACGCGACGTCGGCCGTCGAGCGCGCGGGCCCGCTGCTCACCACCGCCGGCATCCTCTGTGTGATGCTCGTGCTGCACACGAGGGCCGGCTCCCGCCGGGTGCCGGGCACCTCCGACGCCCGATCGCTCTTGCGATTCCATCAGGATGAGATCCTGCGGCAGCGCGACATGCTGCGCCTGGTGCCGCTCTGGTATCTGCTGCCGCTCGCCCCCGGCATGGTGGTGGGCGTCGTCGCCAAGGGGCGCCCCGTCTCGGGGGCCGTGGCCCTGACGATCGCGGCCATCATCTTCTACGGTGTGGCGCGGCTGAATCAGTGGGGCGCGCGATGGCTCGATCGCGAACTGGCGGACGCGCAGGCGATCGCTACTGGAACACCCGATCGATCGGCAGGATCGTAACGTCGGACTCGCGGACGCCGAGCGGCACGGCGCCGATGACCTGGTCGTCGGCCGCCAGCGCGGGGCCCGGCGGCGAGGTGTAGGTGATCGACGACGCCTCGCCGCGCACCAGCTTCTCCTTGAGGCGCGCCGCATCGGCCGTGACGATCACCAGATACATCCCATCGGTCCGCAGATGTGTGCGGATCGCGGCGTTGACCTGCTCGGGCGTTACACGCTCGATGGCGCCGCGCAGCGAAGCGAGGAACCCCGGCGCAGGCATCCCGTAGAACGCATCGTCCACCGCGTACCCGAGGCGGCGGCCCAGCGTGTCGCCCCACGTGCCGACGTAGTCGCGCAGGAACTGCTTCGACGCGGCCACCGCCGCCGGCGGCAGGCCCTGCTCGCGAAGCTGTGTCAGCTCCCGGCGGGCGGCACGCAGGGCGAACAACGTCCGATCGTGCAGGTTCCCGGGTGCCGTCAGCGCCACCGGCCGGATCCAGATCTCGAAGAGCTGGCTGCGCCGCGCCACGTTCACCCGCGGCTGCTGCGTGGCGTAGCCGGCGGGAAACGCCTCGATGTACGAGTAGTTGCCGTAGTTCATGCCGCGCGCCTCGCGGATGACCTGATACAGGCGCCCCACCGGGTTGCGATGCTCGCCGAGATACGAGTTGGCGACGAGCAGCGGCACGAAGTCCGGGTCCTTGCGCAGTAGCGCGATCGGAAACCCGAATGAGATCGACGACGCGTCGGTCTCCTTGTCCACCAGCAACACTTTCACGCCCACCGGCTGCTTCGGCGCGGGAACCGCAACCGCGGGCGGCGCGCCTTCCGGCAGCGTGTCGAGATCCCCACGCACCTTTTCCGGAAACCCGTCCGGAAAGCCGCCACCGATCGCCACGGTCACGTTGCCGCGACGCACATGCGTGCGGTAGAAGGCGCGCACGTCGTCGAGCGTGATGGAGCGCACCGAGTCGACGTAGCCCTCTTCGGGATGTGCGTACGGCGTGCCCTCGTAGGCCATCCAGAACAGCAGCTGCTTGCTCAGCTCCTCGTCGCGCGAGTAGCGCCGGGCGCGTTCGAGGGAGTTGAGGCGCTGCGCTTTGAGCCGTGCGAAGTCGGCCTCGGCAAACGCCGGCGCCAGCAGCGCGTTCTTGAAGAGCGCGTAGTAAGCGTCGAGGTTGTCGCGATGCACGCGCCCGGTGATGGTGGTCATCTCCTTGTCCACCGTCACGGCGTACCCGGCGGCGAGCGGGTACTGCTTCTGCAGAATCGCATCGTACGAGTCGTGCGCCGTCGCGCCCGCGGCGATGAGGCTTCCCGTCAGCGAGGCGAGCCCTTCCTTCCCCTTCGGGTCGCCGGTCGAGCCGCTCTTCACCCAGACGTTGACGGCGACGAACGGCGACGACGCTTCGCGCAGCACGATCGAATCGGCGCGCTGTGCCTCGACGAGCGCGGCCGTCAGCAGGACCAGCACCAGGGGCCGAAGCGTGCGGCGCACGTCAGCTCCCCTGCGTCATGACGATGGTGGTCCGGCCGGTTTCGACCAGATACTGCCGCGCCGCCTCGCGCACGTCCTCGGGCGTGACCGCATCGAGCGTGCGGAAGTACTCCTCGAGCGCCTCGACCCCGCCCGTGTTCACGAGCGGCTGAATCAGGGCAGCGCCGATGTCGAGCGCGCTCTCGAGGCCCATCAGGAAGCCGTATTTAATGTTGCGCTTGGCGTCGGCCAGCCGCTGCGGCTCGACGAGGTCGCGCTGGTAGCGCCCGATCTCCGCCACGATGTCGGCCTCCACCGGCGCGGCGTCCTCGGGCCGGCTGGCCATCGCCTGCACGGTCACGACGTAGGGGTCCCTCGCGCGCTCGAACGACTGCCCCAGCGACTGGGCGCGCCGTTCCTGCAGCACCAGCCGGCGGTAGAGTGGCGAATTGGAGCCGAACGCCAGGCGGCCGAGCACCTCGAGCGCGGCACCACCGCGGTCGGTCGCGTTCCATGCCGGGGCGCGGTGATGAATCGCCACGATCGGCAGCGTGCGGCCTGGATACGTCACGGCCTGGCGGCGCGGCGCCGTCTGCGGCGGCTCGGCGGCGATGGCCGCCGGCTGGTAGCCGCGGCTCCAGCCGCCGTAGTGCGTGCGAATCAGCCCCTTCGCCTTCTCCACGTCGAAGTCGCCGGCGATGATCACGACCGTGTTCTCGGGCCGGTAGAAGTGGTCGTAGAACGCCTTGCTGTAGGCGTAGCCCTGCGGCATGGCGCGCACGTCGGCCTCGTAGCCGATCGTGGTGTGACCGTACGGATGCTTGAGGAAGATCGTCTCGCGCACCTTCTCGTTGAGGACGCGGGCTGGTTCGCGGGCGCCCTGCTGGTGTTCGCCGAGAATGGCGCCGGCCTCGATCTTGAATTCCTCCTCGGAGTACTTCAAGCGCTGCATCCGGTCCGCCTCGATGTCGGCGATCTTGTCGAGGTATCCGCTGTTCGCCACCAGGTAGTAGAACGTGCGGTCCTGATTCGTCGTGCCGTTCCGAAAGGCCCCGATCTTCGTCGTCTCGTTGTCGTAGTCGGGATACTTCTCCGTGCCGTGGAACATCATGTGCTCGAAGAAGTGCGCGAAGCCGCTTTTGCCGGCCTCCACTTCGTCCCGGCTGCCAGTGCGGACCACGGTCAGGTATGCCACCTGGCCGGGCGCACCGGCCTTGACCAGATACGCACGCAACCCGTTCTCGAGGGCAAGAGTCTCAACGGGGTAGGGAAACACCGGCGCCGGCCCCTGCGCCCTCAACGGCAGGGCCGCCAGGACGGCAGCCACCACGACGGCGGCGGGCATCAGCCTCATCGCGGCTAGTGTGAAGGCCTGGGGCGGCGCGGTCAACGCCCGGCGCGGCCCCGGCGTAGACTCTTGTCGCATGAGCCGTCTGGCCTCGACCCTCTTCCTTGCTGCCGCCCTGGCGCTTGCCGCCTGGCCGGCGGCCGCCCAAACCACGACGCTGAACGGCGACTGGGGCGGCACTTTTCACGAAGATCAGCCCGAGCGAGGGCCAGGCCCCGAGCTCGGCGACTACCTGGGCATCCCGCTCAACGACGCCGGCCGCCAATACGCGGACAGCTGGGACGCGTCGCGGCTCACGCTGCCCGAGCATCAGTGCCGAGCCCACGTCTCCCCCTACATCTACCGGGGCCCGATCCAGGTCCGCATCACCGATGTGATCGACCCCGGCACCCAGACGGTGATCGCCGTCAGGCACTTCCTCAGCACCTACGCGCAGGAACGGACGATCTGGCTCGATGGCCGGCCGCATCCGCCCGAGGAAGCGCCACACACGTGGATGGGCTTCTCCACCGGCGAGTGGCAGGGCACCACGCTGAAGGTTTACACGACGCACATGAAACAGGGCTGGCACCGCCGCAACGGCGTCCCGATGAGCGCCAGGGCGACGATGACGGAATACTTCTTCCGCCGTGGCAACGTGCTGACGCAGATGACCATCACCGAGGATCCGGTCTATCTCTCGGAACCGCTCGTCAAGACGACCAACCTGCAGCTGAACGCCAACGCCAACCCCAATCAGTACGCGGCGTGGCTCTTCTGCCAGGCCGACGATGAAGTGCCAGGGCGCGACCCGGCGTGGGTCCCCCACTTCCTGCCGGGCAAGAACCCGTATCTCACCGAGTTCGCCGAGAAGTACCACCTGCCGGTGGAGCCCACGCGCGGCGGCGCCGCGACGGCCTACCCGGAATACGCGAAGACGATGAAGACGCCGGCGCGGGAGGCGCGTCCATGAGCGCGCGCGTTCTCACGCCTCTCGTCGTCGCGGTGGCGATTGCCTGCGCCGTGATCGCGCGCGTCCCGGTGCGAGCCCAGGGGGGCGCCGCCGCCGCGACCCGCGACGCCGGCCTCTACTCGATGAAGGTCCAGGGCAGCGTCCACGTGATCGTGGGCGCCGGCAGCAACGTGGCCGTGCAGGTGGGCGACCTCGGTCCAATCATCGTGGATACGGGCGCGGCCGGCCGAGCCGACGCGCTCCTGGCGTCGATCAAGGGGCTGACGCCCCGGCCCGTGCGCTACATCATCAACACGCACGCGCACGTCGACCACGTCGGCGGCAACGAGAAGATCGGTGCCGCGGGGCTGCCGACCTCGGGCCGAGGCGTGGCGCAGGTGGGCGCCGGCCTCGGCGCACGCGCCGAGATCATCGCGCACGAGGAGACGTTGAACCGCATGAGCGCGCCGGCGGGCGCGCAGTCGCCGACGCCGGTCGTCGCGTGGCCGACGCAGACCTTCTCGGGCAAGCGGAAGGAGTTCTTCTACAACGGCGAGGCGGTGCAGGTGGTGCACCTGCCGTCGGCGCATACCGACGGGGACAGCGTCGTGTTCTTCCGCCGATCGGACGTCATCGCCGCGGGCGACGTCTACTCCACCGTCAGCTACCCGATGATCGACCTGCAGCGCGGCGGCAGCATCGCCGGCGTGCTCGACGGGCTGAACCAGCTGCTCGACCTCGTGGTGTCCGGCGAGAAGACCGAGGGCGGCACCATGATCGTGCCGGGCCACGGCCGCGTCTCGGACGAAGCCGACCTGGTGGAATACCGCGACATGACGACGATCATCCGGGACCGCATCCAGGACATGGTCAACCGCGGCCAGACGCTGGCGCAGGTGCAGACGGCCCGGCCGACGATGGAATACGACGGCCTCTACGGCAACGCGCCCGGGTGGTCCTCGGCGCAGTTCGTCGAAGCCGTCTACCGCGGATTGAAGCCTACAAAGGAGACACGCAAATGATTCGACATCTGGCGTTCACGGCTGGCGCCGTCACGCTCATCGGCCACCTCGCGGCGACGCCGCTCGCCGCACAGCCGCCGGCGCCCGCCGGACCGCAGCCCTTCACCGTGGGCAACCGCCTCGGCATGCCGATCAACCCGGCACCCGACGGCGCGTTCAACCCGATGTCGTCGAACGTGAAGGTCTACGGCGCGATCTACTCGGCCGAGAGCTGTTCGTACGACGCGGCGCGCGGCGTGATCGTCGTGCCCAACCGCGGCGTCGCCCAGAACGTGCAGACCAACAACGGATGGATCTCCTTCATCAACCACGACGGCTCGGTGCACACGGCGCGCTGGGTCGGCATTCAGAACCCTGGCGAGCCGCGCACCACCATGACGACGCCGCTCGTGCTCAACGAGCCGCTCGGCAGCGACATCGCCAACGGCATCCTCTATCTCGCCGATCGTGACGGCGGCACCAACCCGAACGACCCGGTGGTGTCGGTCGTGCGCAAATTCAACATGCAGACCGGCATGCCGGCCGGCGAGATCCGCGTGGAGAAGTCGAACGGCTTCAACGATCTCGAAGTGGCCAACGACGGCACCATCTACGCCACGCAGACCGGCGCCGGCGGCCAGACCCCGGACGCCACGACGTGGCAGGTGTGGAAGATCACGCCGGCCGGCGCGGCGTCGATCCTGGTGCAGGGCGCGCCGCTGCGGCAGCCGAACGGCATCGCGATCGACGGCCAGGGCAATATCGTGGTGGTCAACATCGGCACCGCCGACGTGCTCACCTTCTCGCCGGACGGGAAGCTCCTGAAGACGGAGACGGCGGCGCAGCCCGGCAACGACGGGCTGGTCATCATGAAGGACGGGACCAAGTACGTGAGCAGCGTGGTGCAGGGCGGCGTGTCGCGCATCCGCCCGAATCAGCCGGCCGAGCTCATCGCCCAGAACATTCCGAACCCGGCGTCGATGTGCTACGACGAGGGGGCGAACCAGCTCGTGATTCCGATGAACGCCAACAACGGCCTGGCGTTCATCCCGCTCCGCTGACGCTGGTCGGGCAGGTCTGAAGACCTGCCCCTACGAAAAGGTGCAGAGGCGGACCCTCAGGTCCGCCTGCCTATTTCCGCTCGAGGAGTGTGAACCCGGCGGCGGTGCCGAACTCGGTCGCGATCGGGCCGACCGTCATCTTGTGCCCGCCAGGCATCGTGACGGTGCGTCCGGCCACGATGCCGAGCGCGGCGCCGAACGCGACGTCGCTGAGATAGTGCCGCTTGCCCTGCACGCGCGACGCGGCCACGTAGGTCGCGGCGCCGAAGGCGGGCAGCCCCACCTTCCACCCGAAGTGTCGCTGCAGCACCGTGGCCGACGCGAACGCCGCCGTCGTGTGACCCGACGGAAACGAGAAGCCGCCCCCTTCGGGACGCGCGCGCCGCACGGTCCCCTTGATGCTGTAGGTCAGCACCTGCGCGACGAGCTGCGCCTGCACCAGCTCGCCGCCGACGGCGGCCACACAGTCGTTCTTGAAGGCGCGGCCGAGACTGTAGGTCAGGAAGGCGGCGCTGAGCTGCGCCGGCAGGCTCCCTACTATGGCGCCGGCTCCGAGTGTTTCATGCAGCGTGTTCGACGACGAGAACGATTCGGACACAGAGCGGTCGGCCGGATAGGACGCCAGGGCGCCCGCACCGCCAATCCCGAGGATGCCGGCCGTCTGCAGTGATGGCACGCGCTTCAGGTCGGTGAGCGTCGCCGAGAAGAGCCCCTTGAACGGCAGGACGCGCTCGTCGCGACACCCCGGGAACCGTGATTCGGCCCAGCGACCCGGGCACCGTCAGCAACGCGGCGGCCGCCGTGACGAGCGCGGCCGCCGATCCGAGCCGCCCGTTACGCACCAGGAAGCCGTTCGAATCCCACGAGGCGCCAGCCGCCCTCGACCATCCGGAAGTAGGCATCCACCGGCGTCTCCCACGCCGGGTTCATCGCTCCAATGCTGCGCAGCTGCACCTTCACGTAGGCGCCGGCGCGCGCCGGCAGGCTGGCCGGGACGGCGACCGTCGTCGAACGGGATGCCGTCTCGCCCAGGCTGGTGGTGTCGCCGGTGGCGTTGTCGAACACGAACCACTGCGCGCGGTACTCCTGCGGGGCGCGGGCCACGTCGGCATCCACCGCGACGTTCTGAAACGTCAGCGTGCCGTCCGTGCCGAGCACGGGGTCGGCAATCGGGTTGACCGCGGTGAGATAGGCGCGGGCGATGGCGTCGCGACGCTCGGTCAGCGTCCGGATGAGGAACGCTTCGGAGACCGGGTCGCCGAACTCGCCCGCCATCACGGCCGCGCGCAGGTGCTCGGCGCGGAGCGCGACGAGCTTCCGGGCGGCCCAGAACCGGTCGTCGGCGCGCGCCTGCAGGAACGCGCGGTTTGGAACCCGCGGCTTCCACTGCGCCGGGTCGAAGTCGCGGCTCGACTGCGGCAGACGGCCCACCGCGGGCGCCTCGTAGAACGCGGCGGTGTTCCAGGCGGGGCGGTTGAAGCCGAAGCCCACCAGCCGGCGGCCGGTGGAACCGGGCTCGAGCAGGTACTGCGAGCCGGCCCAGTAGTCGGCCGGCGCGACGCCGCCGCTGCCCAGCGTGGACCCGAAGTCGATCAGGTGGTGGCGCACGAACGAGCGGCCGTTCTCGGTCACAAGCGTATCGAGCGAGTTGATGGCCTTGGCGTCCACGTGATTCAGCCAGGCGGCGAACACGCCGTAGCCGCGCAGCTCGCGCCGATCTTCGTGCGGCACCACGTCGTTCGGGTCGTCGGGCCGCGTGCCGTAGAAGCGGATGCGGCCGACCGGCTTGCCCGCGAGCGCCTTGCTCGCCACGACGCGATAGCTGCCGTCCGCCTCGCGATCGACGGTCGACAGCAGCTCGTCCAGATCGCCGCGCCGCATCGGGCGCTTGCGGCCGCTCTTCGGCGTGAACTTCGCCGTCGAGCCGATGATCAACTGCTCGGGCGACACGTAGGCGATGTGGTTCTCGGGCACGTTGTAGCCAAGCGCCCACATCAACTTCGTGACGGCGACCTCGGTGCCGGTCGTCATGCCGCGGTAGCCGCGGGGATCGAACTTGAGGAACCACACCTGCCCCTCGCAGTCCATGACGGTAAAGCCCGGGGTGACGCCGTCGCTCTTCGAGGAACGGATGGTCCACACGCCGTCAGCAGGGCCACCCGTGGTGTCGGGCCCGTTGGCCACGTCGAGCGCGGTGAGCGGGCGCGCGCCGGCGCGGTTGGTGAACCAGCTCGAATCCGGCACCTCGTCGACCGTGTTGAGATTGCCGGCCCGGCCTCGCGCCGGCCCGGCGCCGGCGATCAGGTTGTAGGCGAGGTCCACGAACAGGTTGACCTCGTCGGCTTTCAGGCCCGATGCGTCCTGCGTGTCGGGCTGGTGCCACATGGGATCGTCGTTGAGGAACTTCGGCGAGGCGGCCGATCCGGCCATCGTCAGCGCGCCCGCCGCGAGCAGCGCGCCCACAGCCAGGAGCCGCCGGCGGTTCGTCGTGGTCGTCATGATGGGTGGTCCTTTTCCTCGAATGCGAACAGTTAGAAGCGGGGGCTGAACGAGAACACCAGCCCAAGGCCTTCCGTCGAGCGCGCCACTTCGACGCGCATCGCGGTCTGGCTCGGTGTGTGGAAGGTCAGGCCGACGCCGTGCGACGTGTGCAGACGGCCGAGATCGAGGTCATTAAAGCGGGGCGCCACCGTGCCGGCGTCCATGAACACCGACATGTCCACGAAGGGGCCGGCGGCCCAGCGGTACTCGCCGGTGAGCAGCACGCGGTTGCGATCGCGGAAGCGCCACGACGGGTAGCCGCGCAGCGTGTGCCCGCCCAGCGACGGCAGCAGGAAGAACGGCACTGCGTCGCCGTCGGCCGTGGTGGTCGTCGAGACGAGCCCGCGCAGCGCGATCACCTGGTTGTCACGGAACATCGGGATGTAGCGCCGGGCCTCGGCGTCCACGCGCTGGAAGGTGGAGGGGCCGCTGCCGGTCTCGCGAACGTCGCTGACGTCCACGCGGTAGTAGCCGCCGCTCGTCGTGTAGCCGGGCGTCGCACGCGTGTCGAGCTCGACGAACAGGCGCGACTGACCGTAGGTCGGACTCAGAGTCGGCTCGGTGGCGCCAAACGGCGAGCTGGCCTCGGCCGACACCAGGTCGAAGCCGCCGCCGACGTTCACGCGCTTCCACGGCCGCACCCGCGCCGCCACGCCCACACTCGCCGTCCGGTACTCGAAGCCAAGCCGGTCGTCGCGGCTGTTGCCGTAGAAGGCAACCTCCGGGGCGTCGAGCCAGCCGCCGTGCACCGACAGCTGCACCTTGCCCGCTGCCAGCTCCGGCAGGCCGACCGAGATCTCCGCCGCCTTGTAGTTCTTGATCGACCAGGCCGCGTGCGCGTTGATCGTGCCCGAGTCGCCGTAAGTGCGGCGGAAGCCGGGGCCCGCCGCCAGGCCGCCGCCCTCGTAGGTGCTGCCGATGAACATATAGACCGGCCGCTTGGAGAAGAGCGCGCCTTCGGCGCGCCGGATGCCGCGCTCGAGCGCATCGGGCTGGTATCCCTGCAGCTGCGTGGCCTTCTCGGCCTGACGGGCGGCCCATTCGTCTTGCCGCGTCGCCGCGGTGTCGACGGTGCCCGTCTCGAGGGTCTGCCCCCCGGCGTGCGTCGGCGCCACGACAATCGTGAGCGCGGCGGCCGCCGCCACCCAGCGGCGCCGCACCATGGGTGCGGAGCGGACGGGACGCAGAATGTTGATGGCGAGCGCGAGCCAGACGAGCGTCAGAGCGATGTTGGCGAGCGCGAACTGTTCGACGGTGAGCTGCAACATGTGAGTGCCTCCAAACACGACCGCCGCAGACAGCACGTCGCCGCCGCGCACGAAGAAGGTGTCGATTGCCTGCTTGGCCTTGTATTTTTCTTCCCGCGAGGTCGGCAGCCAGAGCAGCTGCCGCGCGGTGTTCATGATCGAGTAGTCCGTGGCGTTCTCGGCGATCTTCACCCAGCGCACCAGGGCGAAGCCGGCGCCGGCGGCCACGATGGCGTAGCCGCCGAGCGCGATGAGCGGCAGGGCGAGCAGCACGCCCGCGAGCCCGCGATACTTCACGAGGCGCGACGTGACGAACGCCTGCAGGAGGAGCGCGGCCACGCCGACCCAGAACTGATAGGAGCCGGTGAAGGCCCCGATGTACGCCTGCTGGTC
>DASRPM010000123.1:0-4506 GCA_035646375.1 Vicinamibacterales bacterium
CTGCTGCGCCTCGAGAGCGCCGGCGCGCGCGACATGGGGCGGCTGGCGCTCGTCGGCGGCGGCGCGCTGGCGTTCCTCACGGTGGCGATCCCGATGCAGCTCGAGCATCAGTGGATCACCCTCGGCTGGGCCCTCGAAGGCGCGGCGCTCGCCTGGCTCTTCACCCGCGTGCCGCACCGCGGCCTGCTCTTCGCGTCGATGGCGCTGCTGGCGGCGGTCTTCGCGCGCCTCGTGCTCAACCCCGAGGTGTTCCTCTACGAGCCGCGCGGCGCGATGCGCATCGTCAACTGGTACCTCTACACCTACGTGCTCGCCGCGGCGGCGATGGGCGCGGCGGCGTGGTGGTTCTCGCGCACCGACGACGCCGTGTCCGGCGACCTCCCGCGGCCCCGCCACGTGCTGCCGGGCGCGGCGGTGGTGGTGCTCTTCTTCCTCGTCAACATCGAGATCGCCGACTTCTACGCGACGGGGCCCGAGATCGTGTTCCGCTTCGGCGTCACGATCCAGCAGGACCTCACCTACACGATCGCGTGGCTGATCTTCGGCATGCTGCTGCTGGCCGCCGGCATCATCGCGGGGGCCAAGGCGGCGCGGGTGGCAGCCGTGGCGCTCGTCACGGTGACGACCTGCAAGTGCTTCCTCTACGACCTGAGCTCGCTCGAAGGTCTCTACCGGGTCGGTGCCTTCCTCGGGCTGGGTATTTCGCTGGCGCTCGTCTCGCTCGTGTTGCAGAAGTACGTGCTGGCGCCGAAGGAGTCCGCGTCATGACGCGAGCCGCGATGGCGGCGCTGATGCTGCTGGCGGCCGTCGCCGCCGCGGACGCCCAACCCGCATCACCCGGCAGCTTCCGCCACGAGCGCACCGTGACCGTGACGGCGTCCGGCCCGCAGCGGCTCGATCTCGACGCCGCCGTGCTGGCTGGCACGCAGGCGGTCTCCAGCCGGCAGATCACGATGCCGATGCGACGCCTGGTGTCACAGGGCCCGGCGGATCTGCGCCTCTACACCGAGGCGGGAGTCGAGGTGCCGTTCCTGTTCGTGCCGCCGCCGTTCGAGGGGCAGCGGGTGATCGACGGGGCGATCCTGGCGATTGCCGCCACCAAGACCACGAGCGGCTTCGAGGTGGACTTCCAGGAGGTGGTGCCGTCGCTCACCGGCGTGACGCTGGATGGGATCCCGGCGCCGTTCCTCAAGCGGTTCCGCCTGGAAGGCAGCGGCGACCGTGTCCACTGGACCCTGCTCATCGACGAGGGGACCGCGTTCGACCTGCCCGCCGAAGGGCTGCGATCGACGAACCTGATTTTCGGGGCGAGCGCCGTCCGCTACCTGCGCGTGACGTGGGACGACACCAACAGCGCGCGCGCCGGCCTGCCCACGTCGGCCCGATCGTTCCGCCAGGTGTCGGTGCACACCACCGCGGTGCTGCGCGTGCCGCTGCAGGTCGAACGGCGGACCGCCGAGCCGGGAAGCAGCCGCTTTCGGGTGCGCCTTCCG
Organism: Vicinamibacterales bacterium; assembly: GCA_035646375.1. GTDB lineage: Bacteria > Acidobacteriota > Vicinamibacteria > Vicinamibacterales > UBA2999 > DASYRM01. The sequence goes on from DASRPM010000123.1 coordinate 1,494, forward strand.
GGCAGCCACCTGCCGATCGACACGCTGGAGCTCTCCGTCGGGGGCGGCCACCTGCTGCGGGACGTCCGCGTAGTGGAAGCGCGTCTCACCACGCGCCGTGGACAGGTGGAGCCCGTCACGATCGGCCGCGCGCGGCTGCGGAGGGTCGTGCGCGACGGGCAGACCGCCGAAGCGCTCCAGGTGTTCATCGAGCCGCCCACCGAGCCCGAGCTCGAACTGGTGTTCGACGACGGCGACAATCCGCCGATCGACCTGCAGGGCGTAACGGCCGTCTTCGCGGAGCTGCCGTGGATCTACTTCGACGGCCAACCCGGCACGCTGATCGCGCGATACGGCAACGACCGCGCCGACGCGCCGCGCTACGATCTCGAGGCGATGCGCGGGTCGATTCCGCCGGCCGTGAGCCGCGCCGTCTGGGGCGCCGAGCGCGCGCCGCAGGTCGCCGCACCGCCGGCCCAGGCGCCCCCGATGCCGGCTCGCGGCACCGCGCTCGCGTTGCGCGACTTCCGCCATGTCCGCAACCTTCCTCCGGGACCGCAGGGGCTGACCGTGGTGCCGCTCGACGCGGCGGCACTGGCGCACACCGCCTCCCAGAGCGGCGCCTTCGGCGACGTCCGCATTCTCGATCGCGACGGCCTGCAGGTGCCCTACCTGCTCGAGCAGCGCGACGAACCGATCGTGCTGGACCTTCGGCTCGAGCGCCGGGAACCGTCGCCCGCCGCGCGGGCCCGGGCCGGCGCGTCGGAGTACCTCGTGCCGATTCCGTACCGCGAGCTGACCGGCACGGAGCTCGTGCTGACGACGCGGGCGCGCGTGTTTCAGCGCGTCGTCCGCATCGGCGTGCTGCTGCCGCCCGACCACAAGCACCGGACCGCCACACTGCAGGCGCAGACGCGATCCTGGGAGCACCACGACGACACGACAGCGGCGCCGCCGTTGAAGCTGCGGGTGCCGCGGGCGCTGGCGGGCGAGGTGGTCATCGAAATCGACGAGGGTGACAACCAGCCGCTGCCGATCGAGCGCGCCACACTGCTCGTGCCGTCGTACGCGGTGCGTTTCTTCCGCAGCGACGCCGCGCCGCTGCTGCTGGCCTACGGCCGCCAGGATCTGCCGGCACCGCGCTACGACCTCGCGCTGCTGTCGCCGTACGTGCTCGGCCAGCGCGCGCACACGATCGAGGCGGGCCCCGAGAGTGCCCCGGACCGCGATGTCAGCGGGCGGGCCCTGGTGTCGCCGCCGATGTTCTGGGGCGCGCTGGGAGTCTCTGTCGTGGTGCTGCTGGGTCTCGTCGTGCGCCTGGTGCGGCGCGAAACGTGAGGCGGGTCTACAGACCCGCAGCCACGTACGCCCCCACCCGCCTTACCCGCCCCACCCGCCTCAGAGCGGTATGTTGCCGTGTTTCTTCGGCGGGTTCTTGTCGCGCTTCCCGTCGAGCGCGGTGAGCGCGGTGATCAGCTTCCGGCGCGTGTCGCGCGGCGCGATCACCTCGTCCACGAACCCGTGGTTGGCCGCCACATACGGGTGGGCGAACGTCGCGCGATACTCGGCCACCTTCTCGGCGCGCGCCGCCGCCACGTCCACGGCGGCGTCGAGCTCGCGCTTGTAGAGCACGTTCACCGCGCCCTCGGCGCCCATCACGGCGATCTCGGCCGTCGGCCACGCGAAGTTCGCGTCGGTGCGCAGGTGCTTGCTCGACATCACGCAGTAGGCCCCGCCGTACGCCTTGCGCGTGATCACCGTCACCTTGGGAACGGTGGCCTCGGCAAACGCAAACAGCAGCTTGGCGCCATGACGGATGATGCCGGCGAACTCCTGCTGCGTGCCCGGCAGGAACCCCGGGACGTCCTCGAAGGTGACCAGCGGGATGTTGAACGCGTCGCAGAAGCGGACGAAGCGGGCGCCTTTCACCGACGCGTCGATGTCGAGCACGCCCGCCAGGTGCGCCGGCTGGTTCGCCACCACGCCCACCGATCGGCCGCCGAGGCGCGCGAACCCGACGATCAGGTTGCGCGCGAAGTGCCGGTGCACCTCAAGGAAGTTGCCGTCGTCCACGACGGCGTGCACCGCCTCGAGCATGTCGTAGGGCTGCGTCGGCTGCGCCGGCACCAGCGTGTCGAGCGCCGCGTCGGCGCGGTCCACCGGGTCGGAGCTGGACGCCGCCGGCGGATCGTCGAGGTTGTTCGACGGCATGAACGCCAGCAGCTCCCGGATGAGGAGCAGGCACTCGCGATCGTCCGCCACGGCGAAGTGGGCGACGCCGCTCTTCTCGTTGTGCGTCTGCGCGCCGCCGAGCTCTTCTTTCGTCACCTGCTCGTGCGTGACGGCCTTGATGACGTCGGGGCCGGTCACGAACATGTAGCTCGTGCCCTTCACCATGATCGTGAAGTCGGTGATGGCGGGCGAATACACCGCGCCGCCGGCGCAGGGGCCCATGATGGCCGAGATCTGCGGCACGACGCCCGAGGCCAGCGTGTTGCGGAGGAAGATGTCGGCGTAGGCGCCGAGCGACAGCACGCCTTCCTGGATGCGCGCGCCGCCCGAGTCGTTGAGCCCCACGACCGGCGCGCCGATCTTCATGGCCAGGTCCATGATCTTGGCGATCTTGGCGCCGTTCGTCTCCGACAGCGAGCCGCCGAACACGGTGAAGTCCTGCGCGAAGGCGCACACGGGGCGGCCGTTCACGCGGCCGTGCCCCGCCACCACGCCGTCGCCGGGGATGACCTGATCGGCCATCCCGAAGTCGCGGCAGCGGTGCGTGACGAACTTGTCGATCTCTTCGAAGCTGCCGGGGTCGAACAGCGCGTCGATGCGCTCGCGCGCCGCGAGGCGCCCGCCGTCGCGCTGACGCTGGAGCCGCGCCTCGCCGCCGCCAAGCTCCGCGCGGCGGTGCAGGTCGTCGAGGCGCGACTGCGGATCCATCGGGCGGGCTTAGGCCTTCGCCGCAGCCGCTTGTGCTTTCTCCCAATCCGCGAGGAACTTCGCGAGGCCGATGTCGGTGAGCGGGTGCTTGAAG
>DASRPM010000124.1:0-3831 GCA_035646375.1 Vicinamibacterales bacterium
GTGTCGCCGTCCTGCTGGTTCGCGCCCTTGGCGGCCCGGCAGGTGGCCGCGCGCTCGTTGTGCATTCGTTCGGCGTCGCGGTAGTCCACGACCGTCGTGGCGTAGCGGCCGAGCGGGTCCGACGCGCGATACACGCGGCCGGGCAGCGCCATCCTGAACTCGGTGGTGTAGGTGATCGTCTCGACCGCCGGCCGGCCAGGGAAGGCGGCGCGAAAGCCGTCGGCCGTGCTGGTCATGGGAGCCCAGTCCTGGGCGACGGCCGGTGCCGCCGGCGCCACCGCCGACAACGCCGCTGCGAGCGCCACAGGAATCACTGCCGGGAACTGCATGGCGTCCCTCCCGCGTTCTTCGAATGTGCCCGCGATCCTGCCGACGACGACGGCCCTTTGCAAGGGAAATCAGGTGGTCCCTGGTGCCTGGTCCTTAGTCCTTGGTCCTACGAGAGCAGCTCAATCAAGGCGCGTTCGTAGACTTGCGAGAGCGGCGCGATGTCGGCGAGCCGGACGTGCTCGTCGATGCCGTGAATCGACGCGCTGACCGGCCCGAACTCGACGACCTCGCGCGACACGCCGGCAAGGAACCGGCCGTCGGAGGTGCCGCCGCTCGTCGAGAGCTCGGGCGCGACGCCGATGGTCGCCCGCACCGCTTCGGATACGGCGTCCACGAGGCCGCCACGCGGGCTGAGGAACGGCGGGCCGGACAGCGCCCACTTCAGGTCGTATTCCAGCCGGTGCGCATCCAGCACGGCGTGCACCCGCTGCTTCAACCCCTCCTCGGTGGATGCCGTGGAGAAGCGGAAGTTGAAGAGCACCTCCATCGAGCCCGGAATCGTATTGTTGGCACCGGTCCCGGCGTGGACGTCCGAGATCTGAAAGCTGGTCGGCGAGAAGTACTCGTTGCCGCGATCCCATTCGGTGGCGGCGAGCTCCGCCAGGGCGGGCAGCGCCGGCAGGATCGGGCTGCGCCCACGCTCGGGATACGCGATGTGGCACTGGATGCCCTTGATGGTGAGGACACCGTTGAGCGAACCACGACGGCCGTTCTTGATCGTGTCGCCGAGCCGTGTGGTGGACGTGGGCTCGCCGATGATGCAGGCGTCGAGGCGCTCGCCCCTGGCCTGCAGCTCGCGCACGACTGCTTTCGTGCCGTCCACGCCGGCGCCCTCCTCGTCCGACGTGAGGAGCAGCGCGATCGAGCCGCGGTGATCCGGCGCCGACGCCACGAAACGCTCGGCGGCGGTCGTCATCGCGGCCACCCCCACCTTCATGTCCGCGGCGCCGCGGCCGAAGAGACAGCCGTCGCGCTCCGTGGGCATGAACGGGTTGCTCGTCCATCGCTCCACGGGCCCTGGCGGCACCACGTCCACGTGCCCGGCGAGGCAGACGAGCGGTGCGCCCGTGCCGCGGCGGGCCCACAGATTGCGCACCGCGCCGCGGTCCATCCGCTCGCACGTGAACCCCGCGGCCAGCAGACGCGCGCCGATCAGCTCGAGGCACCCCGCGTCATCGGGGGTCAGCGAGCGCCGGGCAATCAGCTGCTTCGCGAGATCGAGCGTCGCCGTATGGACGTCTGCCGCGGAGGCGCTTCGGGCCGCTGTCATACAGATACTGGCGCTCAGGCCCGCAGCAGCTCGTTGATGGAGGTCTTGGCGCGCGTCGCCTCGTCCACACGCTTCACGATGACGGCGCACGCGAGCGAATACTTGCCGTCGGCCGACGGCAGGCTGCCTGGAACGACCACGGAACCCGAGGGCACGCGCCCGTAGACGATCTCGCCGGTCGCGCGGTCGTAGATCTTCGTGCTCTGGCCGATGAACACGCCCATCGAGATCACCGAGTGCGCCTCGACGATCACGCCCTCGACGATCTCGGAGCGCGCGCCCACGAAGCAGTTGTCCTCGACGATCGTGGGGTTGGCCTGCAGCGGCTCGAGCACGCCGCCGATGCCGACGCCCCCCGACAGATGGACGTTCTTGCCGATCTGCGCGCACGACCCCACGGTGGCCCACGTGTCCACCATCGTGCCCTCGTCCACATAGGCACCGATGTTCACGTAGGACGGCATCAGTACGACGTTCCGGCCGATGAATGCGCCGGCACGGACGGTCGCCGGCGGCACCGCGCGGAAGCCCCCTTCGCGGAACTGCTCGGCGCTGTAGTCGTGGAACTTCAGCGGCACCTTGTCGAACCACGCGTTGCCACCGCTGGCCGGCATCACCACGTTGGCGTGCGCACGGAAGTACAGCAGCACGGCCTTTTTGACCCACTGGTTGGTCACCCACGTGCCGTCGCGCTTCTCGGCGACGCGGAGGGTTCCTGCGTTCAGTCCGCGAATGACGTGGTCGAGCCCATCCCGCAGCTCGGGCGGAAGCGTGGACGGAGTGAGGTCGGCTCGCCGCTCGAACGCGCGGTCGATCAGCGCTTCGAGCGGATGAACGGAGCGAACGGTCTGGTCGGTCGTCAACGGCGGTACTCCACGCAGAACTTCACGACGCGTCGCGCGGCCTCGACGCAATCCTCGATTCCTGGCACGAGCGCGATGCGGACGTAGCCGTCGCCAGGGTTCTCTCCGTGCGCCTCGCGCGCGAGATACCGTCCCGGCAGTACGGTGACGTGCGTCTGCGCGAACAGTCCGCGCGTGAACGCCTCGTCGTCGCCACCAGGCACGCCCGCCCACAGATAGAAGCTGGCGTCGGGGCGCCGGACGGCGAGCACCGGCTCGAGCATCGGCACCACGGCGTCGAACTTGGCGCGGTACTGCGCCCGGTTGTCGCGCACGTGCGATTCGTCGCCCCACGCCGCGATGCTGGCGTGCTGCACGGGGAGGCTCATCGCGCATCCATGGTATGTCCGATACAGCAGAAATTGCTTCAGCAGTGCCGGGTCGCCGGCGATTCCGCCGGAGCGCAGCCCCGGCGCGTTGGAGCGCTTCGAGAGGCTCGTGAACACCACCAGGTTGTGGAAGGTGTCGCGGCCAAGGGCGAGCGCCGCCTCGAGGGCACCAAGCGGCGGCGCGTCCTCGTCCGGATAGATCTCCGAATAGCACTCGTCGGAGGCGATCACGAACCCGTAGCGGTCCGAGTACTCGAACAAGGTCTTCCAGCCGTCCTGGTCGAGGACGTGCCCGGTCGGATTGCCCGGCGAGCAGACGTACACCAGCTGCGTGCGGTTCCACTGCTCCACCGTGAGCGAGTCGAGGTCGAGGTCGAACTGGCTGGCGGACGTCTGGTTGAGGAACAGCGGTTCGGCGCCGGCAAGGAGCGCTGCACCCTCATAGATCTGGTAGAACGGGTTCGGGCTCACGACCACCGGTGACCCCTTCGACGCGTCCACCACCGCCTGCGCGATCGCGAAGAGCGCCTCGCGCGTACCGCTCACCGGCAGCACCTGAGTGACGGGATCGAGGCGCGGCAGGCCAAACCGCCGGACGAACCAGGCGGCCATCGCCTCGCGGACCGCGTCGAGCCCCGCCGTGGCCGGATACGTGGACAGTCCCGCGAGATTTCCGGTCAGCGCGGCTCCCACCAACTCCGGCGTCGGGTGCTGCGGCTCGCCGATCGACAGCCGAATGGGGGTGGACGCCGGCACCGAAACACCCGACAAGAGGCCGCGCAGACGTTCGAAGGGATAGGGTTGCAACCGGGCGAGGCGCGGGTTCATCCTCGGCAATGGTACTCTTCGTCCTCCTTGGCATCGCGGTGATCGCGCTGGCGCACACCGCGCCCGCACCCTTCATCCTCGACGCGATGGCGGGCGACACCGCCGTGTGGCACATGCCCCGCGGACTGCCGCCCACCGTCTACCTCACCTTCGACGACGGGCCCAATCCCAG
>DASRPM010000125.1:0-4397 GCA_035646375.1 Vicinamibacterales bacterium
AAGTCGTGCATCATCGCCTCGAGCCGTCCGGTGCGATACAGCGCGATGATGCGTCCGTCGGCCGACGAGAGCGCCCACACGCCCGCGATCGACGTCTCCCGGAGGGCATCGGGCAGCGGCGATGGCCGCTCGGCGTCCGCCAGCTCGATCGACAGCCGGAGCGCGGCCTGCGTCGGCAGAAAGACATTGGCATCGCGGGCGCGCTGCGCGTCCATCTGCTGCAGCCGCCGGCGCGCCTCCGCGTCAGGGAACACCACGTGACCGGCCGCGTCGAGCAGGACCACGCCCTCGGCCAGATCGCCCGCCACCAGCCGCTCGAACCGCTCCGCGGGGCCACCCGGCACGGCGAGCCGCGCGGCGTGCGCGCGCCAGAGCGGATCGAGGCGAGCGCGCACCAGGCGCAGCTGCCCGCGGTACGCCTCGCGCGCCTGCTGCCGCGCCGACTCGCCTTCCGCCGTCACCGCCGCGTTCATGAACCACAGCACGAACGCCGCGGGCACGAGGGTCAGCAGCACGAGGAGGGCGAGCAGCCGGCGAGTCACGCGCATCGGAGTGTGGCAGCGTCGTGGCGGCGATTTCAATCACCGGCGCTCGCGTCCACGGTAACAAAGGGGTAACCTTCGCCGGGCACGCTCCCGCGCCGGCATGTCGATGGACCCGTTTCTCGTCTGGCTCGAATCCAGTGCCCTCAGCGAGTGGGTCACGGGATCGCCCTCGATGCTGGCCTTTCCCGGCATCCTGGCGCTGCACGCCATCGGGATGGCCCTCGCGGCGGGGCTCGCCGCGGTGCTCGACTTACGCCTTCTCGGCGTCGCCCGCGGCGTGCCGCTCGTCGAGTTCCGCCGCTTCCAGCCCGTGCTGTGGGGCGGCTTCTGGCTGAACGCCGTCTCCGGCGTGCTGCTGCTCGTGGGCTACCCCACCAAGGCGCTCACCAACCCGGTGTTCTATCTGAAGCTGCTGCTCATCGCGGTGGCGATGGTGATCTACGTCCGGATCGACCGGCTGATTCGCGGCGGCGACGCGACGGCGCCGGCCGCGGCGCGGACGCTGCGGCGGCTCGCCATCACGTCGCTCGTGTGCTGGGGCGGCGCCATCACCGCCGGGCGGCTGCTCGCCTACACCTACCAGCGGTTGAGAGCCTGATGCTGCACGCCGCCCAGATCTGGCTGGTGGCCGCCATCGAGAGCCATTCGCCGGTGGCCACGTTGATGCAGACGGCGTGGGCCTGGCCGATCGTCGAAAGCCTGCACTTCGTCGGCCTGTGCCTGCTCGTCGGCGCCATCGGCAGCTTCGATCTCCGGCTGCTGGGCGTGGCGCGCCGTGTACCGATCGCTTCGATGCACCGGCTCATTCCGTGGGGGATCGCCGGGTTCGCGCTCAACGTCTCCACCGGACTGCTCTTCGTGCTCACGGAGCCGGATCAGTACATCTACAACGTGTCGTTCCACCTCAAGCTGCTGTTCCTCGCCATCGCCGGCGTGAACGCCAGCCTGTTCTACGCCACGTCGTACCGGCAGGTATTCGGAACCGCACCGCGGCTGGACGCGCCGCGCCGCGCGAAGACCATCGCGCTGGTGTCGCTCTGCGCGTGGATGATCGTGATCGTCTGCGGGCGGATGATCACGTTCTACCGGCCCGGCCCGTGCGTCGGCGAGCGCGGCGTGCTGCTGACCTGCGAGCCGGATTGACCTGCCGGGCGGTCTGAAGACCTCCCTCTACTTCGATCCGGCGCGCTCTTCGGCCCTGGCCGCGCTCAGGATGTTCTTGAGCCCGTAGTTGCCCTCGTGGCACTCGTAGAGCTGCATCGGCTCACTGTCGTCCTGCGTCAGCGGCATCGCGAACGTCCACGGCTTCATCCACGTCGTGGGATCGTCGATCGTCACCGCCCAGCGCACCTGCGTCGGCCCGATGCGCGTGAAGCGCTCGGTGATCGTGAGCCGATCCGGCGTGGCGTTCTGGTAGACGCTCCGCTCGCGGAAGTTGGTGGTCTCGACCACGAGCGTGTCGCCCTCCCACCGGCCGCGGGCGTCGCCCATGTCGAGCTGCGTCCCGCCGCTCACGTGCGGGCGGCCGTCGAGCGGGATGACGCGCGTCTCGTGAATCATCTCGTAGACGATCGCCACGTAGCCCGGCGCCTGCACGATCTGATAGGCGTTGCCGTAGATGGTGGGCATGCCCGACGCCGGGAAGCCGCGCGTGATGCAGCGGTCGTAGAGGCTCCGGTCGGTCCACGAGTCGGCGGGCCCGCGGGTGTTCCTGCGACGCGCCTCTTCGCGCGCCGCCTGCCGAGCCCGGGCAGCGGGCGTGAGCGCCGGAATTTTCCCGTCCGCCGGGTCGAGGACGAACCAGAGCTGCGCGCCGCGCTCGGCGAACGAGCCGTAGGCGGGCTGCCACCAGTTGTCCGGCGCGTGCTCGGGCCCGAGGAAGCGTCCGATGGTGCGCTCGGCCGCCTCCTTCTTGATCCGCGCCCGCTCCTCGGCGCCGACATCGTTCATGTTGCGACCCTCGAACTCCTTGGGCCGCTCCATCGGGGTGCCAGCCTCGCTGAGGTTGGTGTAGTTGCCCTGGAGATCGGGATCGCCCCACGGAGTGCGCGGCCCGCGATCGCGGCCGCTCTGCGCCGAAAGCGTGACGGCGATCGTGCCGGCGGCCACGCCGCACAGCAGCACTGAACCCAGGATTCGCAAACCAGCGCGCATGTCCACCCCCAGCGTCGTGTTCGCCGGCTAGCTTAACGCGATCAGGTCCAGGCGCCGGCGGCGACGAACGCGGCCCAGTAGAAGGGGCGCGTGCGCAGCCCCTTGGCGCGGCGCTCCGCCAGCTCCAGCTGTCAAGACGGTGGATTGTCGAGCGTGAGACGGCGGATCCACACGCCCTGGACCTCTTCCTCACCATCGGTCAGCGGCGTGGCGAACGTGGGATCGTCACGCAGGCGCCGATCGGTGGCCGCCGGCGCGGCGACCAGTCCGCCGACGCTGCGCAGCAGGCTGGCCGCCGAGCCTGGCAGGCGGTGATTGCGCACCGGCCGGCCGAGGGCGGGCGCGGGAATGCGTTCGATGAGCTCTTCGAGCATCGGCGTCGGCTGCGGGCTGGCCGCGATGATGAAGTGCTCGCGGCGTCCGGACGTCGTCACCTGCCACGAGAGCCGCTCGCCGTTCTCCGAACCGGGCAGCCGGTTGAACTCGCCTGGCGGCAGCGGATTGCGGATCACCTGCCCGGGCAGCGGGAACAGGAGATACGCCTCACCGGTGTCGTCTTCGTTGATCACGTACACGTAGACCGGCACCGAGGAGCGCACCCGGAGCGACAGCGTCTGTCCCGGCGTGATGCGCCCGCCCGGCTGCAGGCGGACCGCCTGCGGGCCGCTGTCGTCGAAGAGCATCGCGGCGATGCGGTAGCCGTCTGGCACGGCCGCTGGCACCGGCGCCGGCCGCTCCGCGGCCGTCTCCGCGATGGGGCGTCGCGTGAGCAGCAGCGCCGCGATCGCCACGGCCACGACCGCGGTGCCCAGGAGGGCCAGAGCTCTCGGACGCTTCCAGGCGCTGCGCGCCTGCGGCGGCGCCGCGATCGCCTCGCCGAGCGCCGCCTCGAACGCTCCGACGCTCGCATGACGATCCTCGGGGTCCGGCTTCAGTGCCCGCTCCACCACGCGGATGAATGCGTCGGGCAGATCGGGGCGGACGTCGCGAAGCGGCTTCGGTGGCGCCGCCTCGCGGTGTTTCTTCTGGATGTCGGTCCGTGTGTCGCCGTCGACCGGATAGCGTCCGGAGACCAGGTAGTACAAGAGGACGCCCAGGCTATAGATATCGGACTGCTTCGACCGCGGCCGGCCGGCAAACACCTCCGGCGCCAGGTAGGCCGGCGTGCCGGCGAAGTCCTGCCCGTCGCCGCGCGGCACCGTGAGGTCCCTGCCGGTGCCGAAGTCCATCAACACGAGGCGGCCTCCCTGCTCGCGCACGACGTTATGCGCCTTGACGTCGCCGTGCAGCGTGTCCACGGCGTGCACCGCCGCCAGCGCGCGGCACAGGTCGCGCCCGATCAGCGCCGCCTCCGCGGCGCCATACGGTGCCTGCTGTTCGACGATGGCGCTCAGCGGCAGGCCGCGCACGAGCTCCATCGCCATGCCGATCTCCTGCCCGATCCGTTCGACCTGGTACACGCGCACCACGTTGGCGTGATCGATCTTTGCCAGGCTGCGAGCCTCCGCCAGCGCGCGATCGGCCTCGGCCTCGGCCTCCCCGTCGGGACGCCGGACGATCTTCAGCGCCACCTCGCGCTGCAGCCGCGGATCGCGCGCGCGGTAGACGGTGCCGAACGCGCCGCGGCCGATCTCCTCGACGATTTCGAACGGCCCCCACCTGGCGGGTGTGGCGTGCGTCAGCTGCGCGATGCGTTCC
>DASRPM010000126.1:0-26360 GCA_035646375.1 Vicinamibacterales bacterium
CGGCGACTACATCGTCGACGAGAAGCACAAGACCGTTACGCTGACGGAATCGGGAATGGCCAAGGCCGAGCAGCTGCTCGGTCACCGGCTGGTGCCCGACTCGGGCGGGATGTACGACCCGGCGAACATGCCGCTGCTCCATCACATTCATCAGGGGCTGCGCGCGCACACGCTGTTCAAGCTCGACGTCGACTACATGATCAAGGACGGCGGCGTCGTGATCGTCGACGAGTTCACCGGCCGTCTGATGCCAGGACGCCGCTGGAGCGACGGACTGCACCAGGCGGTCGAGGCCAAGGAAAAGGTCAAAATCGAGCGCGAGAACCAGACGCTCGCGACCATTACCTTCCAGAACTACTTCCGCAAATACAAGAAGCTCTGCGGCATGACCGGCACCGCGGAGACCGAGGCGCCGGAATTCGAGAAGATCTACAAGCTCGAAGTCATGGTCATCCCGACGAACCGGTCGATGCAGCGCATCGAGGAGCCGGACCTCGTCTATCGGACCTCCGGGGAGAAATTCGACGCCATCGTCACTGACATCCTCGAGCAGCAGAAGACCGGGCGGCCGACACTGGTCGGCACCGTGTCGATCGAGAAGTCGGAGCGGCTGTCGGCGCTGCTGCGGCGCCGGGGCATCAAGCACGTCGTGCTCAACGCCAAGTACCACGCACAGGAAGCGGAAATCGTGGCGCAGGCTGGCCGCAAGGGCACCGTCACGATTGCGACCAACATGGCCGGCCGCGGCACCGACATCCTGCTCGGCGGCAACGCCGAATACATGGCGCGCAATCAGTGCATCGCGGAGGAGGTGGCCGAGCGGCTGCCCAAGGGCGAAGAGAAGTTCGTGGACGACGCGGAGTTCGTCTACTTCTTCCACGTGGACGGCTTCTTCCGCGTCCCGCGCGCCGACTGGGAGCGCGTCTTCGGCCACTTCACGCGGCTGGTCGAGGCCGAGCACAACGAGGTGATCGGGCTCGGCGGCCTGCACATCCTGGGCACCGAGCGCCACGAAGCGCGGCGCATCGACAACCAGCTGCGCGGCCGCGCCGGCCGCCAGGGCGACCCCGGCTCCTCGCGCTTCTACCTCTCGCTCGAAGACGACCTGATGCGCATCTTCGGGTCGGATCGCATCTCCGGCCTGATGCAGCGGCTCGGCATGGAGGAAGGCGTGCCGATCGAGCACGGGATGGTCACGCGCGCCATCGAGCGGGCGCAGAAGCAGGTCGAGGCGCAGAACTTCTCCGTCCGCAAGCACCTGCTCGAATACGACGACGTGATGAACAAGCAGCGTGAGAGCATCTACACGCTGCGCCGCGAGATCCTCGAGGGCAAGATTCATCTGAGCGAGGAAGAAGAGGTCGATACGCGCGGCTACACGCTCGCGCTTGCCGAGGATCTGCTCGACGACCTCTCCACCCGCTACATCGGTAAGGACGTCAACGTCGAGGATTGGGACGTGGAGGCGCTGAAGCGCGAGGCGTCCAGCGCCTTCGGGCTCGAGCCGGGCGTGTTCGACGGCATCGACGTCGAGGGGCTGAGCTCGGACGAGATCACCGACGAGATGTGGACGCGAGTGAAGGCGAGCTACGAGGAGAAGGAAACCCAGTACGGCTCCGAGGTGATGCGGCAGCTCGAGAAGCAGATCGGGCTGAACATCGTGGACGTGCAGTGGAAGGACCACCTCTACTCGCTCGACCACCTGAAAGAGGGCATCGGCCTTCGCGGCTACGGCCAGCGTGATCCGCTGGTGGAATACAAGAAGGAGAGCTTCGCGCTCTTCCAGGACATGCGTGGGCGCATGGAAGCCGAGATCGTCCAGTACCTGTTCCGCGCCCGCCTGATGGTCGATCAGGACGCGCCGGCGCCGGTGCCGATGGCGCCGCGGCGGGCCACGCAGCTGACGATGAACAACCCCGCGGCGGAAACGGTGCCGGCCTTTGCCGCGGCCCGGGGTCAGTCGTCGGCGTCGGCGGCCGTGGCCACGCCGCCGCGGCCGGCGCGCACCGGCGGCGACGACGTGATCAAGACGGTCCGCCGCGAGGAGCCGAAAGTCGGACGCAACGACCCCTGTCCGTGCGGCAGCGGCAAGAAGTACAAGAAGTGCCACGGAGCGGGCACCTGACATCGAGGATCCCATGGAGCTCAAGACAGGCGCGTTGACCCTGACCCCGTCGGAGACCGGCCTCGCAACGGCTCTGACCTTCGACGACGTCCTGCTCGTGCCCCAGCACTCCGAGGTGCTGCCCGCCCAGGTCGACGTTTCCACCCGGTTCACGCGCGGCATCCGGCTGAACGTGCCCATCGTCAGCGCCGCGATGGACACCGTCACCGAGTCCGGACTGGCCATTGCGATGGCGCAGCTGGGCGGCATCGGCATCATCCACAAGAACCTGTCGATCGACGAGCAGGCCGCCGAAGTCGATCGCGTCAAGCGGTCTGAGAGCGGCATGATCGTCAACCCGATCACGCTCTCCCCCACCAACTCGATCGCCGAGGCCCTCGAGCTGATGAAGTCCTACCGGATCTCAGGCGTTCCGATCACCGAGGACGGCAGCAAGGAAGGACGGCTCGTCGGCATCCTGACCAACCGCGACCTGCGGTTCGAGACCAACGTGACGCGGCCGATCTCCGAGGTGATGACGCGCGACCCGCTGTTCACCGTGCCGGTCGGCACCACACTCGACGAGGCGCGCGAGATCCTGCATCAGCACAAGGTCGAGAAGCTGCTCGTCGTCGATCGGGACTATCGCCTGAAAGGGCTGATCACGGTCAAGGACATCCAGAAAGCGATCAAATATCCGGGGGCCTGCAAAGACGAGCTCGGCCGGCTGCGCTGCGGCGCGGCCATTGGCGTGTCGCGCGACTCGCTCGAGCGGGCGCAGGCGCTCGTCGCCGCCGGCGTGGACGTGCTGGTCGTCGACACCGCGCACGGCCACTCCCAGGGCGTCATCGACCAGGTGATCCGGATGCGCCGCGACTTTCCGAACACCGAGCTCGTGGCCGGCAACGTCGCCACCGCGGCGGCGACGCTGGCGCTCATCGACGCCGGCGTCGACGCGGTGAAGGTGGGCATCGGCGGCGGATCGATCTGCACCACCCGCGTCGTGGCCGGCATCGGCGTGCCGATGATCTCGTCGGTGATGGAGTGTGCGAAGGCGGCGGCGGCGCGCAACGTGCCGATCATCGCCGACGGCGGCATGCGCTACTCGGGCGACATCGTGAAGGCGCTGGCGGTGGGCGCCAGCAGCGCCGTGCTCGGCAACCTCTTCGCCGGCACGGACGAGAGCCCAGGCGAGCTGATCCTCTTCCAGGGCCGCAGCTACAAGGAATACCGCGGCATGGGCTCGATCGGCGCCATGCGCCGCGGCAGCCGCGACCGCTATTTCCAGGACGACTTCGACCTCGAGGGCGGCCGCAATACCGAGAAGCTGGTGCCCGAGGGGATCGAGGGCCGGGTGGCCCACAAGGGCAGCGCGGCATCGGTGATCTATCAGCTCATGGGCGGCCTGCGCGCCGGCATGGGCTACTGCGGCGCGGGAACCATCCCCGAGCTGCAGCGCAAGGCGCAGCTCATTCGCATCACGCCGGCCGGCGTGCGCGAGAGCCACGTCCACGACGTGACGATCACGAAGGAAGCGCCGAACTACCGGATGGAATGACCTTGTGGGGGCCGCCTTCAGGCGGCCCGCCCGGGCCGGCTAAAGCCGGCCCCTGCGTACTGAAATCCGTCGCGACGTTTCGTCCTCCACCGCAATCTCCACCTCAATCGCGCCGCGGAACGCGTGGCCCAGGCGATCGGGCCACTCGATCGCCAGCACCCCGTCCTGCACGCCCAGCTCGTCGAGCCCCAGATCCTCGGCGGCCGCTGTTCCCAGGCGATAGAGATCCGCGTGAAAGAGGCGGAGCCGGCCCCCGCGGTAGTCGTGGACGAGGGTGAAGGTGGGACTGCTCACCTCGCCGGGATCGACGCCGAGGCCGCGCGCCAACCCGCGCACGAAGGCGGTCTTCCCCGCCCCGAGCGGTCCCGAGAGCAGCAGGACGTCGCCGGCCCGCAGCTCGCCGGCCAGCGCCTCGGCGAGCCGCTCGGTCTCGCCCTCCGACCGGGTGACGGCGTCGGACACCGGCGTCAGCTGCCGCCGGCCGCGGGGCTCGCGCTGCTGGAGGGCGTCGTGAGCTGATCGAGCGCGGGGCCGATGTGGTTGATCAGATCGCCCGCGATCATCGAGACGCGCCCCTCGTGGCCGGCGGCGAGATCGCCAGCGGCGCCGTGCAGGAAGACGGCCAGGCGGCACGCGGCCTCGGCGTCGAGGAGCTGCGCCAGCCAGGCGGCCATCATCCCGGTCAGCACGTCACCGATGCCCCCGGTGGCCATGCCGGGGTTGCCGGTCGGGTTGATGGCCACGGCGCCCGACGGCGCGGCGATCACGGTGCGGTGGCCTTTCAGCACCACGTAGACCTGGTGCGTCGCGGCGAACTCGCTGGCAATCGCGACGCGGTTGGCCTGAACCTCTTCGATCGTCTTGCCGACCAGGCGTGCCATCTCGCCCGGGTGCGGCGTGATGACGATGTGGCGCTCGTCGCTCCCGACCAGCCGCCCAGGGTCGTCGGCAAAGGCCAGCACGGCGTCGGCATCGAGGACGAGCGGCACCGGAGACCGCTCGACCAGCGCCCGTACGAACGCGGCCGCCGGCTCGCCGCGTCCCAGGCCGGGGCCGCAGGCAATCACGTCCTGCCGGAGCGCGAGCACCGCGTCCACCGCGCTCTCGGCCACCTCCCCGGCCGGCGTGTCGGCCAGCGGTTCCGTCATGTATTCGGCGGCGAGCGAGGCGACGATCGGCACGCAGCACGCGGGCGTGGCAATCGTGACCAGGCCGGCGCCGGCCCGCAGCGCGCCCAGCCCTGCCAGGTGCGCCGCGCCGGTTTTGCCGCGCGAACCCGCCACCACCGTCACGCGGCCGTAGTCGCCCTTGTGCGAGTCTGCCGGACGCGGCTGCACGATGAGGCGCACCTGCTCGGGCGTCAGGAGCTCGATCTGCGGCCCCTCCAGCGACTCGATGACGTCGTACGGGATGCCGATGTCGGCAATCACGACGTCGCCGGCGTGGTCCTCGCCCGGCGGCAGGATCAGCGGCAGCTTGGGCGCCGCCAGAGTGACCGTCATCGCCGCGGAGATGCACTGGCCGACGAGGTGCGGCGTGTCGGCCGAGAGCCCGCTCGGCAGGTCGACCGACACGATGGGGATGTCCATCACGTTGACGTCGGCCACGACCGTGTCGAGGAGCCCCGCGAGCGGCGAGCTCAGGCCGGTGCCGACAATCGCGTCCACGATGAGCGTACAGCGCTGCACCTCGGAGGCGTGCAGCTCCCAGCGCTGCTCGTCGTCCACTTCCATCACGCCGATGCCGAGGCGTCCCAGGATGTCGAGGTTGACGCGCGCGTCGCCCTTGACCTGCGCCACCGACGCGAGCAGGAACACCGAAACGTCCACGCCGCGCTGCGCCAGCGTGCGGGCGATCACGAAGCCGTCGCCGCCGTTGTTGCCCTTGCCGCACAGTACCGCCACGCGGCCCGTGAGCCGGTCGTCGTAGCCGGCCTCGATGGCCGACACCACCTGGCGGCCGGCGTTCTCCATCAGCACGAGCGAGGCCAGGCCGACCTCTTCGATCGTCTGGCGATCGGCCTCGCGCATCTGCGTGGCGTTGAGGATCCGCATCAGGCGTACGCCTCGACGGGCGGGCACGTGCAGATCAGATTGCGATCACCGAACGGGTTGTCCACCCGGCCGACGGCGGGCCAGAACTTGTGCGCACGGAGGAACGGCAGCGGGTACGCGGCCTCCTCGCGCGAGTAGGGATGCGTCCAGTCCGTAGCCGACACCGCGGCGGCGGTGTGCGGCGCCTGCGTCAGCACGTTGTCCGTGCGGTCCGCGCGGCCCGACACCACGTCGTCGATCTCCTTCCGGATCTGGATCATCGAGTCGCAGAAGCGATCGAGCTCGGCGAGATCTTCGCTCTCGGTGGGCTCGACCATCAGCGTGCCGGCCACCGGGAACGACACCGTCGGCGCGTGGAAGCCATAGTCGATGAGCCGCTTCGCCACGTCCATCTCGTCGATGCCGGCGCTCTTGAAGCCGCGCAGGTCGAAGATGAGCTCGTGCGCCACGCGCCCGGTGGCGCCCGCGTAGAGCACGGGATAGTGCGGTTCGAGCCGCGCCTTGATGTAGTTGGCATTGAGGAGCGCCACGCGGGTGGCGGCCGTCATGCCGTCCGCGCCGAGCATGCAGACATAGGCGTGCGACACCAGGAGGATGCTGGCGCTCCCCCACGGCGCCGCCGAGACCGGCGGCATCCCGGTCGCGCCGCCGAGCGCCGGATGGCCGGGCAGGAACGGCACCAGGTGCGGCGCCACCGCAATCGGACCCATGCCGGGCCCGCCGCCGCCGTGCGGGATCGCAAACGTTTTGTGCAGGTTCAGGTGGCACACGTCGGCGCCGATGCGGGCCGGACTGGTCAGCCCCACCTGCGCGTTCATGTTGGCGCCGTCCATGTAGACCTGCCCGCCGTGGCGGTGGACGATGTCGCAGATCTCGCGGATGCCGGCCTCGAAGACGCCGTGCGTCGAGGGATACGTGATCATCAGGCACGCGAGGACGTCGGCGTGCTCGGCCGCCTTGCGCGAGAGGTCGGCCATGTCCACGCTGCCGTCGGGGCCGTTGGCCACCACCACGACGCGCAGCCCCGCGAGCGCGGCGCTGGCGGGGTTGGTGCCATGCGCCGACGCCGGGATGAGGACCACGGTACGGCGCTCGTCGCCCCGGCTCCGATGGTAGGCACGGATGGCGAGCAGCCCGGCGAACTCGCCCTGCGCCCCCGAGTTCGGCTGCATCGAGACGCCCGCGAACCCGGTCACGGCGCAGAGCGCCGCCGAGAGCTCGCCAATCACCTGCCGATAGCCCTCGGCCTGCCCGGCCGGCGCGAAGGGGTGCAGGCGGCTGAACGGCTCCCACGTGAGCGGCAGCATCTCGCTCGCCGCGTTCAGCTTCATCGTGCAGGAGCCGAGCGGAATCATCGACGTGTCGAGGCCGACGTCCTTGCGTTCGAGCCGGCGCAGGAAGCGCATCATCTGCGTTTCCGACCGGTGCGTGTTGAAGACCCCGTGCGTCAGGAACTCGCTCGTGCGGGCCAGCGGCGGCGGAATCCGTACCGGCAGCGGGCCGGCGTTGCGCCCCTCGTCTTCCGTGATCGGTGTGCCACCGGCATGGTCGAAGACCCGCATGATCGCGCCGAGATCGGCCGGTGTCACCGTCTCGTCGAGCGCGATGACGACGTCGCGATCGCCGACATACCTGAAGTTGATGCCAGCCGCTTCGGCCTGACGGCGTACCGTGTCGCAGCCGGCCGGAGCTTCGACCCGAAGCGTGTCGAAGTACGCCGCGTTCCGCTGACGGCAGCCCACCGTCCAGAGCAGCCGCTCGAGCGCACGGGCGTGCTCGTGGACGTGGCTGGCGATGCCGCGCAGCCCTTCGGGCCCGTGGTAGACCGCGTACATCGCCGCCATCGACGCGAGCAGCGCCTGCGCCGTGCAGATGTTCGACGTCGCCTTCTCACGCCGGATGTGCTGCTCGCGCGTGGCGAGCGCCATCCGGTACGCCGGCTGGCCGTGGGCGTCCACGGACACGCCAATCAACCGTCCGGGCATGTGCCGCACGAACGTCTGGCGCGTGGCGAAATAGGCGGCGTGCGGGCCGCCGTACCCGAGCGGTACGCCAAATCGCTGTGAGCTGCCGAAGACGACATCCGCGCCGAGCTCCCCTGGCGGCGTGACCAGCGTGAGCGCCAGGAGGTCGGCGCCCACGGCCACGCCGGCGCCAGCCTCGTGAGCCCTCGCGATGAGCGGCGCGAGGTCCAGCAGCGCCCCGTAGGCGTCCGGCGACTGCACGATGGCGCCGAAGACCGGCGCGGCGAAGGTCATCTCGGCCGGCGCCACGATCCGCACGTCGATGCCGAGCGGCTCGGCGCGCCCACGCACGACCTCGATCGTCTGCGGGAAACATGAATCGGCCACGAGGATGACCGGGGCGATTCCCGGGACTGGCGCGCGCTTCTGCACCCGCAGCAGCAGCGCCATTGCCTCCGCGGCCGCCGTGGCCTCGTCGAGCAGCGACGCGTTGGCCACCTCCATGCCCGTGAGGTCGGTGACCATCGTCTGGAACGTGAGCAGCGCCTCCAGGCGCCCCTGCGCGATCTCGGATTGGTACGGTGTGTACGGCGTGTACCAGCCCGGGTTCTCCAGAATCATCCGCCGGATGACGCTGGGTGTGATGGTGTCGTGGTAGCCGAGGCCGATGTAGGAGCGGAACACCCGGTTGCGGGCGGCGATGCCACCCAGGCGTGTCAGGTAGCCGTGCTCGCTCTCCGCTGGCGGCAGCGCCGGCGGCGTTTCGAGCCGGATGTCCGGCGGGACGATCTCGCCGACGAGCGCATCGAGCGACGGCGCCCCCACGGCCTCCAGCATCGTCTGCTGCTCGGCGGGCGACGGGCCGATGTGGCGGCGGGCGAAGGAAGCGACCTCGGACGTGGTCACGAGCGAACTGGCATTAGGTCAGGAGCGCTTCGTACTGGGCGCTGTCGAGGAGGCCGTCGGCCGCGCCGCCGGCAACGTGAATCTTCACCATCCACGTCTCGTGCGGCCGGGTGTTCACGTCCTCGGGGGCCTGCGCCAGCCGATCGTTGACGGCGACGATCTCGCCCGAGAGCGGCGCGAAGAGTTCCGACACCGCCTTGACCGACTCGATGGTGCCGAACGGCGTTCCTGCCGTCACCGCCGTGCCCACCGCCTGCAGATCGACGAACACCACGTCGCCGAGCTGCTGCTGCGCGTAGTCGGTGATGCCCACTTCGGCGGTGTCACCGGACAGGCGCACCCACTCGTGGTCCTTCGTGTACTTCCGGTCGTTTGGATACGCCATCGCCCTACACCGTTCGTGGCCGCTTGTAGAACGGCAGCGGCACCACCGTGGCCGCCGAGGCGCGGCCGCGCACGTCCACGTCCACTCGCGTGCCCGGCGTGGCGAGCGACGGCGGCAGATACGCCATCGCGATCGCCTTCTTGAGGAACGGCGTCTGCGTGCCGCTCGTCACCGTGCCCACCCGCGCGCCGTCCTTGAGAACCGGATACCCGTGCCGCGCGATCCCCCGATCGAGCATCTCCAGCCCCGCCAGGACTCGTTCCGGACCGGACGCCTTCTGCGCGCGCAGCCGTTCGGCTCCGACGAACGTGGGCTTGTTCCAGCCGACGATGCCGGACAGGCCGGCCTCGACGGGCGTCGTGGTGTCGTCGATATCGTTGCCGTAGAGCCGCATCGCCGCCTCGAGGCGCAACGTGTCGCGCGCGCCGAGGCCGCACGGCACCACGCCCGCGGCGTGCCCTGCCTGCAGCAGCGACTGCCACACGCGATCCGCCATGTTCGGCGGCACGAAGATCTCGAAGCCGTCCTCGCCGGTGTAGCCCGTGCGCGAGATGAGCGCGCGGGCCTGCGACACCTCCCCGTATGTGAACCAGTACGGCCGCACCGACGCGAGGTCGGCACCGGTGAGCGGCTGGACGGTGTCGAGCGCCGCGGGGCCCTGGATGGCGATGAGGGCGTAGCGTGCGCTCGAGTCCACCACCGCGGCGTCGCCCGTCGCCTTGGCCTGCGCGGTGATCCAGTCGGCGGCCCTGGCCGCATTGGCGGCGTTCACGACGATCATGAAGTGGTTCGGTCCCAGCCGGTAGACGAGCACGTCGTCCACGAACGTGCCCTCCGGCGTGAGCAGCGCTGAATACTGCGCCTGCCCCATCTTCAGCTTGCCGGCATCGTTGCACGTCAGGTGCTGCACCGCCTTCACCGCGTCCTTGCCAGCGATTTCGATCTCGCCCATGTGGCTGACGTCGAAGACGCCGGCGCGCGTGCGCACGGCCAGGTGCTCGGCTGTAATGCCGGAGTACTCGACCGGCATCTCCCAGCCGGCGTAGGGCACCATCCGGGCGCCGGATGCGACGTGACGGGCGTGAAGCGGGGTGAGCTTGAGCGCAGCGGTGGCGGCCGTATCGGACATGCTGAACTGCCCTCGACGGTACTATGCGCCCGGGTTGCTGGCAAGGCGGGCTCCGCCTCAGACCACTCAGCATGCAGGCTCCGCCTCGCTAGAACAGTGTTTAATGGCCCGCCCTTCGGGCGGGCGGGCATGCTACTCGTCGATGGTGGCGCGAGCGGGCCGGCCGTCGGTGACCGCAATCGCGGCCGTGGCGTGGTCGCGCGCACGGTCGAAGGCGTCGATCAGCTGCTCGGCGCTGATGACACCGGACTGCGCGATCTCGTGCGCGCGCAGGAGCGTCGGCACGGCGCCGGTGAGGAAGAGGTATTTGTCGCACAGGCCGGCCAGGTCGTGCAGCCGATGTGACGAGAGGACGACGGCGGCGCCGCGGTCGCGCTTGGCCTCGAGCGTGGCGCTGAGCCAGCGCGTGGCATCCGGATCGAGCCCTTCCCACGGCTCGTCGAGCACGATGAGGCGTAGCGGATGGCGGCCGAGCGCCGTCCGCAGCCCGAGCAGCTGCCGCGTGCTGCGCGACAACGCGCGGATGCGCCGCTGGTCGGTCATCACCACCTCGCCGGTGCCCAGACTGCCCCACGCGGCGGCGCGGACGAACCCCGGCAGCGTGGCCTCTCCGGCGAAGTACGCCGTTGGCGCCACGCGGAGCGCGGCGGGCGGCACACGGCCGTCGATGCGCACCTCGCCGGCGGCGGGCGACAGGAAGCCGACGAGTGTCCGGAGCAGCGTCGTCTTCCCCGATCCGTTGGCGCCGACCACGCCCAGCACCTGCCCCGCTCGAAGGTCGAACGAGACCGCCTGGGCCACGAGCCGGCGCGCGCGGTGCGCCGACAGCTGGCGCACCGACAGAACGATGTCGATCACGCCGCCGTCTCCAGCGGCACTTCCGCGCGGCGGTGCCACGCCAGCGCGCCCAGCATCGAGGCAATGGCACAGGCAAGGCCGGGGCTGACCGTGCCGGCGGGGAGCTGCCATGCGTCGAGGCCCAGCAGGCCCATCGGGTACGTCACCACGGCCAGCGCGCCGATCGCGTTCGGGCGGGGGTTCCGCAGGGCGTCGGCGAGCTGCAACTGCCCGGACGGCACCATGGCCAGCGACGTGACGAGCAGCACCAGCCAGCCGATGGCCGCGCCGAAGCGCGGCAGCGGCGTGGTGAGCGCCCACGGGAGGCTCGAGGCGAGCAGAAACGCGAGCACGGTCCCCGACGCCGCCGCCGCGGGATCGGCCGCCGGGAGCAGCCGCTCGAAGACGGCCACGGCGATCCACGCGCCAAGCCCGGGCGCAATCGACGCCATCCAATGCGCGGTCATCAGGCCGGCCAGACCGATGCCGCGGGAGAGGACCAGGTCGTAGTGGCCGCGCCGCAGCGCCAGACCGAATCCGGAGGACGCGGCGAAGATGTGCAGCACCAGCAGCGGCGTGAGCACGGTGGCCGCGCCGGCGACACCGGCGAACATCGCCACGCCTCCCACGACTGCCGTGCCCCACAGACACAGCACCATGGGGCGCGTGACCGGCGGAGCGGCGCGAAAGAACGCCACCAGGAACCTGATCGTGGCCACGGCTACTCCTTGGCGGTACCGTGCCGCGGGCCGTCCTCGGGCGGGCCGTCGCCCGGCAGGCGCGCCCACGCGGGCACCTGCTTGGCCGAGCCCCGGCCGTCCCGCGAGGCGAATCGCAAGTACGCCTGCAGCGTGTGATAGCTGATGTCGAGCAGACGGCAGGCCTGACGCTTGTTGCGGCCGCACCGCTCGAAGACGAGCCGTGCGTAGCGGCTGCCCCAGGCGCGCATCGTCTCGGTGCGGGCCAGCGACGGCGCCAGTACCTCGGCGTACTCACCGCGAACCTGCAGCGGGAGGTCGTCGAGCTCGATTCGATCGGACTCCGCCAGGGCGACGGCCCGCTCGATGACGCGTTCGAGCTCGCGCACGTTGCCGGGCCAGCGGTGGAGCCGCAGCGCGTCGAGGGCACCGTCGGACAGCGAGAGCTCCCGCATGTGTCCGTGGCGCGCCAGGAAGTAGCGTGCCAGCTCGGTGACGTCGTCACGGCGCTCGCGCAACGGGGGCACGTGAATCTCCACCCCGCTGAGCCGGTAATACAGATCCGCGCGGAACAGACCCTGCTCGACGAGGCCCGACAACGGCCGGTTCGTGGCCGCCACGATGCGGGTGTTGACGCGCTTGCTGCCGGTGGCGCCGACGCGCTCCACGGCGAGATCCTGCACGGCGCGCAGCAGCTTGGCCTGGGCCGAGAGCGACAGATCGGAGACTTCGTCGAGGAAGAGCGTACCCAGGTCCGAATGCTCGAACTTCCCGCGGCGGCCGCGCACCCCCGTGGCCGTTCGATCCTCGATGCCGAAGAGCTCGGCCTCGAGCAGCGTCTCGACGACGGCCGCGCAGTTGACGGCGACGAACGGTCCCCGCCGGCGCCGGCTCAGCTCGTGGATCTGACGCGCCACGAGCTCCTTGCCGGTGCCGCTCTCGCCCTCGATGAGCGCGGTGAAGTCGGTGGTGGCGACACGTTCGACGCGCTGGCGCAGCGCCTCCATGCCGGGACTGGAGCCGATGAGGGGCGCCGCGCCATCCCGCAGCTGATGGGCCGAGGGCGGCTTCACGCGGCACGCCTCGAGGACCAGGCCACCGAGCTGCGCGGCGGCGTCGAGCAGATCGAGATCGCCTTCGTTGAGCGACCGCGCCGGATCGGTGGACGCCTCGAGGACGGCCTGCACGCGCGGGTCGCTCGTCGGCACGTCGAGCACGATCGATCCCGCGCTGCGCGTCGGCGTGACCAGCCGCGCCTGGTAGCGCGGCGGTACCTCGCGCAGCCGCACGCCGCGAATGGCAAGCAGCTGCCGCAGCTCGTGCTCGAAGATGGACGACAGATCGCGCTCGGCGCCATGTCGCAGGCCGGCACCGAGGGCTGTCAGAATCCGTCGCAGATCGGCGGCGGACGTCACCTGGTTCGGCCCGCTGCCATATGGGGCCAGGATTTCGCGTTCGTCGGACATCAGCATGCCCCCTCCACCGTGGTGCCGCCTGGGTTGTCCTGCCGCGGGTAGTTGCTGCCCGTTGTGGCGCCTGGAGACGCCGTGTGGGTAGCAACTACCCAATTGGGTGCCGTGTTCATACGCGTGTCGAAGGCCAGCGCCGCGCGGTATCGCAACGTGTCTGCCGCGACCGCGAAGACCCACGCGCGCACCACGCGGCTTCGCACCAGCCTTCGGCCTTCCCGGGTGACGATGTGCACTTCAACGTGCGTGCCGGGCAGCAGGCGCGCCGTGCCCTCGAGGAGCGCGCCGGCATCGCTGATCTCGACGACGGCCAGCTCGCGGCCCGTGCGCAGCCGCATCCGCGCGAGCGTCTCGCCGGGATCCGGCGTTCGCCGCGGCAGGGCGCGGCGCTCGGCCGTCATCAGAACACCTCCACCCACGCGTCGCGCGCCGTGACGTAACGTTCGATCCGGACGCGTGCCGTCGCGCCGAGGACCCGCACGGCGAAGCGGCTGCCGTCGCGGCTCTGCAGGTAGATGCTGCCGGTGGTCGCGGTGCCGTCGGGCGAAAACGAGAAGAGCCGCGGTCCGCCCTCGTCGCTCACGACCACTCCCGGAAATAGCGACGCCAGCGGCACCGGATCGTCGAGCGGGGGATCCATCCCGGCGTCGATCTCGCGCGTGAGCACGCCGTTGCGATTGGCATCGACAAAGGACGCCAGCGTCGTGCGCTCACCATCGCCGTCGAAGCGCAGCGCCACCGAGGCGCCGCGGCCGACCGCCTCGGCACGCGCGCGGACGAGCCGTGCGGCGACGAATCGGGTGCCGGCCCAGCCTCGTGCGCGGTTGACGCCCGCAAGCGAAACCGGCACGGCCACCGCCGTGACCACCGCCACGACGGCGCAGACGAAGAGCGCTTCGACGAAGGTGTAGCCAGCAGTGCCCGTCGCGGGCCGCGGGCTGTATCTGGCAAACCGGCTCAACGCCGGTTCGCTACTACGCCCGCGGCCCGGGTGCCGTGCGGTCAGGGGGCGGACGTGCGCGCGGCCGCCACCGTGATGAGCGGCTTCAGCTTGAGGAAGCTCTTCTCGCCGATGCCGCGCACGTTCATCAGGTCCTCGGGCTTCTTGAAGCCGCCGTTCTTCTGGCGGTATTCGACGATCCGTTCCGCCGTGGCGCGGCCGATGCCGGGCAGCCCCTCGAGCTGCGCCACGGAGGCGGAGTTCAGATTGATTGGCGCGCCTGCCGCGGCCGCCGTGGGACGCGGCGTGTCCTGGGCCGCCGCCGTCTGCGCCGCCACGCCGAGCGTGATCACCAGCGCCGCCACCAGTACTCGACTCATGGTTCCTCTCCTGTCCGCACGTGGCAGGCGCGGCAGCGGTGCCGCCGGGGTGATGCGGAGTTGAATGACTGGTGCTTCGCGCGTCGTCCTGCCACATCGCGCCCTCAACGCTCTGCTTCGAGCGTCCCGGCGCACGGTTGGCGAGGCAACGGGCCGGGTGCACGTTGTTGACGCGCCGCCCGCCGGGACAGCGTGACGGGGAGCAAGGCAAGGGCCGGCGCGGCGCGATCAGCGCTGTCGCACTAACGCGTTGGGCAGGCGGGGTTTGGCGACGGAGGGTCGCGGCGGGTGCGAGGCGAGGTCTTGCACCCGTGAACTGTGGTTGTCGTGCGTCGCGGCGCTCAGTTCTCTGTTGGCGGGGTGACGCGGTCGATCACGGTCACGTCGATCGGCGCGCGCGTGGCCTGCAGCTTGAGACCGAGCTGCTCCTCCAGCGCGGTGAAGAGCCCGGGGCGATCGGAAACCGCGGTTGCGCCGCCGGGGGGCGGTGCCGCGCCTGGTGCCGGGTCCATCGCGAACTCGAAATCGAAGTCGTAGGCGCCCGTGAGACCGGTGCGGTCCACGACGAGCCGTCCCGCCGGACCGGTCAGCATCGAGATGGCCAGCATCGTCATGGTGGTGCCGCCCGCCATCACTCGGCCGGTGCCGTCTCGTGTGACGCCGCAGGCCGGCCGGCCGTCGGGCAGGCGCGGCGCCTGCACCGGGACGCCACCGGGGGCCTGCGTCATCAGCACCAGGCAGTCGGTGGCGGCTGGCTTGATCCGGGGGCCCAGCCGGCCGTCGGGCCGCGCGACGGTGAGCGCGTACACCGGCAGCTCGCGCGACTCGGTGTGCACGACCAGGCCGAAACGCTCGGCGAGCAGCCGCTGCATCATCAGCTGCGCCGGCCCGGGCGGGCCTCCCGGAGGCGTGGGGCTGATGTTGCCTTCGGCCTGGGCCGTAATGTCGAAGCGATCGGTGTCGAGCCAGGACGGCCCGCCCACGAGCTGCTGCGGCTGCAGGCTGTAGGCGAAGGTGATCAGCTGCCGCAGCGGCTGGTTCGTGACCACGATCCGTCCGCCCGGTTGCAGCCGCATCCCCCGCGCGGCGTCACCGCTGGTGTTCTTCTTGATGGTGGCGACGGCAAACGCCGGTCTGGTGTCGGTCTGGGCAGACACTGTGGCGGCCGCAAGGGCGGCGGCAACCGCAGTGGTCAGGAGCGCGGCGAGAAGGCGTGCCATGTCCGGGAATTACGGTCCCTAAGCCGCGGAGGTTCACAATCAGCGCAGTGTTCTTGCCCGAGCTTGAACCCACGTCCTTGAGCCGGCCTGGTCAGGAATCAGAATCACCAGCCCGAGGAACGTCTCAGTCCGTACGCAGAGCGACCAAGGGATTGGTGCGGGCGGCGCGTCGTGCGGGAACGTAGGTCGCCGCCAGCACCACGACGATCATCGCTGTAACCACGAAGACGTAGGTGGCGAGATCGATCCCCTGCGTGCTGGGGAACATCGCGCGCAGCAGGCCGCTTCCGGCTGCGCTTGCCACGATTCCAACAGCCGCGCCCCCCATCGCAAGCATCAGCCCGTGGCGCAGCACCATCCGCCGTATCGAGGCTGGATCCGCACCCACCGCAATGCGGATACCGATCTCGCGTGTCCGGCGCGCCGCGACGTACGCGACGAGACCGTAGAGGCCCACCATCGCCAGCGCCATCCCCATCAACCCCATGCCGCTGACGATCCGGACGAGGTTGACGATTCCCTTGACCGCGCTGCCCTCATAGAAATCCTCCATCGTACGGATACTGGCGATGGGCAGATTGGGATCGACCTCACGGACGATCTGGCGCAGCGGCGCCGCAATGTCGGCTGAGTTGCCGTCGGTGGCCACGACAAGCGTGCTGCGGAGGCCGCCGTCCTGCACGCGGGGCAGGTAGACGAATGCCGTGGGCGCCTCTGCGATCCACGAGTACTTGCTGTCAGAGGCCACGCCGACGATCTCGGACCACGGCGCACTCCGACCTCCGACTCGAACCCGTTTGCCAACTGGATTCTGTCCGGGCCAGTAGCGCGCGGCCAGCGTCCTGTTCACGATCACCTCGCGCGGCGTGAGCGGCGTATCAGCGGACCGGAACGCGCGCCCACTGACCATCGGGATGCCCATCGTGTCCAGATAGCCTTCGTCGATGCGCGCCGCCTGCACGGTGATGCTTTCCGTCCCGGGAGGCAACTGATAACCCTCGGGAACGATCGCCGCCGTGTCCGTGTAGTCCTGGCTCATGGGCACCGCCGACGTCAACCCAACCGACGTGACGCCAGGAATCGCTTGGGCCCGCTCCTTGAGGAGCTTGAAGAGCGCATCCGTTCGGAGCGTGTCGTAGCGCGCGAGCCTCGGCTCGAGGTTCATCAGGGCCATGCGCTCCGTACGGAATCCAGGTCCCTGTCCAAATTCCGCCTGGAACGCGCGGTAGAGGAACACGGACATTGTCAGCAGCACCACCGACAGCGCGACCTGCCCGGCGACGAGACTGTTGCGGCCCCACAGGCGACTCGATCGAGCGCCCGATCCAGATGTGTTTCTGAGGGTCCCCGAGAGATCGCTCACCTGCGTTGCGCGCCATGCAGGGACCAGGCTCGAGAACAGCGCGCTGGCCGCGGCCAGGATCAGGCCGACGACGAGCACACGCCGGTCGAGCTCGAATGTCACCCTGGTTCCGATATCGCTCGGCACCTCGAACCGGTCGAACACCCGGATCAGGCCATAGCCGATCGCCAGACCCAGCGCGCCGCCACCGGCTGCAATCAGGAGACTTTCAGTGACGAGTTGACGGATCACGCGAAACCGGCCGCCGCCGATTGCCATGCGCAATGCGATCTCCCGCATCCGTGCCGGCGCACGGCTCGTCAGGAGTCCGGCCACGTTTGCACACGCGACCAGGAGCACCACGAACGCCAGCGTCATCACCATGAACGCCGCCGGCGCCCCGGGCCCACTGTCCTCCAGCCTCGCCTTGAAGTCGGTTCTGACCAGCAGGCCGTAGTTCCGGTTGGTGTCCGGGTATGTCCGCTCCAAGCTTGTCGCGATGACACCGAGCTCGTGTTGGGCCTGCTCGAGGGAGACGCCAGGGTTCAGGCGACCCTTGACGTCCAGATTGCGAATATCGCGACGCTCCAGGGCGTCTGGCAGTGAGCCCGCCAACGTGGGCGTGATCGCGAGAGGGATGTAGAACGCCGGATGGAGAACCGGGCTCATACCCGGGAAACTGGCGGGCGCGACGCCGACCACACTGAACTGCTCGTCACCCAGACGAATTCGTTGCTCGAGAATCCGAGGATCGGAGCCGAACTGCTCGGTCCACGTGTCGTGCGCCAGCACCAAAACAGCGTCTCGTCCGGCGACCCGGTCCTCGTCGGGAAGGAAGAAACGCCCGAGAGCGGGCTGGAGTCCGAGTGTGTCGAAGAAGTTGCCACTGACTGCCAGCCCGAGCCTGATCTGGGCGGGCTCGGCGCCGGGATTCGCAAAGCTCGTGACAAAGACTTGGTATGCGACGAGGCCGGCAAAGCTCCGCGTCCGATCACGCAGATCGACGTAGTCTCGATACGAGAGCGAGCGATTGCGGAGAACGCCAGCGCTCTCCTGAGGAGTCGTGGCGCTTACCGCCACCAGCTCCCTGGCCCTCGGAACCTGCAGCGGGCGCAGCATGAGGGCGTCGGCCATGCTGAACATCGCAGCGTTGACGCCGACGCCAATGGCAATCGATACGACCGCGACAAGAGAAAAGCCTGGGTTCTTGACCAACAACCGGGCCCCGTGTCTCAGGTCCCGCCAGAGGGCTTCAAGCATGTGACCTCTCCAGCCTGGCATACTCAAGCCGCGTGCCAGAGCTACTGATCCTCTAAGGTCAGTGCGGTAAAGCGGTTGCGGTATCCGGCCCTTTCCCGGCGGAGTCGATACTGTTCGCGGTTGGGATCGGCCTGTTCAACGCCGCTCGACGGGAACCTGCAGCGAACGGGCGTGAGAGCCCTAAGCCCTAAGCCTTAAGCCGACGTTCATGCCGTCGTCATCGACGACCGGTACCACTCCACGGTCTGCTCGAGTCCATCCTCGAACGAGACGGTCGGCGAGTAGCCCAGCAGCTGGCGGGCCTTCGTGATGTCGGCCTGCGAGTCCTTCACGTCGCCGGCGCGCGGCTCGGCGTAGATCGGATCGACCGTGGCGCCGACCAGGTCGCGCACGGTCGCGAACAGGTGGTTGAGCGAGATGCGGCCGCCGGTGGCGACGTTGATCACTTCCCCGCTCGCCTTCGGCGCGTGGCAGGCCTTCAGCACGCCGTCCACCACGTTGGCCACGAAGGTGAAGTCCCGCGTGTGCTCGCCGTCGCCGTAGATCTTCGGTTGCCGGCCCTCGCAGAGCGCGCTGATGAAGAGCGAGATGACGCCCGAATACGGCGACGACGGATCCTGCCGCGGCCCGAACACGTTGAAGTACCGCGTCGTCACCGTCTCGAGGCCGTAGAGCGTGGTGAACATCTGGCAGTACTGCTCGGCCACGAGCTTCTGCAGCGCGTAGGGCGAAAGCGGCGCCGTCGGCATCGTCTCGACCTTGGGCAGCGTGGGGGTGTTGCCGTAGGCCGACGACGAGCCGGCGTACACTACGCGGCGCACCTTGGCGTCGCGCGCGGCCACCAGGAGATTGAGCGAGGCGACGATGTTGGCGCGATTCGAGGTGACTGGATCCTCGACCGATCGCGGGACCGACGGGATGGCGGCCTGGTGCAGCACGTAGTCCACGCCGCGCACGGCGTCGCGCGCCACGTCGGCGTCGGCAAGATCGCCGTGCAGGAACTCCACGCCCGGAAGATGCGCGAGGTTCTGACGCTTGCCCGTCACCAGGCTGTCCACGACGCGCACGGTCTCGCCGCGCCGGACGAGGGCCTCAGCCAGATGGGAGCCGATGAAGCCGGCGCCCCCGGTAACGAGATAGTGAGCCATATAGCGAGTGTCGGCCCGGATGCCGGGCCCCTTTTACCAACACATTGCCGCCCGGCCGGAGGCCGGGCCGTTGAACAAACGTCGCAGCTGGCCGATAAGCCGAATCCTGTCCGCCTTCGCGCTTCAGGCCTCACGGCCTGAAGCGCTACGGCGTGACGATCATTCCTCTAGGCCCGGGATTGCTCGCGGGCTCAAGCGACCTACCCGGCGACAACGGACGGGCCGTCCGTTCGGCGCTACCTTCCGTGGCCAGGCGAACCGGGCCCTGGTCGGCATGCGCCGTTGCCGCCCTATTTGGTCTTGCTCCGTGCGGGGTTTTGCCTGCCACCACCGTTACCGGCGGCGCGGTGCGCTCTTACCGCACCTTTTCACCCTTACCCTCCTCCGCTCACCATCCCTTTCGGTCCGGCGAGCTACGGCGCGGCAGGCCCTCGCGGGCTTGCCACGACGAAGCGCGTGAGCGCGAAGTCGGGCGGTATTTTTTCTGTGCCACTAGTCCGTCAGATTGCTCTGCCCGGGCGTTACCCGGCGCACTGCCCTTCGGAGTTCGGACTTTCCTCCCGCTCCCGCCGTTGGAGAGGCTCTTCAGCCTCACCCGTACGAGAACCGGCGATCGTCTGTCCAGCTGCGACCGTTCAATTATGGCAGGCTATCCGTCCGTTTCCTGACTGATGCGATATTGCTCCAGTTTCTTGTACAAGTTGCTGCGCGGGGTATCGATGACCTCCGCGGTCTTCGAGATGTTCCAGCTGTTCTCGCGCAGCTTCTGCACCAGATAGGCGCGCTCGGCGGCGTCCTTGAACTCTCGCAACGTGCCGGCGGCTGCCGGGCCCTCCGCCTCGCGCGATTCGGGCGCGGGGGCCGCCCCGTCCTCGACGGGTGCCGTTCGCGCGGGCGCGTGAGCGGACACCGGCGTGCCGCCGGCGAGGTACTCGCGCGGCAGGTCGTCGGCCCGGATGACGTCGTTCGGCGCCATGATGAGCAGGCGATCCACGGCATTGCGCAGCTCGCGGATGTTGCCGCGCCAGCGGTAGCGCTGCAGCACCTCCATCGCGCTCCCGTCGAACTTCCGCGGCTTGAGATTGTGCTCCTCGGACGCTCGGCGCGCGAAGTGCTGCACCAGCAGCGGAATGTCCTCGCGGCGTTCGCGAAGCGGCGGCACGGTAATCGGGATCACGTTGAGCCGGAAGAAGAGATCCTCGCGGAACTCCCCGCGCCGGATGCCCTCCTCGAGGTCCTTGTTGGTCGCCGAGATCACCCGCACGTCCACCTTCGTCGTGCGCGCGGATCCGAGCCGTTCGACCTCCTGCTCCTGCAGCACCCGCAGCACCTTGGCCTGCGTCTTCGGGCTCATGTCGCCCACTTCGTCCAGGAAGATGCTGCCGCGATCGGCCTGCTCGAATTTGCCGATCTGCTTCTCGGTGGCGCCGGTGAACGACCCCTTCTCGTGGCCGAACAGCTCCGATTCGATGAGCTCCTCCGGGATGGCGGCGCAGTTCACCTGCACGAAGCGCTGGCCGTTGCGCGGGCTGTTGCGGTGGATGGTGCGCGCCACGAGCTCTTTGCCGACGCCGCTCTCGCCGAGCAGCATCACCGTAGCGTTGGTGGGCGCGGCGCGCTTGACGGCGTCGAGCACCAGCCGCAGGGCCGGGCTCGACCCCACGATCTCGTACTTCGACTCCATCGCGAGGCGCAGCTCGCGGTTCTCGGTGCGCAGCTCCGACTGCGTCAGCGCGTTGCGCAGGGTGACGATCACCCGTTCGCTGCTGAGCGGCTTGTCGAGGAAGTCGATGGCGCCCGACCGGATGGCGTCCACGGCGGTGGCCGTCGTGCCGTGGCCGGAAATCATCACCACGGGCAGCGTCTCGTCGAGGGCGCGCAGCTTGCGCAGCACCTCCATGCCGTCCATGCCCGGCATCTTGATGTCGAGCAGCACCAGGTCGGGGCGCTCCCGCTGCGCCAGCGCCAGCCCTTCCTGGCCGCTGGCGGCACCCACGAACTGATAGTCCTCGTACTCGAGAATCATCCGCAGCGAGTCGCGGATGGCACCCTCGTCGTCGATGACCAGGATGCGCGGCTTCATGGCTGGCATCGTTTCCGGATCTGCAAGACGTCTAGCGCGGGGGAGCGTCGTCGATGCGCACGGTCGAGAGCCGCCGCTCGTCCACGCTCGGCTTGTAGACGTAAAAGGCCAGCACGTCGCCGGGACGCGCCTGGGCCACGGCGCGATCGTACTCCTCGACGGAGCGGACGGGCCTGCGGTCGATCTCGAGGATCACGTCGCCGCGCTCGATGTCGGCGTCGATCGCCGGGCTGACGGCGTCGACCCGCCACACGACGACCCCGCGGACGCTGTCGGGCACGTGGTAGCGCATCACGAAGTCCGGGTCGAGAGAACGCACCGAGAGGCCGAGCAGCGATCCGCGCGACCCGGAGGGCACCGGCGCGTCGGCCGCCGTGGCGCGCTCCCGCTGCGGCCGCTCGGCGAGCTTGACCGGCAGCGTCACGATGCGCCCGTCGCGCAGCAGCGTCAGCGTCGCCGAGGTGCCGGGCTGCCGGCGCGCCACCGTGGAAATCAGCTCGTCGTCACCCGACACCGTGGCGCCGTCCACCGCGGTGATGACGTCGTAGGGCCGCAGGCCGGCCCGCTCGCCCGGCGAGCCTGGCGCCACGTCCTGCACGAGGGCTCCCGACGCCGACGACAGCCGCAACGAGCGCTGCAGGTCGGCGTCGACCGTCCGCAGCTTCACGCCGATGTAGCCGCGCGTCACGCGGCCGGTCTCGCGCAGCTGCGGCAGGATGGCCACCGCCTGGTTGATCGGTACGGCGAAGCCGATGCTGGTCGCGCGTGAGCTCACGGCGGCGTTGATGCCCACCACTTCGCCGCGCGCGTTGATCAGCGGGCCGCCGCTGTTGCCCAGATTGATGGCGGCGTCGGTCTGGATGTAGCGGTCGAACGACGAGTCGAAGAGCTTGCGGCCGATGAAGCTGACGACGCCCACCGTCACCGTGTGCTCGTAGGCGAGCGGGTTGCCGATGGCCACCACCCATTCGCCCACGCGCAGCGTGTCGGAGTCGCCCAGCCGGGCGTAAGGCAACGGCGTCGGCGAGTCGATCTTGATGAGCGCGATGTCGGTGTCGGGATCCGAGCCGACGACCCGGGCCCGCAGGGCGCGTCCGTCGGACAGCCGCACGATGATGCGCTCGGCCGCGTCCACGACGTGATGATTCGTCAGGATGAAGCCCTCGGCGTCCACGAGGAACCCCGTGCCTGCCCCGCGGCGCGGGCCGTCGCGCTCACGCTCCCCGCCGCGGCCGAGCGAGTCCTGTGACGGCTCGGGAGCGGTGCCCGTCCCCAGACGCCGGTAACGCGAGCCGCGCGCCGACGCGTCGATGGTCACGACCGCCGGGTTGAGCTGATCGGCGATGTCCGCGAACGACGCGGCGCCCGCCGGCGCCACGGCCTTGATCGTGGGCGTGGCCGTGACTCGCCCGGTGCCGGGGGCGGAGTGCGCCGGAGACGGCGTCAGGCTGCCGGCCAGGACGAGGCCAATCATCGCGCCGACGGCCATGGCCAGGCCGATGGTGATCGCGGCGAACCGGCTGCTCAGGTGTGAAGGCATCGTCAAAGGAGGCTGCTGTGCCGCTCGCCCATTATCCCGCAACCAGCTGCCGGAAGGCGTCCTCGTCCAGCACCGGAATGCCCAGCGTCCCCGCCTTCTCGGCTTTGCTGCCGGGGTCGGCGCCGACCACCACGGCCGTGGTCTTCTTGCTCACCGACCCGGCCACCTTGCCGCCGAGCCGCTCGATCGCCTCGGTGGCTTCCTCGCGGGTCATGGTGGCCAGCGTGCCCGTGAGCACATACGTCCTGCCCGTCAGCGGACCCGACGCCGTGGCGCGTGCCCGCTCCGCCTCGGTGGCGTCCAGGCGCACGCCGTTCTGCCGCAGCCGCTGGATCAGCTGCTGGTTGGCGGGCTCGTCGAACCAGGCCCGCACCGACTCGGCGAGCACCGGGCCGATCTCGTGCGTCTGCTCGAGCTGTGCCGGCGCCGCCTGGGCGATGGCGTCGATCGATCCGAAGGCCTGAGCGAGCACCTGGGCCCCGCGCTCCCCCACGTGTCGGATGCCGAGGCCGTAGATGACGCGCGCCAGCCCGGCCTGCCGGCTCCGGTCGATCTGCTCCACGACTTTCGCCGCGTTCTTCTCGCCGAAGCGGCGCGCGATCTCCTTGCCGTCGTGGCGCGTGGACGTGGCGGTGAGGCCCGCGATCTGCTCCACGGTCAAGACGTAGAGGTCGGCGTAGTCGTGGACCAGGCCGCTCGCGAGCAGCTGCGCGATGAGCGACTCCCCCAGCCCCTCGATGTTCATGGAGCCGCGCGACGCGAAGTGCTCGAGGCCGCGCTGCAGCTTCGAGGGGCACGAGGTGTTCTCGCAGCGCCAGACGGCCTCGCCCTCGTCGCGGTGCAACGCGGTGTGACACAGCGGGCACTGGGTTGGCATCACCCACGGCTCGACGCCGGGTTCGCGGCGGCTGATCACCGGTCCGACCACACGAGGGATGACGTCGCCCGCCTTCTCGATAATCACCCAGTCGCCCTCGCGGATGTCCTTGCGCGCGAGGTCGTCGGCGTTGTGCAGCGTCGCCATCGAGATCGTCGACCCGGCCACGAACACCGGCTCCAGCATGGCGAAGGGCGTCACGGCACCGGTGCGGCCGACGTTGACCGCGATCTTGAGCAGCTTCGTGGTCTTCTGCTCGGCCGGAAACTTGAATGCGACCGCCCAGCGCGGGAACTTGCTGGTCGTGCCGAGCGCCTTCCGCCGTTCGACGTCGTCCAGCTTGACGACGACGCCGTCGGTCTCGAAATCGAGCGTGCGGCGCGCGTCGGCCCATTCGCCGCAAAACGCGATGACCTCGTCGATCCCGCGGCAGCGGCGCCAGTGCGATTCCACCGGCATGCCCCACTCGCGGAGCAGCGTCAGCGTGTCGGCGTGGGTCGGCGGCACGTCGGGCGCGACGAGCTGATAGATGAAGGCGCGCAGGCCGCGTTTCGCCACCAGGCTGGGGTCGAGGTTGCGGAGCATGCCCGCGGCGGTGTTGCGGGGGTTCGCGAACACCGGCTCGCCCGCGGCCTCGCGCTCCATGTTCGCCTTCTCGAAGGCGCTCTTCGGCAGGTAGACCTCGCCGCGGACCTCGAGCCGCGCGGCGGTGCCACTGGGGAGGTCGAGCGGGATCGCCCGGATGGTCCGCGCGTTATGGGTCACCACTTCGCCCGTGGCGCCGTTGCCGCGTGTCGCGGCCCGGGTCAGCCGCCCGTCCTCGTAGGTGAGCGCGATGCTGAGGCCGTCGATCTTCAGCTCGGCCACGTATGGCACCGGCTCGCCGCCCGTCGCGTCACCAAGCCCGCGCCGCACGCGGTCGTCGAACGCCCGCAGGTCCTCCTCCGAGTAGGCGTTGTCGAGGCTGAGCATCGGCTCGGCGTGATCCGCCGTCTCGAACCCGGCCGCCACGCGCCCGCCGACGCGCTGCGTCGGCGACGTGGGTGTGACGAGCTCGGGATGGGCTGCCTCGAGCGCGCGCAGCTCGTTCATGAGCGCGTCGTACTCGCCGTCGGTCACCTCGGGCTGATTGAGGATCCAGTAGCGCTCGTCGTGGTGGCGGATCAGCCGCCGCAGCTCCTGGATGCGCTCGACGGGCGTGGTCTCGGGGCTCACGGCCTCGGGTCGGGGGCGACGCGCCGGCGTCAGCGGTCGCGGGAAATGACGTAGTCGGGCAGGAACATCAGCGCGTCGCGTGCGTCCGACGCCGGGAACACGTAGAGCGCCTTCTTGGCGCGCTCGACGAAGTCGGTCGCCGCACGGTGCGCGTAGTCGATCGAGCGTGCCTGCACCAGCATCGCGCGCAGCTCGCGCCACTCGTCGAGCGTCGCGGCGCGCGCCTCCACGATGCGGCGGATGAGCGCGGCGCCGTCGCCATCCCGCTGCAGCAGGTGGATGACCGGGAGCGTCATCTTGCCCTCCCGCAGGTCGCCGCCCACCGGCTTCCCCAGCACCACCTCGTCGCCGGTGAAGTCCAGCAGGTCGTCCACGATCTGGAACGCCATGCCGATGTTGAGACCGTAATCCCACAGCGCGTCCTGCTGTTCGCGCGTGGTCGGGCCGAGCAGGCCGCCGATGCGGGCGCAGCCCGCGAAGAGATACGCCGTCTTCCGGCGCACGATGTCGAAGTGTTCCTCTTCGGTCAGGTCCGCGACGCCGTTCTTCGTCAGCTGGTAGATTTCGCCTTCGACGATCCGCAGTGTCACTTCGCAGAGCTGGCGGATGATCTCGATACGATCCTGGCTGAGCGCCAGCGACATCGACTTCAGGTAGAGGAAGTCGCCGAACAGCACCGTGACGTGATTGCCCCACTTGGTGTGCACGGCCTCGCGCCCGCGGCGCAAATCCGACTCGTCGATGATGTCGTCGTGCACGAGCGTGGCGGTGTGGATGAACTCCACCACCGACGCGTAGAGCACGGCGAGCTCGCCGCCGGTGTAGCCCGACATGCGGGCGGCCATCAACAGCACCGCGGGACGGATGCGTTTGCCCCCGCCGTCCTGGATGTAGCTGCCGATCGCGGGGATGAGGGAGACCTGCGACTGCACGTGCCGCGCGAACTCGCGCTCCACGGCGCGGAGGTCGTCGCGAATGGGCTCGAACAGCTGCGCGAGGGCGGCGGCGGACGACTTCTGCGCGGTGGGATTCAATCCGCGTTGATCACACCATATCCGCGCGCGGAGTGTCAACGAATGTGGTCCCCTAATCCGTGTGTGGTCTTGAGGTTACGGGTTGAAGATGCGGCGGAATGTGGCCGTCGTGGCCTCGCGGATCCGTTCCGGCGCCTCGCCGCGGAGCGCCGCAACGGTCTCCGCCACGAGGGCCACGCGTGCCGGCTCGTTGCGGGTGCCGCGGTGCGGGACGGGC
>DASRPM010000127.1:0-13484 GCA_035646375.1 Vicinamibacterales bacterium
GTCGTGCCGTCCGATTTCAGGACCGACCGGCCAAGCGCCAGCCTCTTGCCACGCTGTTGCGGGGGATTGGCGACTACGACCACACGCGCTCCGCGCGCGAGCGATTTCGAAGACCAGCCGTAGAGCGTCATGATGCGTGGGCTCTGGGCCTCGACTTCCCACTCGCCCTCGAGGTCGCTGCCGTCCGTCACCTCCACGTGAATGAAGAGATGCGGATTCCTGAACTGGAACGCGGTGATCACGCCCGTCAGTGTCACCTCGGTGCGCAGGTCAAATACGGCCGGGCTATGGTGCCCGGCCGACGGGGAGGCGAACGCGAGTGCGGCGGCAACGGCGGCGACGGAGCGGAGGGCTCGTCCCATACGATGCCGACGCGCGTCTACTTGCGCGCCGCCAGCGGCACCGGTGCGCCAACGAGCTGATCGCGGCTGGCGCCCGGCTTCGGGCGGAACTTCTGCGGGCGGCCTATGTGCACGTCGGCGGTGTACAGGCTTCCTTCGCTGTCGACGCTGAACTGGTGCACGCCCCAGAACCCGCCTGGGAACTGGCCGAACGTCCCCCACGAGAACAGCAGCCGGCCGTTCAGGTCGTATTTCAGGATCTTCTGCGTGTTGCCGTCGGCAATCCACAGATGCTGGTCCGCCGACATGAGGAACGAGTAGGGACGGCGGATGCCTGGCCACACATCGAGAAACTTGCCGTTCTCGTCGAACACCTGCACGCGTGAATTGGCCCGGTCGCTCACGTAGACACGGCGCTTCGCGTCGATCGCAATGGCATGCACCGTGTTCATGTAGTTCGGGCGGGTTTCGATCGGCTCGTTGCCTTTCATGCCCCAGGCCATGAGGAACTTTCCACTGGGATCGAACTTGACGACGCGCGTGTTGGTGTAACCGTCGCTGACGAAGAAGGTCCCGTCCGGGAGCCACGCGATCTCGGTCGGCCTGGCAAAATGGCGCTGGTCGTCGCCCGGTACCTTGAACTCGCCGAGCGTCATCACCAGCTTCTTGCCGTCGTTGGTGAACTTGTAGATCGAGTGCGCACCGTCGTCTACGAGCCAGACGTGGCGCTCGGCGTCGTAGGGATTGATCTGCACGCGGTGCGGCCGGATGAACAGCTTGTTGTGCTGCTCCCACGACTCGACGAGCCGGCCGTTGCGGTCGACGACGTTGACGATGTGGTCCCAGCGCGGATGGCGCGAGGCATCCGCCTGCGACAGGTCGAAGTTGGCGGCGTTGCGTGCCGGAATGAAGTTCTCAGCCGGCGTGCGCGTGTCCTGGATCACCGGCAGGCAGCCGCGGCTGAAAATGAAGACGCGATCCGGCGATTCCGCGAGGATGCCGGCGGTGGCGCCGATGACAAAGCCGTTGCCGCAGTAGTTCTGAGGCCAGTTGGCCACGACATCGTAGGGGCCCGTCTCGTTGCCGCCGCCCTTGTTGTCGACCGCGGTCATCGCGCGTGTGACAGGGTCGTTGGGCGGGAACGTCGGCTTCGCCGGCGCGCCCCCGGGCGCCTGGGACGTCGCGAGACGCCCCCCGGTCAAGCCGATGAGCAGGAACACGAGCAACGGCAGTCGTCGAGCAGTCATGGCTGCGTAGTCTAGTCCAGGATCGTGACTGTACGGGCACGTGGACACACCGGCGGCGCGCGGTAGAATCCCGCGATAGGGCAATGAGAGCGGACTCGTTCCGGCTTGCCGTCGTGGTGGCGACCGCTTCGCGTACATCTACGACTCCAGCTTCACACTGGTCGCCGATCACTTGG
The DNA here is from genome assembly GCA_035646375.1 of Vicinamibacterales bacterium. Classification (GTDB taxonomy): domain Bacteria; phylum Acidobacteriota; class Vicinamibacteria; order Vicinamibacterales; family UBA2999; genus DASYRM01. The sequence goes on from DASRPM010000127.1 coordinate 1,765, forward strand.
CGCTGTCGGTGAAGACGACCAGGCGAGGCTTCGGCGGATTCACGCTGATCACGGATGCCTACTCGGTCGATGGCGACGTGCTGACCGTCTATCGCCGGGTGCCAGCGCCCGCGGAGTAAATCAGCGCCTGGACTCCTGCTCGTCACGAAGCGCCTTTCGAATCTCGTCGAGCCAGAGGCCGCACAGAACTCTTTTGCCGGCCGTGAGACGGAATGGAGCGCTGGGCTGACTATTGGAGGACCGTCAGCAGCCGGGCGTTGTCCTTCTGGCGCTTGGGCGGGAGCGTCCACTCCTCCCGCGTGGCCTTGGCCATCTCGGCGCGGAAGAAGCTGTCCTTCATGCCGCCGTCGATGATGTCCCACGGCAGCACCGGGTCGTCCGAGCGGTCGCGGAAGACGTAGAAGTCGGCGTCGACGCCGGCTTCCTTGACCGCGGCGCGCCAGTTGCCGCCGTTGCGCTCGGCCGCCTCGATGGCCGGCGCCACGCGACGGTCGCCGAGCGAGAGCAACGCCTGGTAGAAGGAGCTCCGCTCGGACTTGATGTTGAAGTAGACGTTCTCGATGTCGGACGTCAGCGCCCGGAGCCGTTTGATCTTGCGGTCGATCGACGCGTCGTTTTCCATCGGCAGCCACTGATACGCGGTGCCGGGCTTGGGCACGAGCGGGTTGACGCTGCCGACGATGCGGCCCACCTGCCCGCGCCCTTTGGCGTGCCGCATCATGATGTCGCGCATCTGCAGCACCTGGTCGCGGATCGCCACGAGATCGGCGTCGGTCTCGCTGGGGATGCCGATCATGTAATAGAGCTTCAGGTTCTCCATGCCCGACGCGAAGATCAGCTCGGTGGCCTCGAGGATCTCGTCGTTGGTCACCGTCTTGTTGACGACCCTGCGGAGACGGTCGGAGCCGACCTCAGGCGCAATCGTCACGGTGCGCTCGCCGCTGGCCCGGAGCAGGTTGAGCAACGTGGGCGTCAGGTCGTCGAGCCGCAGCGACGCCGGACTGATGCTGTACCCCATGGCCGCCAGGCGCGTGAGGATCTCCTCGATGTCCGGGTGATCGCACAACGCAATCGACACGAGCCCGGCCTTGGCGGAATAGGGCCGTGCGGCCTCGGCGAGCTCCAGAATCCGCTCCTTGGGAAACGAGCGGACGGGCAGGTAGTTGTAGCCCGCCCAGCAGAAGCGGCACAGGTTGGCGCAGCCGCGTACAACTTCAACGAGGAAGCGCGATCCGAACTCGGTGTCGGGCGTGAAGATCGACGTGACCGGCGGATCGACGGCTTCGGTCGTCTTCAGTGCCGCCTTGCGGACGACGGCCGGCGCACCCGTCCCGGCCTTCGGCTCGAAGCGCTCGATGGATCCCGACTCGCGGTAGTGCACGTCGTAGAAGGACGGCACGTAGTAGCCGCGCGTCTGCACCAGCCGCTGCAGCAGGTCGTCACGGTCGGACGCCTCGCGGAACGCCTCGAGCAGCGGCGGAATCAGCGCTTCGCCCTCGCCGGCGGCAATCACGTCGGCAAACAGCGCCAGCGGCTCCGGGTTCACGAAGGTCACGGCGCCGCCGATCATCACCAGGGGGTCGTGGTGCGTGCGCTGATCGGCCCGCACCGGAATGCCGGCGAGCCGCAGGATCGTGAGCACGTTGGTGTAGTCCCACTCGAACGACACCGAGAAGGCGAGGATGTCGAAGTCGCGGACGAGCGTCTGCGATTCGAGCGTCACGAGCGACGCGCTCGACTCCTTGAGCGCCGCCACCTCGCTCTTGGGCGGCAGGAAGGCCCGCTCGCACACGATGCCGTCCTCGGCGTTGAACAGACGGTAGACCGTCTGGAAGCCGAGGTTGGACATGCCGACGAAGTAGGTGTTGGGAAAGACCAGCGCGACGCGCAGGCGGCCGGCGTGCGGTTTCCGCACGTAGCCGACTTCCTTGGCCAGGAGGGCCTTGGCCTGTTCACGCTGCTGCCATTGATCCATGGGCGGTCTGTCGAGTGTACCTGACCGCCGCAAGCCTTTGGCCTTTAGCCTTTGGCCTCTAGCAGGAGCTTTCCTGCCGACAGAGGTGGTACCGAGAGGCTAAAGGCTAGAGGCCAGAGGCTTTCAAGTTCGGCGCAGAAATGCGGGAACGTCGAAGTGCGACGACTGATCCTGCCCCTCGGCGGCGCCCCCGCCGGCCCCGGCCCTGACGGATTTGGCCCCGGCGTCGGCGTTCCGCAGCGGCACCTCGATGGTGGGCCGGCGCGAGATCGGCTGCGGCGGCACCTCGACCGGGTCCACCGGTATCGGGCCGCCATTGGCCGCGGCCATCACGCGCTGCGTGTACTCCTGGTAGCGCGTCATGTCCACCGGCGTCTGCGACGCGCCGCTCGCCGGCACGCGGCTCGCCTTGCGGTCGAACCCGGTGGCGATGACCGTGATCTTCACCTTGCCCACGAGCTCGGGATCGACCACGGCGCCGAAGATGATGTTGGCGTCCTCGTGCGCCGCTTCCTGGATCACGCACGACGCCTCGTTCACCTCGATCAGGGACAGATCCGGGCCGCCGGTGACGTTGATGATCACGCCGCGGGCGCCGTTCACCGTGCTGTCTTCGAGCAGCGGGCTGGCAATCGCCTTCTGCGCCGCCTGCATGGCGCGGTTCTCGCCCTCGGCCATGCCGGTGCCCATCATCGCCACGCCCATGCCCGACATGATGGTCTTCACGTCGGCGAAGTCGAGGTTGATCAACCCGGGCACGAGAATGAGATCCGAGATGCCCTGAATCGCCTGCCGCAGCACGTCGTCGGCCAGCGTGAAGGCGTCGTTCATCGTCGTGCGGCGGTCGATGATCGAGAGCAGCCGCTCGTTGGGGATGGTGATCACGGTGTCGACGCAGTCGCGCAGCGCCTCGAGCCCGGCCTCGGCCTGCAGCGCCCGCTTCTTGCCCTCGAAGCGGAACGGCTTGGTGACCACCGCAATCGTGAGCGCGCCGAGCTCGCTGGCCAGACTGGCAATCACCGGCGCGGCGCCGGTGCCGGTGCCGCCGCCGAGGCCGGTGGTCACGAAGATCATGTCGGCGCCCGACAGCGTCTGGATGATGTTGTCGGTGTCCTCGAGCGCCGCCTGGCGTCCGATGTTGGGATCGGCGCCGGCGCCGAGCCCCTTGGTGAGCTTGTGTCCGATCTGGAGCTTGACCGCCGACTTCGCGTGGTCGAGCGCCTGCAAGTCGGTGTTGGCGACGATGAACTCGACGCCGCCCAGCCCCACTTCGACCATGCGGTTGACGGCGTTGCTCCCGCCGCCGCCCACGCCGATCACCTTGATCTTCGCGCCCCGTCGCGCGTCAGATGCCAGCGTCATGCGCAGATCCGAGTGCTCGCGTTCGCGTGCCATACCCAACCTCCCGTCAGTGGTCAGAAGAACTCTTTGAAAATGCCCCAGATGCGGCCCGTCATCCGGCTGAACGCGCCGGCGCCTCCCCTGGCCAGGTCCGGCGGCCGGTTGCGATGCGCATACAACGCCAGCCCCACCGGCGTCGCGAACACGGGGCTCGTCACGTGATCGGCCAGCCCGCCAACCCCCGCGGGGTGGCCGCGGCGAATCGGCAGGTCGAAGATCTGCTCGGCGATCTCGGGCATGCCTTCGAGGATGGCGGCTCCGCCGGTGAGCACGATCCCCGAGTTGAGCGACTTCTCGTAGCCCGCGCGCCGGATCTCGTCCCACACCAGGTGGAAGATCTCCTCGGCGCGCGGCTGCAGGATTTCCGACAGGATGCGGCGCGCCATCAGCCGCGGTTTGCGGCCGCCGACGCTCGCCACCTCGATGGTGTCCTTCTCGTCCACCATGGCCGAGAGCGCGCAGCCGCTCTTTCGCTTCAGCTTCTCGGCGTCGGGGATCGGCGTGCGAAGGCCGACCGCGATGTCGTTCGTGAAGTGCTCGCCGCCGACGGCCACGACGCCCGTGTGCCACAGGCTGCCGCGCTCGAAGATGGCCAGATCGGCGGTGCCGCCGCCGATGTCCACGAGCGCGACGCCCAGTTCCTTCTCGTCGGGCGTCAGCACCGCTTCGGCGGCCGCCAGCTGCTCGATGACCGTGTCCACCACGGTGACGCCGGCGCGGTTGACGCACGACACGATGTTCTGGGTCGAGGAGGCGGCGCCGGTGACGATGTGCACGTTCACCTCGAGCCGCGTGCCCATCATCCCGATGGGAGCGCCGATGCCGTCCTGCTCGTCCACCACGAAGTCCTGCGGCAGCACGTGCAGGATCTCGCGGCCGTTCGGCAGCGTCACCGCCTTGGCGGCCTCGATTGCGCGCCGCACGTCGTCGCGGGTGATCTCGCGGTTCTTGCCGGCGACGGCAATCACGCCGCGGCTGTTGAACCCCTTCACGTGCGGGCCCGACAGAGCCAGGTGCACCGAGTCGATCTCCACGCCGGCCATCAGCTCGGCTTCCTCGATCGCCTTCTTGATCGAGTCCACGGCCGCCTCGAGGTTGACGACGACGCCGCGCTTGATGCCGCGCGACTCCGCCACCCCGATGCCGACGATGTCGCAGCGGCCGTCGTCGAAGGTTTCGGCCACCACGCACGTGACCGTCGAGGTGCCGACGTCCAGGCCCACGACGTATCGCTCTTTACGCGCCACTAGTCCTCCCCTTTTCGGCGTTCACGCGGCCTCACGTAGACCCGCTCGTCGAACCGCAGATCCACGTAGTCGATCCCGTCCACGCGCTCTCGCAGCGTCGGCGCCAGCTCCAGATAGGCCTGCAGGCGCTCGGCAAATTTCTCGTGCCCCACTTTCAGGACGGCGGTGTCGTTCTTGAGCAGCACGGCGGCATCGCGCACGTCGCTGACGTCGATCTGCGACACCAGGCGCGCCAGCTCGGGCTGCTGCTGCAGGCCGGCAATCAGGCGGCTGGCCAGAATGGCGCGCTCGACGTCGACGAGCGTGGGGCCGCCGGCGGCGAGGCCGTCGATAATCGGCAGATCGAGCGTCGCGTAGTTGGGGCCGAACTCGTCGATGATCGTCCCCTCGGGATCCACGAGCATCAGCCGATCGTTGAGACGGCCGATGCCCATCGGCTCGCGCTCGGCGATGACCACCATGATGGTGCGCGGGAACACCCGGCGCAGCGTCGCGTCGGCCACCCACGGCGCGCCGCGCAGCCGCTCGCGCCAGTTTTCCAGGTCCACGGTGAGCATGTGCGCGCCCTCGAGCCCCTCGAGCCGCGACAGCACCTCGCCCCGCGACATCCGCTGGTTGCCCTCGACGGTGATGCGCGCCACTTGCAGCGCACCCGTCGTGAACACGAAGGCCACCGACTGATACACGCAGAACACGCCCACCACGACCGCCACGGCCACGCGGATGAGCGTGGCCCGCGACGGCTTCCAGCGCCGGCGCGCGGGTGACACGTGCGCGCGGCGGAACCGCTTGTCGCTCGGAGCGGCGACGGTTCTCATCCTCGCGCCTCCCGCTCGCGCAGCGCCGCGAGCAGTCGCAGCGGCACCGACGCAATCGATCCGGCGCCCAGCGTGAGCACGGCGTCGCCGGGGCGCGCCGCGGCCGCGAGCTCGGCGGCCAGGCGGTCGAGCGGCTTGACGATCCGCACGGGATGGCCGGTGGCGCGCGCCACCGACTCGGCGAGCACCTCCACCGTCACGCCCGGAATCGGCTCTTCGCTCGCGGCATAGATGTCGGTGAGCACGACCTCGTCGGCGTCCGCGAACGCGGGCCCGAACTCGCGCATCAACCGCTCGGTGCGCGTGTAGCGGTGCGGCTGAAACGCCACCAGCAGCCGGCGGCCGAGCGTCACGCGGGCCGCCGCCAGCACGGCGGCGATCTCGGTGGGGTGGTGGCCGTAGTCGTCCACCACCAGGACCCCATTGGCTTCGCCCACGCGCTCGAAGCGGCGCTCGGCGCCGTGGAATTCGCGCAGCGTGGCCGCAACGCGCGCGAAGTCGATGCCCAGCTCGCCCGCCACCGCCACCGCGGCCAGGGCGTTCTGCAGGTTGTGCCTCCCCGGCACGGAAAGCTCCAATGTTCCCAGCAGTGTCTCCCCGGCACCGGCGCGCCGGTACACGGTGCAGCGCCCTCCGAACGATCCCAGCTCGACGCCGCGGCCGCTGACGGCTGGCGCCTCGGCGCCGGCGGCCGGCGCGTCGAGGCCGTAGGTCACCACCCGGCGCGCGATCGACGGACACACGGCGCGCACGTGCGGATCGTCCACACACGCCACCACCGAGCCGTAGAACGGCACCTTGTTCGCAAAGTCGACGAACGCCCGCTGCAGCTCCTCGAAGCTGCCGTATGTGTCCATGTGCTCGTGGTCGATGTTCGTCATCACCGCAATCGACGGCAGCAGCATGAGAAACGACCGGTCGCTCTCGTCCGCTTCCGCCACCATGTATTTCCCAAGCCCCAGCCGCGCGTTGCTGCCGAAGGCGCTCAACCGCCCGCCGATCACTGCCGTCGGGTCGAGCCCGGCGCGCTCGAGCACGAGCGCGATCATCGACGTGGTCGTCGTCTTGCCATGCGATCCGGCGACGGCGATCGAAAACCGCAGCCGCATCAGTTCCGCGAGCATCTCGGCCCGCGGAATCACCGGAATCCCCCGCCGCACCGCCTCGGCGATCTCGGGATTCGCCGGCTTCACCGCCGACGAGTAGACGACCACGTCGGCGTCACCGACGTTGGCCGCCGCGTGCCCCTCGAACACCGTGACGCGGCACGCCGACTCGAGCCGCGCCGTCACCTCCGACCGCTTCGCGTCCGAGCCGCTCACCGCGTAGCCGAGATTCGCGAGCAGTTCGGCGATGCCGCTCATCCCGATGCCGCCCACCCCGACGAAGTGAATCCGCCGCGTCCTCCCCAGCACCTTCTACGTCTGTCCTTCACGACCCGCGAGCGCCAGCACGCGGTCCACGATGACGCGCGCCGCATCCGGCCGCGCCATGCCACGCGCCGCCAACGCCATCCGCTCGCGCGCGGCGCCGTCGCGCGCCAATCCCAACAGCTCCTCCGCGAGCCGCGCGCCGGTCAGCTCGCGCTGATCGATCACGCGCGCCGCGCCCTGCCGCACCAGCGCATCCGCGTTGCGGCGCTGGTGATCGTCGGTGGCCGTCGGCAGCGGGACGAGGATGGCGGCCCGCCCGGCCGCCGTCAGCTCGGCCAGCGTCGTCGCGCCGGCGCGGCACACGATCACGTCTGCGGCGCGCATCTCGCGATCCATCTCGTAGAGAAACGGCTCGACGCGTGCCGTGAGCCCGGCCGCCGCATACGCGTCACGCACCATCGAGAGATCCCGTTCGCCGGTCTGATGCGTCACCTCGACACCCGGCGCCGCCGCGGCCAGCGCCGGGGCGGCCTCGGCCAGCGCCACGTTGATGGCGTGCGCGCCCTGCGAGCCGCCGAACACCAGCACCCGCGCGCGGTCGGAGGCCGCGGGTCCGCCGGCGGACGGGGCGAAGAACTCGGGCCGCACCGGATTCCCCGCCACGAACGCCTTGCGGCCGAACGTCGCCAGGCTCTCCTCGTAGGTCACCGCCGCCGCCCGCACCAGCCGCGAGAGCAGGCGATTGGTCAGCCCTGGCGTCGCGTTCTGTTCCATCAGCAGCGTCGGCACGCCGCGCAAGGCGGCCAGCGCCACGACCGGACCCGAGCTGTAGCCACCCACTCCAATCACCACCGACGGCCGCCGCCGCGAGATCACCCGCCACGCGTCCCACGCGCTCAGCGGCAGCAGCAGCAGGCCGCGCAGCAGCGCCACCGGCGACTTCCCCTTCAGCCCGGCGCTTCGAATCGTGTCGAGCGTCAGCCCTTCGCGTGGAATCACCCGCGCTTCGATGCCCGCCGCCGTCCCGACGAACGTCACCGCCGCGCCCGGCATCCTGGCCATCAGCTCGCGTGCCACGGCCACGCCCGGGAACAGATGGCCCCCGGTGCCACCGCCGGCGATCAGCAGCGAAACGCTCACTCAACCGAGGCTCCGCCTCGGATCAGCAGGCACGCAGGCTCCGCCTCGGTTGCGCAGTGTTTAATTGCCCGCCCTCCGGGCGGGCGGCCTGGCGGCCCGCTCATTCCTGCGCCTCGTGCTGCGAGATGTTGAGCAGGATGCCCATGCCGAGCAGACTGATGAGCAGCGACGATCCGCCGGCGCTCACGAGCGGCAGCGGAATGCCCTTGGTCGGCATCAGGCCGAGCACGACGCTCATGTTCACGAGCGCCTGCACGCCGATCATCGTGGTGATGCCGAGCGCGAGAAAGGCGCCGAAGGCGTCCTGCGCCCGCGACGCGATGCGCAGGCCGCGCCATGCGATCACGCAGAAGCAGATGAGGATGCAGGTGGCCCCGATGAGGCCGAGCTCCTCGGCGATCACCGCGTAGATGAAGTCGGTGTGAGGCTCCGGCAGGTAGTACAGCTTCTGCACCCCCGACATCAGGCCACGGCCGAACACGCCGCCCGATCCGACCGCGAGCAGCGACTGGATGATCTGGAAGCCGTCGCCCTGCGGGTCCGCCCATGGATCCCAGAAGGCGAGCAGCCGGCGGCGGCGGTAGTCGGCGCTCATCAGCAGGATGTAGACCACCGGCGTGACGGCGACCAGCGTGCCGACGAGATAGCGGTAGTTGAGGCCGGCCGCAAACACCATCGCTGCGACGATGATCAGCAGCGACATGGCGGTGCCGAAGTCGGGCTGCAGCAGGATGAGCCCGGACAGCGCGCCGACGACGATCATGATCGGCAGCATCGAGTAGCGCAGGTCGTCGATGCGGTGCATGCGGCGCTCGAGCACGAGCGCCGTGAAGAGCACCGCGACCACCTTCGCCAGCTCCGACGGCTGGATGCCGAGGCCGCCGATACCGAACCAGCGCCGCGTGCCGTTGACCGGCGAGCTGAAGAGCACGGCGACGAGCATGAGCGCCACGAAACCCAGGGCGCTCCAGATGAAGGTGTCGTTGCGGTAGGCGCGGTAGTCCACGCGCATGGCGACCGCCAGCACCGCCAGGCCGAGCACGGTCCAGAGCGCCTGCTTGGTCAGGAACAGATTCGGCTGGTCGAACTTCTGGAGCGCCACCAGGGCCGAGGCGCTGTAGACCATGACGATGCTCGCGCACACCAGCAGCACGGTGGCGGTGAACAAGACGCGGTCAGATTTGAGTTTTCTTGCCATTTCCAGCCCCTAAAGTCCTTGCACACTCGTACCGAAACATCCACAGCGGATCGGGTAAGATCCCGATCCCTTGCGAACCGGCGTTAAGCCGGTTTGCCAGATAGCGTCGCGCGACCCGCGCTCTATGCGGGGCGCGCCGTGAGCAGTCAGCAGTCATCAGCCGGCTCGTGGGACAGGCCACCCACCTCGCAGACTGGGGTTAGTCTGCGTTCCCAGCGGTAGGCTCCCGTCCGCGCCAAACCGACTGACGACTGCTCACGGCTCACCCGCCTCCGCGCTTCGCGCTTCGGCGCGGCAGGCATTCGTAGTTGCGGGTCTTCAGACCCGCCTCATCCCTCCATCCGCGACTTCAGTCGCGCCACCTCCTGTTTGAAACTGCGCCCACGCTCCGCGTAGTCGCGGAACCAGTCGAAGCTCGCGCAGGCCGGCGCCAGCACGACCACGCCCTCGTGTCCCACGAGGTCGTACGCCCGCGCCACCGCTTCGGCCATCGAGTCCGCGCGCACCACCGGCGGGCCGCCCGCCATCGCCGCCTCCACCTGCGCCGCCGCCTCGCCGATCGCCACCACGCCGCGGCCGCGGCCCGCGAGCGCGTCCTTCAGCTCGCCGAAGTTCCCGCCCTTGTAGTGACCGCCGATGATCGCCACGACGCCCGCCTCGAAGCTCTCGATCGACATGCGCGCGGCGCCGACGTTGGTGGCCTTCGAGTCGTTGACGAAGCGCACCTTGCCGATGGCGCCCACCGGCTCCATCACGTGCTCGAGCCCGGTGAACCCGCGCACCGCCTGCTCGATGGGACCGGCGCCCGCACCCGCGAGGTTGGCGGCGGCCGTCGCGGCCACGACGTTGCCGAGCATGTGCCGGCCGGGTACGCGCACCGCCGCCACCGGCACCAGCCGTTCGAACGCCGACGCCGTCTGACGTCCGATCCAGCCGTCGCTCACGGCGTAGCCGTCCGGGACGGCATCCGCCCCCGAGTACCACACGCGCGTCGCGAAGGTCTGTGCGCTGTAGCGCGCCACCGCGGCGTCGTCCGCGTTGACCACGGCAAAGTCGCTCGGCACCTGATTGGCGAAGATGCGCGCCTTCGCGTCGCCGTATTCCTGCAGGCTCGCGTGGCGATCGAGGTGGTCGTCGGTGAGGTTGAGCCACACCGCGATCCACGGACGGAACCTCGTCGTCGTCGCCAGCTGGAAGCTGCTGACCTCCACGACGTGCACCGTCCGATCGGTGGACGCGTCCACCTGCGCGCTCACCGGCACGCCGATGTTGCCGCCCACGAGCACGTGCCGCCCGGCGGCATCGAGCATGCGGCCGACGAGCGTCGTCGTCGTGGACTTCCCCTTGGTGCCGGTGATGGCGATCACGCGCCCCTTCAGCCAGCGCCACGCGAGCTCGAGCTCGCCGATGATCTCGACGCCCTTCTCGCGCGCGGCCGCAAAAGCCGGCTGCTCCACCGGCACGCCCGGACTCACCACCACGAGGTCGGCGCCGGCCAGCGTCGCGGCCTGATGACCGCCGGTTTCGACGTGCACCCCCGACGCCGCCAACGCCTCGGCCTCCGCGAACGACGCGCGGCTCTCGCTGAGCGTCACGCGCGCCCCCCTTCTCCGCAGGAGCTCGGCGGCGGCGATGCCGCTGCGCGCCGCTCCCACCACGACCACGCGGCGCCCGTCCACGGAGAAAGCATGCTCGGCCATGGGTTCACCGCAGCTTCAACGTGGTCAGGCTGAACAGCGCGAACAGCACTGCCAGGATCAGGAAGCGGGTGATCACTTTGGGCTCGCTCCAGCCGATCAGCTCGAAATGGTGATGGAGCGGCGACATCTTGAAGACGCGCTTGCCGGTCGTCTTGAAGGAGATGACCTGGATGATGACGGACCCGGCCTCGAGCACCCAGACGCCGCCGACGATCGGCAGGAGCAGCTCCTGCTTGATCAGGATCGCGACGGTGCCGATGGCGCCGCCGAGCCCGAGCGAGCCGACGTCGCCCATGAAGATCTCGGCGGGATACGAGTTGTACCAAAGGAAGCCGAGGCTGGCGCCGACGAGCGCGCCGCAGAAAATAGTCAGCTCGCCCGCCGGCTGAAAGCGCACCAGCAGCAGGTAGTCCGCCAGCACGGCGTGCCCGGTGACGTAGGCCAGCGCGGTATAGGCCGCCGCCGCCACGCCGAAGGTGCTGATCGCCAGGCCGTCGAGCCCGTCGGTGAGGTTCACGGCGTTGGTGGTGCACACCAGCACGAGCACCGCGAAGAACACGTAGCCGACGCCGAGATCGGGAATCAGGTTCTTGAAGAACGGGAAGATCACCCGCGTGTTGTAGAGCGGCGGGTTCTGATACGAGAGCATCAGCACCGCCACGCCGACGGCCGCGGCCACGACCACCAGGCCGCCCATCTTGTAGCGCGGCCACAGCCCGTGGTGCGAACGCCGCGTGATCTTCAGGTAGTCGTCAAGGAAGCCGACCGCGCCGCAGCCCACCGTGGCGCCCATCGCGATCCAGATGAAGGGATTCGAGAGATCGGCCCACAGCAGCGTCGGCACGAGCGCCGCCGCGAGGATGAGCAA